>NZ_CP146343.1:10000-310000 GCF_037055275.1 Pseudomonas sp. ML2-2023-3
ACGCCCAGTAATTCCGATTAACGCTTGCACCCTCTGTATTACCGCGGCTGCTGGCACAGAGTTAGCCGGTGCTTATTCTGTCGGTAACGTCAAAACACTAACGTATTAGGTTAATGCCCTTCCTCCCAACTTAAAGTGCTTTACAATCCGAAGACCTTCTTCACACACGCGGCATGGCTGGATCAGGCTTTCGCCCATTGTCCAATATTCCCCACTGCTGCCTCCCGTAGGAGTCTGGACCGTGTCTCAGTTCCAGTGTGACTGATCATCCTCTCAGACCAGTTACGGATCGTAGCCTTGGTGAGCCATTACCTCACCAACTAGCTAATCCGACCTAGGCTCATCTGATAGCGCAAGGCCTGAAGGTCCCCTGCTTTCTCCCGTAGGACGTATGCGGTATTAGCGTCCGTTTCCGAACGTTATCCCCCACTATCAGGCAGATTCCTAGGTATTACTCACCCGTCCGCCGCTCTCAAGAGAAGCAAGCTTCTCTCTACCGCTCGACTTGCATGTGTTAGGCCTGCCGCCAGCGTTCAATCTGAGCCATGATCAAACTCTTCAGTTCAAACATCTTTGGGTTTTTAAGAAACCCTAAACTTGGCTCAGCAATCGTTGGTTACATCTTTGATTTCTCGCGGAGTAACTTGTGATGCTGATAATCTTGTTGACTATCAGTCTGACTCCACAAGCACCCACACGAATTGCTTGATTCAGTTGTTAAAGAGCGGTTGGTTTAGCTTTCGCTGAACCGAGGCGCGCATTCTACAGCAGCCTCTGTTACTGTCAAGCGGTTATTTTAAGATGTTTTCAAAGTTTCCTCTGTAACATCAACCACTTGCGCTTTCGATCTCTCGTTAGCGGGAGGCGAATTCTACAGCGTTACACGCTGCTGTCAACACCTCATTTCCTGCTTCGATGACTTGAAGCTGACACTGCCGAAAACCAATCCAACTCATTGAAACTCAAGGAGTTTTCCGTTTCGACTGCGCCGGAAGTGGGCGCATTATAGGCCGTCACAATTCTGGGTCAAGCACTTGTTTCACATTTCTGTCATATAACCTTTAAAGCCCCTAAAAGCAGAGGCCAGCCT
This sequence comes from Pseudomonas sp. ML2-2023-3, assembly GCF_037055275.1. Taxonomy (NCBI): domain Bacteria; kingdom Pseudomonadati; phylum Pseudomonadota; class Gammaproteobacteria; order Pseudomonadales; family Pseudomonadaceae; genus Pseudomonas; species Pseudomonas sp. ML2-2023-3. The sequence continues at coordinate 11,091 of NZ_CP146343.1, forward strand.
GACGGCTGGCCTCTCTTCTTCTATATAGAGCTACCGCCAGCCTTACAGGCTCGGAAAGGCAAACTGCGATGCCTCATGGCTGGCCCGCTGCGGCCAGCGCTGGGTGATTGCCTTGCGACGCGTGTAAAAGCGCACACCGTCCGGGCCATAAGCATGCAAATCGCCAAACAGCGAACGCTTCCAGCCGCCGAAGCTGTGATAGGCAACCGGCACAGGCAACGGAACGTTCACCCCCACCATGCCGACTTCAATTTCATCGCAGAACAAGCGAGCCGCCTCGCCATCGCGAGTGAAGATACAGGTGCCGTTGCCGTACTCGTGATCATTGATCAGTTGCATTGCCTCTTCCAGGCTCTTGACCCGCACGATGCACAACACCGGACCGAAGATTTCTTCTTTATAGATACGCATCTCAGGCGTCACGCGATCAAACAGGCAACCTCCCAGGAAGAAGCCTTCTTCGTGACCCTTAATGCTCAGGCCGCGACCATCAACCACCAGCTCGGCACCCGCCGCCACGCCATCGTCGACATAACCGCTCACTTTGTCACGCGCCTGCCCTGTAACCAATGGCCCCATGTCCAGACCGCAGGAAGTACCCGCACCGATTTTAAGCGCCTTGATTTGTGGAACCAGCTTGGCTACCAGGGCATCTGCCACTTGATCGCCCACACACACCGCTACCGAAATAGCCATGCAGCGTTCGCCGCACGAACCATAAGCGGCACCCATCAGTGCACTGACCGCGTTATCAAGATCCGCATCCGGCATCAGTACCGCATGGTTCTTCGCCCCGCCCAGTGCCTGAACGCGCTTGCCACGCTTGGTGCCTTCCGCATAGATGTACTCGGCAATCGGAGTTGAACCCACAAAGCTCAACGCTTTAACTTCCGGCGCCTCGATCAATGCGTCAACGGCAGACTTGTCTCCGTGAACCACGTTCATGACGCCTTTAGGCAGACCAGCTTCCTGCAACAACTGGGCGATCAGCAGTGTCGAGCTTGGATCACGCTCCGACGGCTTCAGAATGAAGCAGTTACCGCACACGATCGCCAGTGGATACATCCACAGAGGAACCATGGCCGGGAAGTTGAAAGGCGTAATCCCTGCAACCACACCCAGCGGCTGAAAATCCGACCAGGCATCAATATTAGGTCCTACGTTGCGGCTGTACTCACCCTTCAGGATTTCAGGAGCTGAACAGGCGTACTCAACGTTTTCGATCCCACGCTTCAATTCACCTGCAGCATCTTCCAGCGTCTTGCCGTGCTCTTCGCTGATCAACTGGGAGATACGTGCTTCGTTCTGCTCCAGCAATTGCTTGAAACGGAACATCACCTGGGCACGCTTGGCAGGCGGAGTGTTACGCCACGCCGGGAAGGCTGCTTTCGCCGCATCAATGGCTTGCTGAATTGTCTCGCGACTGGCCAACGGAACCTGATGAATCACTTTACCGGTGGACGGGTTAAACACATCGGCGGTGCGACCGGAATCGTTCAGCAACTCGCCATTGATCAAGTGTTGAATGGTGCTCATGAATACTCCAGAAAAGTTGTCCACAGGCGCGAGCGCTGCGCGCCTGGGTGAGTGCAATTAGTGTCGCTTCTATATAGAAGCGATCAGTCGATCTGATTCAGTGCTTCGCCGACCGCATCGAACAAACGATCCAGGTCTTGCGGCTTGCTGTTGAAGGTTGGCCCGAACTGCAGGGTGTCACCGCCAAAGCGTACGTAGAAGCCGGCTTTCCACAGCTTCATCGCAGCATCGAACGGACGCACAATCGCATCGCCATCACGCGGTGCAATCTGAATTGCACCCGCCAGACCATAGTTACGGATATCAATGACGTTCTTCACACCCTTCAAACCGTGCAGTGCGTTCTCAAAATGCGGTGCCACTTCAGCCACGCTCTGCACCAGGTTTTCTTTTTGCAGCAGATCGAGCGCTGCAAGGCCTGCAGCACAGGCCACAGGGTGAGCCGAATAGGTATAGCCATGAGGGAATTCAACCGCATACTCAGGCGTCGGCTGATTCATGAATGTGTGATAAATCTCGCTGGTGGCAATCACGGCGCCCATAGGGATCGCACCGTTAGTCACTTGCTTGGCAATACACATCAAGTCAGGCGTTACACCGAAGCTGTCAGCTCCGAACATCGAACCTGTACGACCAAACCCGGTAATCACCTCATCGAACACCAACAGTATGTTGTGCTGATCGCAGATTTCACGCAGGCGTTTCAGATACCCCTGAGGCGGAACCAGCACACCGGCCGAACCGGCCATAGGCTCCACAAACACCGCCGCAATGTTCGAGGCATCGTGCAGTTCGATCAACTTGAGCAACTCATCAGCCAAGGCGATCCCGCCCAGCTCCGGCATGCCGCGAGAAAACGCGTTGCTTGCCAGCAGTGTGTGCGGCAAGTGATCGACATCCATCATCGCCTGGCCAAACATTTTACGGTTGCCGTTCACTCCACCCAGGCTGGTACCGGCGATGTTCACACCGTGATAGCCACGCGCACGGCCAATCATTTTGGTCTTGGTCGACTGACCTTTCAGGCGCCAGTAGGCACGCACCATTTTGACCGCTGTATCCGCACACTCCGAACCCGAGTCAGTGAAGAACACGTGATTGAGATTGCCCGGTGTCAGTTCGGTGATCTTTTCTGCCAACTTGAAGGACAGTGGGTGGCCGTACTGGAACGCCGGGGAGTAATCGAGGGTGCCCAATTGCTTGGCAACGGCTTCCTGGATTTCTGTGCGGGTATGCCCTGCGCCACAAGTCCACAAACCTGACAGCGAATCGTAGATTTGCCGACCCTTATCGTCCGTCAGATAACTGCCTTTAGCGGCCACGATAAAACGCGGATCGCGATGGAAGTTACGGTTGGCGGTGTAAGGCATCCAGTGAGCATCCAGTTTGAGCTGGCTGGTCAGGTTCAATTCGGCATTCTCGGGCATGTTCATCAGCAAAACCTCGCAAGGCGAAAGCGGCGTCGGATGTTGAAAGCGTTGTTGCACCTAAATTGCCACGCCTATAAAGTCGATGAAATCCAACTCTTCTAACCTTTAGTTAGGCGTGCACTAAACTATGAGCAGCCGTCGTCCCGATGCACTGGCCCAGGTCAGCGACTTTGATATTCGATTGCTGCGCATTTTTCGCAGCGTAGTTGAGTGCGGCGGGTTCTCGGCGGCAGAGACCGTGCTGGGTATCGGGCGCTCGGCCATCAGTCAGCAAATGAGCGACCTTGAGCAACGCCTGGGTTTGCGCCTTTGCCAGCGTGGTCGCGCGGGGTTCTCGCTGACAGAAGAAGGACGAGAGGTCTATCAGTCGGCTCTACAGTTATTGGGGGCACTTGAAAGTTTTCGCACAGAGGTCAACGGCCTGCACCAGCACTTGCGCGGCGAACTGACCATTGGCCTCACAGACAACCTCGTCACCCTGCCCCATATGCGCATCACCCATGCCCTGGCCCAACTCAAAGAGCGCGGCCCGGATGTGCAAATCCATATCCGCATGATTTCGCCCCACGAGGTGGAACAGGGAGTACTCGACGGGCGCCTGCACGTGGGCGTCGTGCCCCAGGCCAGCACGTTGTCCGGGCTGGAATATCAACCGCTCTACAGCGAGCGCTCCTTGCTGTACTGCGCCGTTGGCCATCCGTTGTTTTATGTCGATGACCGGCAATTGGCGGATGCGCGGCTTAATGATCAAGATGCCATCGCTCCCACCTTTCGCCTGCCCTCCGATATTCAGGCTCACTACCAAGCGCTCAACTGCACCGCCAGTGCGTCGGACCGCGAAGGCATGGCCTTTTTGATTTTGACCGGACGCTACATCGGTTATCTGCCCGATCACTACGCCAGCCTGTGGGTTCAGCAAGGTCGGTTACGGGCGCTGAAGGCAAAAACACGCTTCTACGATCTGAGCCTCGCATCCGTCACGCGTAAGGGGCGTCGCCCGCATCTTGTACTGGAAAGTTTCCTTGAGAGCCTTGAGGCGACGCGTTAACGTGAAAAGTCTCGCTACGGTGCAGAATGCTCCCACACAGATTGCCTGGAACACCTATGACCTTTGACGTCCCCGCCCACGATGGCAAGCCTCCCAGCCGCATTCGACAAAAAAACGAAGAGGCCATTCTCAAGGCCGCTGAGGACGAGTTTGCCCGCCACGGTTTCAAGGGCACCAGCATGAACGCCATCGCACTCAGCGCCGGGCTGCCAAAGGCCAACCTGCACTATTACTTCACTAACAAGTTGGGCCTGTATATCGCGGTTCTCAGCAATATCATCGAGTTGTGGGACAGCACCTTTAATGCCCTGACCGCTGAAGACGACCCCGCTAAAGCCCTGACACAGTACATCCGCGCCAAGATGGAGTTTTCCCGCCGACAGCCCCAGGCCTCCCGTGTATTTGCCATGGAAATCATCAGCGGTGGCGCCTGCCTGACCGAGTACTTCACTCAAGACTACAGAGCCTGGTTTCAAGGCCGGGCCGCCGTGTTTCAAGCCTGGATCGATGCGGGCAAAATGGACCCGGTGGATCCCGTGCACCTGATTTTCCTGTTATGGGGCAGTACGCAGCATTACGCTGATTTTTCGACACAGATTTGCCGCGTATCAGGCCGCACCCACCTGAGCAAACAGGACATGCAAGCGGCTAGCGACAACCTGATTCGTATCATTCTCAAAGGCTGCGGCCTGACGCCCACTGTCTAAGCCTGGAACCGACATGCCTTCGACCCTCACGGGACTTTGCGAATACCGCGAAGAAATCCGTAAAAGCCGCTTTATTACTTTCGCTGCGCCCATCACCAGTGCCCAGCAAGCCTTCGATTTTATCGAGCAATACAGCGATCTTGATGCGTCGCACAATTGCTGGGCCTGGAAGCTCGGGGACCAATACCGAAGCAGCGATGATGGCGAGCCAGGCGGTACAGCCGGTCGCCCGATACTCTCAGCCATTGAGGCCCAGGACTGCGACCAGGTCGCGGTGCTGGTCATCCGCTGGTATGGCGGAATTCAGTTGGGCACCGGCGGACTGGCTCGCGCCTATGGCGGTGGCGCTAACAAATGCCTGCAAAGTGCCGAAAAGCTGCCCCTAGTCAGTCGAGTAGCCCTCTCCTGCGCCTGCAGTTTCAGTGAGCTTGCTCTGGTCAAACTGCGCATCTGCGAACTGAACGGCCTGATCATCGATGAAGCATTCACCGCCAATGGCGTTGACCTGCAACTGGCACTGGCCGAGGAACAGATTGCCCCTGCACAGCAACAACTGGCTGACCTCAGCCGCGGCAGAATTTTACTGCACCGTCACACCTTCAAAGCTGACGAGTAAAAGTGCTACTTTCCTGCATCCATAGTTGCCCACATTCACTGTGCACCCGCCTGTGGATAACCTGAGCACATAGCGCTGCAACCCTTGCACACCATAGGTTTCAAGCACTTGTACGCTTTTTAGCCAACTCTTATCACCTTTCTATAGGACGCTACTCATGACGGCAAAACATGCACTGATCATCGGAGCTTCACGTGGCCTGGGCCTGGGTCTGGTCAAAGAGTTGCTCGCTGATGGCTGGACCGTCACTGCGACTGTTCGCGATCCCAAAAAAGCGGAAGCCCTGAAAGCCCTGGGTCCAGTTCGCATAGAGCGACTGGACATGGACAGCCAGCAAGCCATCAAGGCATTGAGCAACACGTTGAGCAACGAGGTCTTCGACCTGCTGTTTGTGAACGCCGGTGTCAAAGGCCCGGACGATCAACTGTCGGGCAACGCGACGCTGGCCGAGGTGGGGCAGCTGTTTTTCACCAACAGCGTGGCGCCGATCAATCTGGCCCGCGAGTTTGTCAGCAAGGTCCGTAAAGACAGTGGCGTACTGGCCTTTATGAGTTCTGTGCTCGGCAGCGTCACTCATCCTGACGCCCCTGAGATGGCCCTCTACAAGGCCAGCAAAGCTGCACTCAACTCTATGACCAGTACGTTTGTGCGCTACGAACTGGGCGACAACAACCCAACCGTGCTGTCCATGCATCCGGGCTGGGTGAAAACCGATATGGGGGGCGAAGGCGCGGACATTGACGTCCAGACCAGCACTCGCGGCCTGGTCGATCAGGTCAAGGCGTTTGCCGGCAAAGGCGGTCATCACTTTATCGATTACAAGGGCCAGACGATTCCCTGGTAAGCCGCCTGCGACAAATGGCGGGAGGTTTTTTACGGGTTACGTCGCCTCCCGCCTGTAGAATGGCGCCATCTGCACCCGATTTGATGAGAAAAACTTTTATGTATGACTGGCTCAATGCCCTGCCGAAAGCTGAACTGCACATGCACCTTGAGGGCTCTTTAGAGCCCGAGTTGCTGTTCTCGCTGGCAGAGCGCAACAAAATCGCCTTGCCCTGGAACGACGTTGAAACCTTGCGCAAGGCGTATGCCTTCAACAACCTGCAAGAATTCCTCGACCTTTACTACAAAGGCGCCGACGTACTGCGCACCTCTCAGGACTTCTACGACCTGACCTGGGCCTACCTGTTGCGCTGCAAGGCACAGAACGTCATTCACACCGAACCGTTCTTCGACCCGCAAACCCACACCGACCGTGGTGTTCCGTTCGAAGTCGTGCTCAATGGCATTGCCAGCGCACTCAAGGATGGCGAACAGCAACTGGGCATCACCAGCGGCCTGATCCTGAGCTTCCTGCGCCATTTGAGCGAAGAAGAAGCAGAAAAAACCCTCGACCAGGCACTGCCGTTTCGCGATGCATTTGTCGCCGTTGGTCTCGACAGTTCAGAAATGGGCCACCCGCCCAGCAAGTTCCAGCGCGTATTCGACCGGGCACGCCACGAAGGCTTCCTGACTGTCGCCCACGCCGGTGAAGAAGGTCCACCGGAGTACATCTGGGAAGCCCTCGATCTGCTGAAAATTCAGCGCATCGATCACGGCGTGCGCGCCATTGAAGACGAACGCTTGATGCAGCGCATTATCGACGAGCAAATCCCGTTGACCGTGTGCCCGCTGTCCAACACCAAGCTCTGCGTGTTTGATCACATGTCGCAGCACAACATTCTCGACATGCTTGAGCGCGGCGTGAAAGTCACGGTCAACTCCGATGACCCGGCCTACTTCGGCGGTTACATGACCGAGAACTTCCACGCGCTGTACACCGACCTGGGCATGACCCAGGACCAGGCCAAACGCCTGGCGCAAAACGGCCTGGATGCACGGTTGGTCAAGCCGTAACACCCCCTGTGGGAGCGGGCTTGCCCGCTCCCACAGACATCTGAAACTGCATCACCGTCAGTACCACAGCAGTTTTACTGTTTTCCCGGGTACAACTTGCTCAACACCGCACACCGCTCACTGAGCATGTCGCGCAACAAACGCACCGGCTTGCTCAACTGTGCACGATGACCACACAGCAGATTGAGCGGCGCCCGTTCGCACACCAACTCAGGCAATAGCACCCTGAGCCTGCCCGCAGTCACATCGCCCGCCACATCCAGCCATGACTTGCAGGCAATGCCCTCCCCGGCGACTGCCCACAAACGCACCACGTCAGCATCATCGCTAAAACGATTGCCGGTCACGGTCAGCCCCAGTTCACGCTTGCCATCATTGAATTGCCAATGGTCGTGGACCCGCGTGCCTAGCATGTACAACAGGCAATTGTGTTGCAGCAGTTGTTCGAGCTGACGCGGTTCCCCCTTGCGCGCCAGGTAGTCGGGCGATGCACACAAGACCCGCCGATTGTCCGGGGCAACTGGCAGTGCCACCAGGCTGGAGTCTTCCGGTTCGCCGTAACGCAAAGCGATGTCCACAGGCTGGCGAAACAGATCGGCAATCCGGTCGCCCAATAACAGGCGCACGGTCAGTTGCGGATGCTCACGTTGAAACTCATCCAGCCAGGGCAGCAGCAGATTACGTCCGAAATCCGAAGGGGCCGACAACTGCAACACACCGCTGACTTGATCTTGCCCACGCGCCAACAAGCGCCGCCCTTCGTCAAGACTGCTCAATGCCGTACGGGCATATTCGAGAAAGCCTTCGCCTTCGGCCGTCAGACGCAAACTGCGAGTTGAGCGCGCCAGCAATCGAGCGCCCAGTTGCACCTCTATCCGCTTGAGTGCCGCGCTGGCCACCGCAGGCGACATGTCCATCACTCGGGCGGCGGCCGACAGGCTGCCCAAATCAGCCGCGCGAACGAACAATTGCAGATCATCAAAACGCAGCATCCAGGGTTCACTCGGCCATTATCAAAAAAATATTGAAAGAGACTGCTCTTTTAGCCGGTTTTATCGTGCTGCGAAATAGCGAATTATCACTACCAGATTCTTACCCCTCTTCAGGACATCTCCGATGAAAGCTGTCGCTTACTACAATTCGCTGCCCATTCAAGACCCGCTGGCCCTGCAAGACATTGAATTGCCTGAGCCGGTCGCCGGCCCAAGGGACTTGCTGGTCGAGGTCAAAGCCATCTCCGTCAACCCGGTGGACACCAAGGTCCGCCAGAACGTCCAGCCAGAAGCCGACGCTGCCAAAGTTCTGGGGTGGGACGTGGCCGGGGTCGTCAAGGCGGTGGGCAGTGACGCCAGCCTGTTCAAGGTTGGCGACAAGGTGTTTTACGCCGGATCCATCGCCCGGGCCGGGGCCAACAGCGAGCGCCATGTGGTCGATGAGCGAATTGTGGGGCACATGCCAAAAAGCCTCGACTTTGCCCAGGCTGCCGCGCTGCCGCTGACCGCCATCACCGCATGGGAGCTGTTGTTTGAGCGACTGGGTGTGGCCGAAGGTGGAAATGATGAGCAGCAGAGCCTGCTGATTGTCGGCGCAGCAGGCGGGGTAGGCTCGATCCTCACGCAACTGGCCAGCAAACTGACCGCACTCAAGGTGATTGGCAGCGCATCGCGCCCCGAAACCCAAGCCTGGGTCCGCGAGCTGGGCGCCGACATCGTTGTCGACCATAGCCAGGCACTGAGCGAGGAACTCAAGCGCCACGGCATCAATGCCGTCACCCACGTCGCCAGCCTGACCCAGACCGACCAGCATCTGGATCAGTTGGTCGAAGCCCTGGCACCTCAAGGCAAGCTGGCACTGATTGACGATCCCAAGGCGCTTGACGTTACCAAGCTCAAGCGCAAGAGCCTGTCACTGCACTGGGAGTTCATGTACACCCGCTCACTGTTCGAAACCGCGGACATGATCGAGCAGCATCACTTGCTCAATCGGGTCGCCGACCTGATCGATGCAGGCATCCTGCGCACCACCGTCGGCGAGCATTTCGGCACCATCAACGCCGCCAACCTGCGTCGCGCCCATACGCTGCTTGAAAGCGGCAAATCCAAAGGCAAAATTGTGCTCGAAGGGTTCTGATTAACGCGACACGGGACTGATGCGGCCAACTTTCAACCGTCAGTCAGAGACTTGACCCCGGACATATTTACCCAAGTATTTCGGCATACACTGGCCTCCTTTGCGAACCGAAGGAGGCCAGTCATGAAAATCCTGATACGAGCGTTAGCAAGATCCCGTAACTGCCAATGGCAGGTTCAAATCGACCAACAATCCGTCAATTTTCGCAGCGAGTCCGAGGCCCGAGCCTTTGTGGACACGTTGCAATCTCGCCTGCAAGCCCCCCATAGCCTGCCTGCACGTTTGGCAGGCTGAATCAGATCGACTGCTGGGCGGCGATCCGGGCGGTGTAGAGGCGCCGGGTCGCCATCGCCAGCCCGACCGCCAGCACTCCGCACAAGGTGATGACAATCGCCATCGGCATCGCGCTGCCATCGTGCAACACTCCCACCAATGACGCCGCTCCCGCCGCTACGCTGAACTGCAGACAACCCAGCATCGCCGATGCACTGCCGGCTCGGGCACCCTGCCCGCTCATGGCGCAGGCCGAAGCATTGGGAATGATGCAGCCCAAACTGGCGATACAGATAAACAACGGGATCAGTAACGGCCACAGTTGCGCGGTATGCAAGGTGCTGACACCCAGCAAGACCAGCCCGGCCGCCAGATACACCCACACCATGCGCGCCAGCAAAAAGGCCGGGCCACGCTTGGCCAACAGGCGGGCGTTCAGTTGCGCCACCAGAATAAAACCGGCTGCGTTGGTACCAAACAGCCATCCGTAATGCTCGGCGGGTACGCCATACAGTTTGATAAAGACGAAAGGCGAACCTGCGATGTAGGCAAACATCCCGGCCATTGCAATCCCCCCGGTCAGCGCATGCCCCAGGAACTCGCGGTCCTTGAGCAGCCGCCCGTATTGACGCAATGCGCCGGACAGCGGCTGGCGCGGCACGTTGGCAGGCAGGCTTTCAGGCAGGCCCAGCGCTACGGCTGTTGCCGCCAACGCACTGAATACCGTCAACACCAGGAAAATCGACTGCCAGCCATACAGGTTGACCAGCAATCCGCCCAGCATCGGCGCCAGGATCGGCGCCAGGCCCATCACCAACATCAACTGCGAAAACACTTTGGCCGACTGCACGGCATCGCATTTGTCACTGACAATTGCCCGCGAGAGCACCATGCCAGCACAGCCGCCGAGTGCCTGGACAAACCGCGCGCCAATCAGCCACTCCAATGTCGGGGCAAAAGCGCACGCCAGCGATGCAACCGTGAACAGGCCAACACCCACCAGCAGTGGCACGCGCCGCCCAAAGCGGTCTGCCACAGGTCCATACGCCAGTTGCCCGATAGACAGGCCCAGGAAGTACACCGCCAGAGTGAGTTGAATTTGAGTTTCATCTGTCGCAAAGGCTTGTGCCATTGCCGGAAAGCCGGGCAGGTAGAAATCGATCGCCAGGGGACCGAAGGCGCTCAAGGCACCAAGAATCAAGATTGTTCGAAGGTTCATCAGGTATCCAGATCGGGCTGCAATTAGCGCAGCCCGATAGTCTAGCCGTGGATACCGAACTTGAACATAAAGATAGCCAGCTAGCTAATAAACCGCTTTGGCCTTGTCGGAATAACGCTACCCCGCAATCTAGTGATTACCTGCATATCAATGCGCTGTACGCGCTTCAAAACCTGCATTGGTGATCACATCAATAATCTGCAAAGGGGACACCTTGCTGTCTACCTTTACGGTTTTGCCCGCCAGATCCACTTCGACCTTCGCGTCTTTATCCACAGCCTGAACCGCACGGGTCACCGCGCCAACACAGCCGCCACAGGTCATACCCTCTACTTTGAACGTTTGCATGATCACGCCTCCTGTCTGAGATATGGCTACAGCTTCAACCTTTCCATCGTGGCAAGGTAAAGCCCGTTGTTTCACGCGCTGACTGGCAATCCATGCCCTGCTCGGCCAAGCTGCAAGCCTCGGGATATAAAACAGGATACTTAGTCATGCGCCGGACCGCTTTGAGCCTAGTCAGCCTTTTGGGTCTCGCCAGTTTGCCGCTGTGGGTAAATGCCGATCAGGACTACGGTGTATTGATCATTTCCCGCGAGCGCCTTGAAGTGCCGACCAACTGCGAGGTCGGTGTGTACATCGATGATCAACTGGCCGGTCGACTGTTTCAGGAACAAGCGCTGGCTTTCAACTTGCCGGCGGCCAGCGTTGATATCCGCCTCAAACTTCTACCCGGACAAGCCCCCGGTTGCTTGCCCGGCATGCTGGTACCGCCCGCGCAGCAATTCACCCTGAAGGCCGGGGACGTGCGCAAATACCGTATCGCCCTTGGCAAGCAAGGCATGTACCTCAAGCCCGCGAAACTGGAATATTGAGCGCAGCACTAAGGAAAACCTGACGAACAGCAAGAGCCCTTGACCTTCCCATGGGGTCAAGGTCGATTCTATGGATAGATAACTTCTTGAGGAGGATTGCTCGTGCCCACCCAATTCGATCTGCCTATTGATGGTATGACTTGCGCCAGTTGCGCGGGGCGTGTGGAAAAAGCCCTGACCAAAGTACCCGGCGTGCGTTCGGTAAGCGTCAATCTGGCCACTGAACAGGCCCGCATCGAGGCGCCTGTGGACAGTTTGCCGGCATTGGTCGAGGCCGTGAAACAGGCAGGTTACAGCGTACCTGCCCACAGCCTGGAACTGGACATCAGCGGCATGACGTGCGCCTCTTGCGCAGGCCGCGTCGAAAAAGCCCTGGTCAGGGTGCCGGGAGTCAAGAGCGTCAGCGTTAACCTCGCCAGCGAACGTGCCCATGTCGAGCTGCTCGGCCAGGTCGATACCGCCCTGCTGATAAACGCTGTCAGTCAGGCCGGCTATGGCGCCAGCGTCCACCACACTGCCAAAGCGAGCGAGGATGATCAGCAAAAACGTCTGCACCGCGAGCGCTGGGCGCTGACACTGGCCATTGTGCTGGCGTTGCCGCTGGTATTACCGATGTTGCTCGCACCATTGGGTGTGCACTGGATGCTGCCCGCCTGGGCCCAGTTCGTCCTCGCCACCCCGGTACAATTTATCCTCGGCGCACGCTTTTACGTGGCCGCCTGGAAAGCCGTCAAAGCCGGTGCCGGCAATATGGACCTGCTGGTGGCACTGGGCACCAGCGCCGGTTATGGCCTGAGCCTTTACGAGTGGGCGATTGCCGAGCCCGGCAGCATGCCCCATCTGTATTTCGAAGCTTCGGCGGTGGTGATTGCACTGGTGCTGCTGGGTAAATACCTCGAAAGCCGCGCCAAACGCCAGACTGCCAGCGCCATCCGCGCCCTGGAAGCCTTGCGCCCAGAGCGCGCCCTGCGTGTGGTCGACGGGCAGGAGCAAGACGTCGCCATCAGTGACCTGCGCCTGAATGATCGGATCCTGGTCAAACCTGGTGAGCGCTTTCCCGTAGATGGCGAAGTTGTCGAAGGCCAAAGCCATGCCGACGAAGCCCTGATCAGCGGTGAAAGCCTGCCAGTCCCCAAACAGCCTGGGGATAAAGTCACCGGAGGCGCCATTAATGGCGAGGGCCGGTTGATCATTAAAACCCTGGCCCTGGGCACTGAAACCGTACTGGCGCGCATTATCCGCCTGGTCGAAGACGCTCAGTCCGCGAAAGCCCCGATCCAGAAACTGGTGGATAAAGTCAGCCAGGTGTTCGTACCCGTGGTCCTGCTGATTGCCCTCGCGACACTACTCGGTTGGTGGCTTTATGGCGCGCCGATTGAAACCGCGTTGATCAACGCCGTGGCTGTGCTGGTTATCGCCTGTCCTTGTGCCCTGGGCCTGGCAACGCCCACTGCGATCATGGCCGGCACTGGTGTTGCGGCCCGTTACGGGATTTTGATCAAGGATGCCGAAGCCCTCGAACGCGCCCATGACGTCAGCGCCGTGGTTTTCGACAAAACCGGCACCCTGACCTCTGGCGCCCCGCAAATTGCCCACTTCAGCGCACTGGACGGCGATGAAGCGCAGTTGTTGCAAGCCGCTGGCGCCCTGCAACGCGGCAGCGAACACCCGCTGGCCAAAGCCGTTCTGGATGCCTGCGCCGCACGCAACCTGAAAGTACCGGATGTCATGGACAGCCAGTCGCTTACCGGGCGAGGTATTGCTGGCACCCTGCAAGGCCGTCGCCTGGCGCTGGGCAACCGCCGCCTGCTGGAAGAAACCGGCCTCAGTCCGGGTTCGCTCGCCGCATCCGCCAAGGCCTGGGAAACCGAAGGCCGCACGCTGTCCTGGCTGATAGAGCAAAGCCCGCAGCCGCAAGTGCTGGGCCTCTTTGCCTTTGGTGACACACTGAAAACCGGCGCCTTCTCGGCGATCCAGCAGCTCAGTGCACGCCACATCAGTAGCCATCTGCTGACAGGCGACAACCGTGGCAGCGCGAAAGTGGTTGCCGAGGCGCTGGGAATTACCGATGTTCACGCCGAAGTGTTGCCCGCTGACAAGGCCGCAACGGTAACTGAACTGAAAAAAACCGGCGTGGTGGCCATGGTTGGCGACGGCATCAACGACGCCCCGGCACTTGCCGCCGCCGACATTGGCATCGCCATGGGTGGAGGCACCGACGTGGCCATGCATGCAGCGGGTATCACCCTGATGCGCGGCGACCCGCGACTGGTACCGGCCGCACTGGAGATCAGCCGCAAGACCTACGCCAAGATTCGTCAAAACCTGTTCTGGGCGTTTATCTATAACGTGATCGGTATTCCACTGGCCGCCTTCGGCTTTTTGAACCCGGTACTGGCGGGTGCGGCCATGGCATTTTCCAGCGTCAGTGTGGTCAGCAACGCATTGCTGCTTAAATTCTGGAAGCCCAAGGATCTTGAATAAGGAGGCAACCCCATGAATATTGGCCAAGCTGCCAAACAAAGCGGCTTGAGCGCCAAGATGATTCGTTATTACGAGTCCATCGGCCTGCTCAAACCCGCCAGCCGCAGCGACAGCGGCTACCGCCTCTACAGCAGTGACGACCTGCACACCCTGGCGTTTATCAAACGCTCCCGTGACCTTGGGTTTTCACTGGAAGAAGTCGGCAAGCTGCTGACACTCTGGCAAGACCGCCAGCGCGCCAGCGGCGATGTGAAGGCGCTGGCGCGTCAGCACATTGATGAGTTGAATCAAAAAATCGCCGAACTGACCAGCCTGCGCGATACGTTGCACGAACTGGTCGAGAGCTGTCAGGGCGACCATCGTCCTGACTGCCCGATTCTCAAGGATCTTGAGAGTGCTTGTTGTGTCGGCTGAACAAAAAGCCCCGCATCCGCTGCCGACGGAAATTCGGGGCTTACGACAGGACTGCCTTGGCGAGCATCAACAGGCCTATCACAGCACATAACGTCGCGAAGCCTTGCTGTAGCCATTGGGCCGAAACCCTGGGGGCAATCACCCGACCGGCAATCATGCCGGTCAGGGTGGCACCGATGAACATCACGCCTTCGCTCGACAAGCTCACACCCTGGCTCATCAGATTGCCCAAGGTGCCCAGCGATACCAGTGCCACCACCATCAGCGAGGTGGAGACCACGGCATGAATGCGCACGTCACTGAATTTTCGAAACGCAGGTACGATCAGGAATCCGCCCCCCACACTCAACAACCCCGTCAGCAAACCCGAGGTGGCACCAATCGATACCAGCGTCATGCTGCAGCGGGCATTCCAGGTCAGCCGCCCGGTAGCAGGATTGAGCATGCAGTTTTTTTCTATTGCCCCCAGGCTGCCACTCTCGCGCGCATCAGCTCTGGCCTGCAAAAACATACGCACGGAGACGAACATCATGACCCCGCTGAACATCAACACCAGCGCCCTAGCGGGAATCAATCTGGCGAGGTGCAGCCCGATCGGCGAAGTCATCGAACCCACAATCGCCATCAGCGCGGCGGCCTTGTAGCGCACCAGGCCTTTGCGCAGCCCGTCCAGCGCGCCCAGTGCCGCTGCCGTACCGACCGCCAGCAATGCCACCGGCGTGGCTTGCGCCAGTGTCCACCCCAGGCCCAGGGTCAACGCCGGTATGGCCAGAATACCGCCACCCGCCCCCGTCAAACCCAGCACTACACCCACCAACATGCCTAACAGAATAATCAACATGGTCAGGTTCAGTCCGGTTTGCAGTCAGTGAACCACTCGCGACCTTTAAGCATGCCTTGCCAGTAGAACCAGGGCAGAAACGTTGCCTTGAGCCACCAGGCCGACTTGCGGGCCACGGTCGGGTCCAGGGCAAAGGTGGGTAGCAGTTTTGCGCCATAACCAAATTCGGCCAGGATCACCTTGCCGTTTTCGACGGTCAGCGGGCATGAGCCATAGCCATCGTAGCGCTTGGGCAAAACCGCCCCCTTGCGCAGGGCGAGCAGGTTCTCGGCCACCACGACCACTTGCTTGCGAGTCGCTGCCGCGGTTTTGGCATTGGGTGTGTTGCAGACATCGCCAAGGGCGAAAATGTCGGGGTAGCGTGGGTGTTGCAGTGTAGCCGGATCGGTCTCGAACCAGCCCGCCTTGTCCGCCAACTCGCTGCGACGGATAACGTCAGGCGCTTGCTGGGGTGGCACCACATGCAACATGTCGAACGTTTTCTCAACGCGGGTCACGCCACCGTCTGCGTTGGTCACATCAAACCAGGCGGTCTTGCCTGGCCCGTCGACCTTGACCAGATTGGACTGGAAGGCCAATTGGGCCTTATAGGCCTCAACGTATTTCATCAGTGGAGGGACGAAGGTCGGCACGCCAAACAGCACCGCCCCCGCCAGATTGAACTCAACGGCCATCGAATCCAGAACGCCACGCTTGCGCCAATGATCACAGGACAGGTACATGGCTTTTTGTGGAGCCCCCGCGCACTTGATCGGCATTCCCGGCTGGGTGAACAGCGCTTTGCCGCCCTTCAGGGTGCGCACCAGCTCCCAGGTATAGGGCGCCAGGTCATGGCGATAGTTGGACGTCACGCCGTTCTTGCCCAAGGTCTCTTCAAGGCCCTCGATATGCTCCCAGGCCAGTTGCAACCCCGGGCAAACGATCAATTGCTGATAACCCAGTTCAGTACCATCACTGAGCAGCACAACCTTGCGTTGCGGGGCGAAGGCGCACAGCGACGCCTTGATCCAGACAACACCTTTGGGCATTACGGCTGCAGTCGGGCGAACCGTGTCCTTGACATCAAAGGCACCGCCGCCAACCAGCGTCCACGCGGGCTGGTAGTAGTGCTCTGTATTGGGTTCGATCACGGCGATGCGCAATGACGCGTTGCGCTTGAGCAAGCTGGCCGACACCGAGATACCGGCCGAGCCACCACCCACCACGACAACATCGTACAGCCTGGCCTCACGCGAGGCTTGAGTCGCCGCCTGATAGAGCTTTGATGAGCGATTGCCTGTACGGCAATACGCCAGAACGGGTTTTGGCAGCTCATTGAGCAACTGACGCAACTGCTGCGCCTGCTCAGGGGTCGCACCCGTGCTGAGTACTGGCAGGTAAGCAAAGCTCAGCCCCAGGGCCTGCGCCGCCTGCTGTATCGATGCGTGCCCGGGTTGGTCTGGGCCGCCTTCATGATCCGGACGGTTACAGATCACACTGGCAAAACCCAGTGCTGCCAAAGACTGGAGATCAGACTGCCCGATTTGACCGGCCACAGAAAATGACGTGTCGATTCGCTTGATGCTTTGCTCCATTGAGCACTCCAGGCACAACAAAAATGAATGGAATAGGTTGGGCGATGTCAGCCAGGGGAATGAGGTTGCGCTATTTTTTAAGCGCCTGGCCGCAATACAGGCCTGACAGGGTTTGCATCACAGACACCACTTCAAAGCTGGCAAGGGAATAGAAAATGTACTTTCCCATCCTTCGGGTATTGACCATGCCCTCATCGCGCAACACACCAAGCTGTTGCGAAAGGGTGGGCTGCCGGATGCCCGTCAGGGCTTCAAGTTCGCCGACATTGCGCTCACCTTGGGTCAACTGGCAGAGCAACAGCAGTCGGTCTTCATTGGCCAGGGCTTTGAGAAGGGTGCAGGCTTTGGATGCAGAGTCGCGCAGAAGTCCGATTTCTTCGCTGGTTAACTGAGCAGTCATGAAAAGCTCCGGGACGTGATAGTCGACAGTCTACGACCCGATAATATATGTTTCAATATATTGAGCATTTTTTGACATACACGAGGCCCGTCATGCACCCCGAAATTCAAGGATTTTTCGACCCTGCAACGTCGACCGTGAGCTACGTGGTTCATGAAGCCGGCGCCAGCGAGTGCGCAATCATCGATCCGGTGCTCGACTACGATGCCGCCGCCGGGCGCATCAGTACCACCGGTGCAGACATCATTGCTGCTTACGTGCAGGCACAGGGCCTGAAGGTGCAATGGCTATTGGAAACCCACGCCCACGCCGATCACCTGTCTGCCAGCGCTTACCTGAAGCGAAAGCTGGGCGGCCAGATTGGTATTGGCGCGGCAATCACCCAGGTACAAGGGGTGTTTCGCGACATCTACAACCTTGAGCCCGAGTTCAAGCTCGACGGTTCGCAGTTCGACCGGCTGCTGGAACCGGACGAGCTATTCCACATTGGACGGCTACAGGTACGCGCACTGCACGTGCCGGGGCACACCCCGGCCGACATGGCGTATCAGGTTGAGGGCGACTGTCTGTTTGTGGGCGACACATTGTTTATGCCCGACGTTGGCACGGCCCGCTGCGACTTCCCGGGAGGCGATCCGCACCAGTTGTACCAATCGATCAAGCGTCTGCTGGCCTTTCCGGTCCAGACCCGACTGTTCATGTGCCATGACTATCCGCCAGCAGGGCGTGAGGCCACATGGTCAACCACGGTGGGTGAGCAGCGAGCCAACAACATTCATGTCAACGACAGCGTCGACCTGACGGGCTTCGTCGAGATGCGCACCGCCCGCGACGCGACGCTGGGGGTTCCGGCACTGCTGATTCCGGCCATTCAAATCAACATTCGGGCCGGTAATCTGCCGCCCGCCGATGAAACCGGCCTGTGCAGCCTTAAGGTGCCGCTGAACCGTTTTTAGCCGCACAATTATTGTGTGTGTGGGAGCGGGCTGCATTGAAGTAAAAAAAATCCGGCCTGAGCCGGATTTTTTATTTAGCCAATCACTGCATCCACGGTGGAGGCGGCTCTTCAGACTTGCTCGGTGGCGCATCATCTGCAGCACGCACGGCCTGACGGAACGCTTCGTCCAGACGGGCAGCTTCGATCTCGCGCATGACACCGCCCACATCGGCCAGCTCGTCCGGCTCGTCAAACTCGCCCGTCAACACGCTGCCAGGGTGCAAGGTGGCAGCTTCGTAAAGCGCCCACATTTCCTTGGCGTATTTGGTTCCTTTAAGTTCCGGCGCAAAACGCCCGAAGTAAGAAGCCATGTTGCCCACGTCACGCTCCAGCATGCTGAATGCGTGGTTGTTACCCGCGGCATCGACAGCCTGTGGCAGATCGATAATCACCGGGCCGGTCGGCGTCAGCAGTACGTTGAACTCGGACAAATCTCCGTGGACCAGACCGGTACACAGCATCAGCACAATCTGCTGAATCAGGAACGCGTGATACTCGCGAGCCTGGTCCGGTTCCAGCACCACGTCATTGAGTCGGGGGGCTGCATCGCCGTACTCATCCGCCACCAGTTCCATCAACAGCACGCCTTCAAGGAAGTCGAACGGTTTTGGAACCCGAACACCGGCGCCCGCCAGACGAAACAGCGCAGCCACTTCGGCGTTTTGCCAGGCATCCTCGGTTTCTTTACGACCGAACTTGGAGCCCTTGGCCATCGCTCGGGCCTGACGGCTGTTGCGAACCTTGCGACCCTCCTGATATTCGGCGGCCTGGCGGAAACTTCGTTTGTTAGCCTCCTTATAAACCTTGGCGCATCGCAGCTCATTGCCGCAGCGGACTACGTACACAGCTGCTTCTTTGCCACTCATGAGTGGGCGCAGCACCTCGTCGATCAGACCGTCCTCGATCAGGGGTTCTAAGCGTTTTGGAGTCTTCATCAGCTTTTATTGTGGGTCCTTTATTACCAAACACGCGAATGTCACTCGTTATACGGCAATCCACTCACCACGGGGAGAGGGCAAACGATTTGAATGATAGACGAGCAATCCGTCAAGAGCACCGACTAATGGGCCCGCTGCCTAGCCCTGGCGAAATAACTCGCCGGGCGTATAGCCGAACATCTTTTTAAATGCCGCGATGAATGCCGACGTCGACTCATACCCGCACGACAACGCCGCACGCGTGACATGACCACCCTCCTCCAGCACCTGCAACGAAGACAGCAGTCGTACCCGCTGACGCCAACTGCGAAAACTCAAGCCCGTTTCACGCAGGAACAACCGCATCAGGGTTTTTTCAGACATGCCCAGACGATCCGACCACAGGCTCAGGCTGACGTCGGCATCGGGGGTTTCGATCAATTCATTGCACAGCACCAGCAAACGCCCATGGCGTGGCAGCGGCAGCGAAAAACCCACCTCAGGCAGGCTCGCCAATTGATCCAGCAACACCGCCACCAACCGTTGCTCAGGGCTGCCGCCCTCGGGGTATTCGGCGGGCAATGCACAAAAACCTTTGATCAGCTCCCGTGCCAGCGGCGTGACCTCCAGCACCCGGCACTGGCCGGGCGCCCAAAGGCAATCCTCACGACGTACATACAGGCTGCGCATTTCGGCACGCATCGAGGTGATGACCTCATGCTCCAGCCCGGCGGGAATCCAGATCCCCCACTGCGGCGGTGCAAAAAAGCTGCCCTCGTCGGTATGCACCCCCAACACGCCACTGATCGCGTATGAAAACTGCACCCAATCATGCCGATGACGTGGCGTCCAGGAACCTGCGCCCAGGCTTTCGGCCCGGGCATACAGCGGCCGTGGCAGTGCATCAAGCACTGGAATGGCGCGCTGGAGTCCACGTTGTCCGTTTGGCGGCATTGATTGGCCTTATATCGCAAGACGTCAGATACCTGCGACGTTAGGCTAAGTTACTAATTCTTACAATGTCCCGGTGCCCACGATGCCTGTGCTCAAACATCTCAAACGAATGTTCACCGACTGGTTTCTGTGCGGCATGCTGCTAGCGACATTTCTGGCCTATGTGTTTCCGCATTTCGGCAGTACTGGCGGCGGGATGCACGCTGAGTGGGTAATCAACATCGGTGTGTTCCTGGTGTTTTTCCTGCACGGGGTCAACCTGTCCAGCGAGCAAATCCGCCACGGCCTGAAAAACATCCGCCTGCACTTCATGGTTCAGGGCTTCACCTTCATCGTTTTCCCGCTGATCTGGGTCATCGCCGACAAGCTGCTGGGCACCCATGTTCCGCCGCTGCTGATGCTGGGCTTCTTCTACCTGTGCACATTGCCTTCGACCATCTCCTCCTCGGTCGCACTCACCGGCAGCGCAGGCGGCAACGTACCGGCGGCGATTCTCAACGCCAGCCTGTCCAGCGTATTGGGGATTTTCATCACCCCATTGCTCGTCAGCCTGGTGGTTGGCAGCGGCGCGGGCGGCATCGACCTGGGCTCAACCCTGCTCGACCTGTGCGCCATGCTCCTGTTGCCCCTGGTCCTTGGCCAACTGGTACGCCCGCTGTTCGGACGCTTTTTCGCCCGCCACAAGCGCTACACCAACATCTGCGACAAAGTGGTGATTCTGCTGCTGGTTTACGCAGCGTTCTGCAACTCGATGGTCTCGGGCATGTGGCAACAACAAGGCACCTCGGTGATTATCAGCGCCGTGATCGGCAGTGCCGTCCTGCTCGCCGTCATCCTGTGGATGACCACCCGCACTGCCCGTGCCTTGAAGTTCAGCACCAGCGATGAAATTGCCGCCGTGTTCTGCGCCAGCAAAAAATCCCTGGCTGCCGGCGCGCCGATGGCCGCCCTGATCTTTGGCGCCAACCCCGGCCTGGGCCTGATTTTGCTGCCGATCATGATCTACCACCCGCTGCAGTTGATCGTGTGCTCGGTGATGGCCGAAAGCTACGCCACTCGCAAATACAACATGAGTGGGAGCGGGCTTGCTCGCGATGCAGACGCCGCGGTGTAACAGCCACACCGCGGTGATGCCATCGCGAGCAAGCCCGCTCCCACCCACATGCGGCTACCGCTCAATGATTGCGGTAACGCCCTGCCCACCTGCCGCGCAGATCGAGATCAGCCCTCGTCCCTGCCCGGCAGTGGCGAGCAGCTTGGACATATTGGTCACGATCCGCCCTCCTGTCGCCGCAAACGGATGCCCCACCGCCAGCGAGCTGCCCTTGACGTTGAGCTTGCTGCGATCAATCGAGCCCAGCGGTGCATCCAGGTCGAGCCGGCTTTTGCAGTAGGCCGCATCCTCCCAGGCCTTCAACGTACACAGCACCTGCGCGGCAAAAGCCTCGTGAATTTCGTAGTAGTCAAAATCCTGCAAAGTCAGGCCATTGCGCGCCAGCAGCCGTGGGACTGCATACACCGGCGCCATGAGCAAACCTTCCGCTCCATGCACGAAATCAACAGCAGCAGTTTCGCCATCACGTAAATACGCCAAAATTGGCAAGCCGCGCTCCCGGGCCCACTCTTCACTGCCCAACAGCACCACGGCAGCGCCATCGGTCAGTGGCGTGGAGTTGCCCGCCGTCAACGTGCCTTTGGCACTGCGCTCGAACACAGGCTTAAGGGCGGCCAGCTTCTCCAGGGTCAAGTCGGCACGCAGATTGTTATCGCGGCTCAAACCCCGGAAAGGCGTGAGCAAGTCATCTTCCCAGCCTGCGTGATAGGCCGCCGTCAACGCCTGATGGCTGTGCAGCGCCAGTTCGTCCTGTTCAAGCCTTGGGATGCTCCAGGCTTGCGCCATCAGTTCGCAGTGCTGGCCCATCGACAGCCCGGTGCGGGGCTCGCCATTACGGGGAAACTCGGGTTTCAGAAAACCCGGACGCAATTGCAGCAAGGTCTTGAGCTTATCCAGAGGCGCCTTGGTGCGATTGAACTGCAGCAACCATTTACGCAGGCCGTCATTAAGGCCAATCGGCGCATCGGATGTGGTGTCCACTCCCCCGGCAATCGCACAGTCGATCTGCCCCAGGGCAATCTTGTTGGCCACCAGCAATACCGCTTCAAGCCCCGTCCCGCAGGCCTGCTGCAGGTCATAGGCCGGTGTTTTCGGGGACAGCCGTGAGCCCAGCACGCACTCACGGGTCATGCTGAAATCCCGAGAATCCTTGAGCACCGCCCCGGCCACGACCTCCCCCATGCGCAGCCCGTGCAGGTTGTAACGCTCGATCAACCCCTCCAGCGCGGCCGTCAACATGTCCTGATTACTGGCGGTCGCATACGGCCCGTTGGAGCGGGCAAACGGGATTCGGTTACCACCAATAATTGCTACACGACGCAGACTCATACGATTGCCCCTATTCTTTTGAATCCATTAATCGTTACAAGCGTAGGTCTTATCGCTGATAACGAACGACCACGACCTGTTTGTGGTCAACCCTTTGAACCCCACCTGTCGGAGAGTGTTCCATGTCAGACCGTTATATCGACTTCGTCAACTCATCCCTCGGCCAGCGTCTGGTCGGCGCGTTGGGGCTGCCGTCACCGGGACGACTGGAACGCTGGCAAGCCGGGCGCCTGCGCCCCGTCGAAGGCCCGCTATTGATTGGCGGCGGGGCACTGGCCGAACAGGTGAACCGTTTTGCCAGCAAACTCACCGACACCGTCTACAGCTACGGCCCCGAACCGTTGCTCGCAACCCCCTGGATTCCTGGCCAGGGACCAAAGCTCAAGGCCGCGGTGTTCGACGCCAGCGAGCTGCTGCACACCGACCAACTCAAGCAACTGCGCGAGTTTTTCCAGCCACTGCTGCGCAGCCTGGAACACAGCACCCATATGGTGATTCTGGGCCGTGCACCTGAAACATTAAGTGACCCATTTGCTGCCAGCGCCCAGCGTGCGCTTGAGGGTTTCAGCCGGTCACTGGCTAAAGAACTGCGCAACGCCAGCACCCTGCAACTGCTGTATGTCGGTGAAGGCGCTGAAAATCAACTTGAAGGCGCACTGCGGTTTTTCCTGTCGCCCAAAAGTGCATTTATCAGTGGGCAAGTGCTGCGCCTCACGACCTGCGCCTCCCAGGTACAGGACTGGACCCGCCCCCTGGCCGGGTGCAAGGCATTGGTGACCGGGGCGGCCCGAGGAATTGGCGCCTCGATTGCCGAAACCCTGGCCCGGGATGGCGCCCACTTGATCCTGCTCGACGTGCCATCCGCCAAGGCCGACCTGGATGCGCTGGCCGCCCGTCTGGGCGGGCACAGCATCGCGCTGGATATCTGTGCCGCCAATGCCGCTGAAGAACTGGTCGAGCACCTGGCTGACGGTGTCGACATCGTGGTGCACAACGCAGGCATCACCCGTGACAAGACCTTGGCCAACATGACGCCCGAGTTCTGGGACTCCGTGCTCGCGGTCAACCTCAACGCCCCGCAGGTGCTGACCAAAGCCCTGCTCGACAGTGGCACCTTGCGCGATAACGGCCGGGTGATTCTGCTCGCCTCCATCAGCGGTATCGCCGGTAATCGCGGTCAGACCAACTACGCCGCCAGCAAGGCCGGGCTGATTGGCCTGGCTCAAGCCTGGGCCCCCTTGCTGGGCGAACGCGGCATCAGCATCAACGCCGTGGCCCCCGGGTTTATCGAAACCCAGATGACTGCGCATATTCCCTTCGCCTTGCGCGAAGCGGGTCGACGCATGAGCTCCCTGGGCCAGGGCGGCCTGCCGCAAGACGTGGCCGAAGCCGTGGCCTGGCTCGGGCAGCCGGGGTCGGGCGCCGTCAGCGGTCAAGCGCTGCGGGTGTGCGGACAAAGCATTCTGGGAGCATGAACCATGACCGTGAAGTGGCTCGACCTCGCCAGCCCACCGCACTTGCCCGCGCTGTACGCCCACGCCGCCGCCCGGCGCAAAATCACCGGCAGCACCTTGCCGGAACAGGGTTTGCGCTGCTGGGTGGAAGTTGAGCCCACGTCACTGGCTGCCTTCAGGGAGGTGTGCGCCCTGGCGCCAAGCCCACTACTCCCGCCCACCTACCCCCATATCCTGGCCTTCGGGCTGCAAATGCAATTACTGACCAGCAAGGACTTCCCCTTCCCACTGCTTGGACTGATTCATCTGACCAATCGGGTACGGCTACTGCGGCCCATGGGCAGCGTGACGCAGCTACGCATCGGTGTGTTTGTGCACAACCTGCAAAAGCACCCCAAGGGGGCGACCTTTGAGGTGATCACCCAGGTGGACGACATGCTCGGGCCGCTGTGGGAGGCCGAAAGCACGCTGCTGTGCAAAGGCGTCGAGCTGCCGGGGGCCCCCCCTGAAACCGCCGCCCCCGGGCCGGTGGTGCTGAACGAGCTGACGCGCTGGTATGCCCCCACCGACATTGGCCGCCGCTACGCCAAGGTGTCGGGCGACTACAACCCCATTCACCTCAGTGCGGCCAGCGCCAAACTGTTTGGCCTGCCCAGCGCCATCGCCCATGGCCTGTGGATAAAAACCCGTGCCCTGGCGGCATTGAATTCGCACCTGCCAGCCGCCAATGTCGAGATCTTTGTCGCGTTCAAAAAGCCGGTACGTCTACCCAGCGAAGTGATTTTGCGCTGCAGCGAAGCGGGTTCCAGTGGTGATTTCCAGCTGAGCGGGCATGGCGATCTGGTGCACATGACCGGTAATTGGCGACCGATCAGTTGAGCCGGCACTTGCCCTGTAGCCGCTGAGGAGCGTAGCGAGGCTGCGATCGATAACGCAGCCTTCGTTCCTCGTCAGCGACTACAAAGAATTGCGCGCCACACCAGCACGCGCCTGTGCCTTTCGCTTGCGCCAAAGGCCGTTCAGTCGCAAGCTTTGCGCCTTCTGGAGAGCACACCCTCGATGAACCTCGACGAACTCACGCAACGCATGCACCGCATCCGCGATAACAACGACTGGAAACAATTCCACAGCCCGAAAAACCTGGCCATGGCCGCCAGTGTCGAAATGGCTGAGCTGGTGGAAATCTTTCAGTGGCTAAGCGAGGACCAGTCCCGCCAGCTCCCCGCCGACAAGCTCGCCCACGCAGGCCAGGAGGTAGGCGATATCGTGCTGTATCTGGTGTTGCTGTGCGCCGAACTGGGGTTGGACATGAACGAAGTGGTGCGCAGCAAATTGGCTGACAATGAAAGGCGTTTCAACCCATGAGTGACCGTCACTTCGATCAACTGGCCACCCGTTTCGCCGAGAAAATCTACGGCGGCGCCAAGGGTGCCATTCGTCTGGCCGTGCTTCAGGCCGACCTTGAAGAATCACTGCCAAAACGCCCGTTACGTGTACTGGATATCGGTGCAGGCCTGGGTCATATGTCGTTGTGGCTGGCCCAGCAAGGTCATGATGTGACCCTGGCCGAACCGGCCGCGCCAATGCTTGAAGGCGCCCGCCAGCGTTTTGCCGAAGCAGGCCAGACCGGTACCTTTATCCAGGCGCCGTGGCAAGAGCTGCTGGGGCAACTCACCAAGCCCTACGATCTGGTGCTGTGTCACGCCGTACTGGAATGGCTGGCGGAACCCCACGCGATCCTGCCGGTGCTGCATCAGCTGACCGCCAGGGACGGCTGGTTGTCCCTGGCGTTCTACAACCGCGACGCGTTGATCTATCGCAACCTGCTCAAGGGCCACTTCCGCAAAATGCGCAAGAACGACATGGCCGGCGAAAAACAGAGCCTGACCCCTCAACAACCACTCGACCCTCGAGAACTGGCCACGGCACTCGAAGGCCTGTGGCAGGTCCAAACCCAAAGCGGTGTGCGTGTGTTTCACGACTACATGCCCGTTGAGTTCCAGGCACGAGCCGAGCTTGAGGCGCTGGTTGAAATGGAACTGGCCCATCGTCGCCATCCAGCCTTTGCCGGGCTTGGACGTTATCTGCATTGGGTGTGCCGCCCGGTTTGAATCGCCCTGCGGGGGAGACCATCATGTATCGCCGCGTTGCCTTAGTCGTTTTAAGCCTGGGGCTGGGCGCTTGCCAAAGCCCCAACCCTTACACCCCGAGCGCCCTGCCCATGCCGCCAGCCCCGGCACAAGCGGCCAATAGCCTGGATTTGAGCGCCTATCCGGCACCGCCTCGCGATTACGGGCGCTACCAGAGTTGGGCCTGGCTCAATGGTCGCCTGCCGGTCGGGACCGCGTGGGCCGACTCTGCCCAGATCGCCGAAGCGGTGAACAATGCACTGGACCAGCGGGGCTTGCGCCCGGCGCAGCCCAACCGTCCAGCGGATCTGTGGGTCAGTGCCGACTTGCACACCGAAAAACGCTTGCGTCAGGTTCAGGACGACTATGGTTACGGAGCGGGCTACGGCAGCGGCTATGGCCGTTACGGCAGCCAGTACGGGATGTACAACTCTGTGCCCGTGGTGCGTACCTACGAAGTTGAGGTCATGGTGGTACGACTCAATCTGTATGACGGCAAAACCGGTCAACCGGTGTGGAGTTCCAGTGCAGAAACCAGCAGTAAAGGCAGCCTGGGCGAACGCAGTGATGCTCTGCGCGAATCACTGAACAAGGCAGTACAGGCTTATCCTCCCCATTAAGACTTATTGTTGAAGCGGAGAAATCATCATGCTACGTCGCCTGGCATTACTGGGCATCGCCCTGCTGCTCAGCGCTTGCGAAACCATGCAGGTCAGCAGCGATTACAACCCTGCGGTCGATTTCGCCAAGTTCCAGTCCTGGGCCTGGAAAGACCCTGCTGTGCAATATCACCCCAATAACCCGATGCTGCGAAGCAGCCTGACCGAGCAACGGATCGTTCAGGCCATCAGTGGCCAGCTGGACCAACGGGGTCTGCGCCCAGTTGCGGCAGGCAGCAAGCCGGACTTGCTCGTGCAAGCCTGGTTGATCGTTGCCAACCGCCAGGAGCAGGTCGTGACCAACTACGGCTACGGCGGCCCTTGGGGCGGACCGTGGGGGGGTTACTGGGGTGGCCCGTGGGAAGGTTACTGGGGCCCACCGATGTATAACGAAGTACGCAACGTGGTCTATCAGGTTGGCACGCTGCAAATCGACCTGATCGATGCCAAGGACGGGAAACTGGTGTGGCGCGGCAGTGCTGAAAAAGTCGTCGACACCAGCCCTACTCCGGCTGAACGCAGCGCGGCAATTCAGGAGGCGGTCACTAAAATCTTGAGCGCCTATCCACCGAAGTAAGTTCCAGGACACTCACTTGCTCACACTGTATATATGTAAGTTGGTATTAATACTTTCGTGAGCAAGTTAGTTTCCACACTCGATTTTCGGCTATTTATCATCGGCTTTTGATTAACTGTTCACATCACGCCTATAAAACTGGCAACTGGCCAGCGCGACGATCACTTTCTGGCTACACTCGATCAAACTTTGGAGAGTTAGCGCTGGGCTATGTTCCAGCAACAGGAGTGCTCGATGTCTCCCCAACTACGCGGTATTGGTTTTACGGGCCCACAGCAACAGCGTGGCGCAATCGGCTTGATGGCTGCCGTGACCCTCGGCATGGTGCTGTTGTTTATGCTGCTGGTGGTCGACAGCGGGCGTTTGTACCTGGAGCAGCGAAAATTGCAGCGGGTGGCGGATATGGCTGCGCTGGAGGTGGTTAGTCGGGGAGGCAATTGTAAACTCGGAACTGCCAAGGACTACTCAGAAGAGAGCGCCAAACGCAACGGCTTTACGTCCGCCGGGGTACAAAGTGTAACTCCAACGTGCGGGACCCTGACTACAAACGAGAAGAAAATACGTGTCTTCCAGCCGAGCATCGACAACTCCGGCGATGTTATCCAGGTTGTCGCCAAGACCACCGTGCCTACCAGCGTGGCCGGGGGATTTTGGAGTGCGTTGTCTAAAGGTACGTTTGAGTTTAATACTAAATTACAGGCGACTGCGGTGGGGGCCAAATCTGGCTCACCGCTGGCTCAGTTGACTATTCGGAACAAAACATTGGCATTAAGCGACTCCAAATCTAAAATCCTAAGTTCTTTATTCAAAGGTTTACTCGGCGGAAGTGTTGACATCAGCATTCTCGGATGGGATGGAATTGCAAACACCAACATCAAATTACTATCATTCTTAGACAGGCTAAAACTTGACCTCGACCTCAAAGCTGGCGGTTACGATGAAGTTCTAAGCTCAAAGATCAGCATTGGACAACTCATAGATAGCACTATACATATACTTGATCCAAGCGACACCCTCAGCACAACCGCAAAAATAACAACCCTCAAGGAGATCAAAGCAAATGCCGGCGCAACAAAAGTAATTCTCGGAGACCTTTTAAAAGTCCAAGGCAGCAACGCAAGCTCAGCATTGAATATAGACATGAACCTATTGGACCTGATAAGCGGATACGTACAACTAGCCAGTAAAAACCAGGCAATTGTAGCAAGCTTCCCCATTGACCTGTCACTTACCAAAATAACAGCCACCGTACAAGTCATACAACCCCCACAACTATCAGCCATCGGAAACCCGGCACTGGCGGCAAAAGAAACAAAAGATGGAGAACATCGAATTTATGTAAGAACAGCACAAGTCCGAACGTTAGTATCTGTCGAATTACCTGCATTGAAAAATGTACAAGCCTTAGTTGATGCAGTCACAACACTAGGATCTTCCCTGGTTGACACACTAAAAAAACTCTTAGACCTCGACATTGTTGGGGCACTTGGCTGTGCGCTCGGTGCAAAATGCACGAACCCATCACTACTGCTACTTAGCGACAAAATTGATATTTACATAGATGCTCCCAGCGCAGAAAGTTATGTCACTGCTTACAGCTGCTCTAGTGAGTCAAGCAAAACCTTAACAGCCACAACCAATACATCAATCGTGGACATAAAGTTTGGCACCATCGATAAAAATCAAATTTTCCCCAGCAGCACCACCGCACCTTTATCCATCACTGTCAAGCCTCTCTCCGTGATTGATATCGGCTTAATAACCTGTTCAAAACCTGCATTTTCTGAAAAAAAGTGTGACCCTCGAGTCCCTTTGGTGGGAGGAGGCATAGGCATTAGTTTAGACACTAGCGTTGGATCAAACCTAAAACAAACTCACACGTTTGGCCCGGACAAGCTACTAGGCATTTCCCTCCCCCCTCTCTATTATCAATACAGTACTAATGGAATAGTAAAAAGCTTGAGTAACACTCTAGACGGGATAAACGTACATATTTACCAGCCATTACAAGGAAATGTCCTCTGGACACTAATTGGCGGTTTGGATGGGTTGCTTTCGACTGTCAAACCGCTTCTGCTCGAGGCTATTAACAAAGTACTTAGCCCTGTACTTGATCGTATCATTGACACATTGCTTCTAGGATTAGGGGTCGACTTAAACCAAGTCGACGTCGGCGCCAACCTCTCCTGCAACCAAGGCGGTCGCGCCCAGCTGGTGCTCTAATTCCTTGCGACCGATTACGAAACGCGACTAAACCCCTGCAGCGCGGTGTATCAGATACACCGCGCTGCAGGGTCTTACGACTGCTGCGCAGCCGATCGCAGCCTCGCTTCGCTCCTCAGCGGCTACACGCCCACTGCAAGTAGCCGCTGACGAGTAGCACGAGGCTGCGTTCGAGTGCGCAGCACTCGCAGTGTCGTCAATATCGCAGCACCTCACTCCTGCACTTCAACCACCGGCAACTCCACGCAAAACCGGGCGCCGTGCCCGGTGTTGCTGACGCTCAACCGCCCGCCCATGTTGTCGATGATGCCGTAGCTCACGGACAATCCCAGACCCGTGCCAAGGCCAATCGGCTTGGTAGTGAAGAAAGGTTCGAAGATCCGCTCCAGCAGACGCGGGTCAATACCGCCTGCGTTGTCGTCCACTCTCAGGCACACATGCTGTGCATCGGACTCGATACTCAGGGCAATCCAGGGCTCAAAGTCGCGATCGGTTTCTCGCTTGCTCATCAGCGCATCACGGGCATTGACCATCAGGTTGATCAGCACTTGCTCAAGCTGGTCGACATGGCCACGCACCTGCACGTCACACACCTGGCCTTCACTGCGCAATTCCACGCCTTTACCGCGCAGGCCTTCGCTAAGCAAGGCCACGGAGCCTTCCATCGCCTGTGAAGGGTTGAACACTTGCTGTTCGATTTCCGAGCGACGACCAAACACCCGCAAGTGGTCTACCACCCGCGCCGCACGCTGGACTTGCCCGTCGATACGGGCAAGCTTTTCCTGCAGGTACTCGATCTGTGCATCGCCGTTGCTCAGACGCTTGAGGACGTTCGCCACGGCCATGCGCATGACGTTCAACGGCTGGTTGATTTCGTGGGCCAGCCCCGTGGCCATTTCACCAAGGGTGGCCATTTTCGCACTGTGGGTCAGTTGCTGCTGTGAGCGACGCACCTCGGTGTTGTCGCGGCCAACGGCTTGTACTTCCAGCAAGTTGCCCTGTTCGTCGAAAATCCCCCGGTCCGACCACACCCACCAGGCATATTCGCGACCAGGCAGTTGCAGGCTGATTTCAGCGGAGCTTACCGGAGACTGTGGAGTCAAACCCGCAATACGCTGCACAAAGGCTTCACGCTGTTCGTCGGACAGCCAACTGCTCAGGTTGATGCCCGGCAACTGCTCGGTCGTGCACTCCAGGTAGCTGGCCAGAGGCTGGTTGCCAAAGGTCAGGGTCAGGTCGGGCAGGTAACGGCAGATCATGGCGGGTGAATCTTCGACCAGGATTCGATAGCGTTCTTCGCTGCTCTTGACCCGCTCGGCCGCTTCGGTGGCCTCGGTGATGTCCAGCCACAACCCGACGACTTCAACCGGCAAGCCCAGGTCGTCACGTAGCAACTTGGCTTCATCCAGCAGCCAGTGGTAATCACCGCCTCGGTCGCGAAGACGATAGCGACGTCGGGTGCTGCCTTCGCGCAGCAACTGGCGGGTGCGTTCAAAATAGTGCTCCCGATCATCGGGGTGGACCCACTCGATCAAGGTCGCGCTCGTGCACTCCTCCAGCGTCCAGCCCAGCAAGGGCTTGAGGCTGTCACTGAAAAACGCAGGCAACAGAGCGCCTTCGACATAACGCTGCACGTAAATCACCGCAGGCGAACTGGCGATAAGGTTGTCCAGCCGCGCATGGGCGGCTGCAACTTGCTGCTGTTGATTCTTGATGTCGCTGACATCCAGCATAAAACCCACGATGCGCCGCCGGGTGCCGGTCCCCAGCATCTGGCCCTGAACTCGATACCACTGGGCAGGTTGGGTGCTTTGGGGCTGATGCACCCGCGCAAACAGCAACAACTCCTTGCCATGCTCCAGCAATTCATTAAAACGGCCGCAGAGCTCATCCCGATCTGCAGGATGAAACAGCGCCAGCCAGGTATCTCGGGTCATTGACTGCGGTTCGATGGCCTCTGTCAGGTTGGCGGCCAGTTGGGGGGCCAGTTGCATCAATTCGTTAGTGATCGACCACTCCCACCAACCCGTGCCCAGCAAGCCTTGAAGGGCTTCCATGCGCTCTCGCTGCTGCAGGTGCTGTTGCTCGCGCAAGCGATCCAGCAGGGGGGCGGCCAATGCCGCGCACACCTGCATCCAGTCGCTTTCACTCATCTGCGGCCCATGCAGGGACGCGGGATAAAACCCCAGCATCAACCAGGCACACAAGCCTTGTTGGTCGCTGTACGGCACCAGTACACCGTCGGCATTGCCAAATAAATCGTTCAGCCGCGGGTTGCCGTCGCGCTCGACACGCTGGGGCGAGTTGCCGCCCAACGGGTCGAGCAGGCTGCCCAGGCTTTGCTCTGGCAACCAGAGTTGCGGCGCATCAAACGAGTGATACGTGCTGTGCATATACCAGGAGGACTGCCCATCATCGCGCACGGCCAGCGCCATGCAAGGCACACGACCATGCTGGGCCACGCTGCGCAGCGCTTCGTGCATCACTTCCGGCAGGCGCTGCACACTGCACTGACGCAATTGCTCGCCCAGGCTAAGGGTCAGTTGCGTGCAGCGCTCACGGTTGCGCGCCTGCTCGCTGCCAAGGCGCAAGTCACTGATATCCAGCAGCTGTAAAAGCCAGCCATCACCCTGGGGCTGAACCCAACCTCGGGTATGCACCACGCGCAGCCCGGCGCATTGAAAGTCCAGGTCGAGGCTGTGGCCCACCCAGTCTGCCGGCACGCCTTCGAGCGCCAGCGTGCTGCCCGGCACCATGTAGCTCAGCAGCAGGCGCGGTGCGCCGTCGCCGCTTGAGCGCGCCAGGCCATAACGCTGCAGACCGTGAATGTCGGTCACGTACCCGTGTTGATCGAGCATCAATTGGATGCCCGCATGATTGTGCAATTGCGGATCATTGGATTCAGGCAAGCGCTCGTCGGTCCGTCCCAACAAACGCCCGAACAGCCCTTCACTGCTTTTCAAAGTTTTCAACCTGAATTCTCGACTCTGCGGTCAAGTACTCTGGTAAATCAGGCACCGTGATTACACCCAGATTGAGTACTGGCATGATGCTTTTCAACGCATTGGTATCAAGATTGACCGTGGCATAAATCTCTCGGGTTGAAGTGTCGTAACCACCGTCAGGATCCAGACCAGTTTTCACAATCTTTCTCACCCAACCCAACTTTTGCTCCAACACCTCCTCGGTCACTTTTTTTACAGTACCCGCATAGTCTGCCTTCGTCTCAGGATCGACCGCCATACCGCGACGCGCAGCCTCTGCCGTCGCATTATTGAATGATTGCACCAACAAAAGCGGCAAGCTGTAGCTGACAACGCCATAGAGCACTGCAAAAAAAATCACAAACACCAGCGCGAACTCAATCGCCGCGGCGCCTTTCTGCTTTTTGGGAAGCCTTGTTTTCATGACGGTGTCTACCCTGACTGTCGACAGTAATATCATCATAGAATCATTGGTAAAAAAGGGAGGTTCTTTACGTGATCCAGTTATGTGTTGTGTTCGTGTGGTTTGCTGCGTGTTCCATTCAAGACCTGCTCCAGCGTCATATTTCCAATGTCCTGACCTTTGGCGCGGCGGCGCTGGCATTGCTGTATCTGCTATGGACAGGCCACACCTGGCTCGGCGCAAGCGCAGCCGAAGGTGGCTGGGCATTGCTGGTCGCGCTGGTACTGACACTGCCCGGCTATGCACTGAACAAGCTTGGAGCCGGCGACGTAAAGCTGTTGATGGCCCTGGCACTGGCAACCGATCGTCCGACAATTCTTGGCACTATCATCGGTGCAGGCCTTTGTACTGGCGCCTGGTGGCTATTTACGTCAAAAATCCTGCCGTCAATGAATCAACGAGTTAAGATCCCTTGCCTTGCCCATCACGTCCCAGTGTCAAAAAAGCTTCCATTTGCACCCTTCCTGTTGGGCGGGTTTACCCTGACAATGGCGCTCCTTCGCTAATCGTTTGGAGGGATTAACACCTTGTACATAGTCGTAAAGTAGGTCTACGTTTAACCCAAACGCAGTAAACAAGTGGACCCAGAAGTCCCTGATTGGTTTACCAGGAAGGAGAACCGCGTGCATACATCTACCCCCCTGATAAAAATTCTCGTAGTCGACGACCAGTCGTTGATTGTCGAAGAACTGTGCGAATTTCTTGAAAGCAGTGGCTACCGTTGTGTGCCCTGCCATTCAACACGCGAAGCCATCAGTGCTTTCATCGCCGATCCAGAGATTGGCCTGGTGCTGTGCGACCTGCACATGCCCGAGATGAACGGCATCGAACTGACCCAGCACTTGCAAAAAATCGCCGGCAAGCACCGCTCCTTTGAAAGCATTTTGTTGACCGGTCGAGCAGACAAGCAGGATGTGATCAAGGCCCTGCGCATCGGCATTGCCGATTACTATCAAAAACCGGTCGACCTCAATGAACTGCTTGAGGGCATCCAGCGCCAGGAAGCCATCTTGCGCGAAAAGCACAAGAGCGATCAGTTGGGCCACCTGAACCAAAAACTTCAGTATCTGGCCGAATCCATTGACGACCTGTATCAGGACATGGAGTCCGCTAGACGCCCCCCTCAGTCGGCCACTCAACCTTCAAACCCGCAGGACTCAAACGAGGGCCCCTGGCAGCAGATCCCGACGATTTTCAAACAGCTGTCGCCCCGTCAACTGGACGTTGCCAAGCTGGTGAGCAAAGGCCAGACCAACTATCAGATCGCCTGCGATCTGGGCATAACCGAAAACACGGTAAAGCTTTACGTGTCCCAGGTTCTGCGCCTGACCCACATGAACAACCGCACTCAACTGGCCCTCGCGCTGTCCCCTAACGCCCCCGCACAACATCGCCAGAGTGCGCATTAATCGCTGATCCGGCCTCGCCTTAATCGCTGGCAACACCTGTGAGTAACAGGCTTGCCCGCGACAAGTCCGGCTCATTCAGTTCTGCTTGGCCCTGCCGCCCTCATCCTGTTTGTAGTACTCAGGGATCTCATGCTTGTAGCTGTCCAGCCAGCGCTGCAGGCTGAGCTCACGCTCGGCCGAGGTAGCCGTTTGGCGTATCGGCGACTGCACACTGCCACTGACCTGAAGCTGCAGCCAGTTTTCGGTTTCCTGCTGGTTTTTTGGCGTGGGACCGGGCTCGATGGCCACCGCACCCAGCGGGATCAGGGCCAGCAACACCCCCACACGAATAGAAAAAGTCATTGCAAACCTCCAACGCATTATTTGATGACAGCCACCTGGTTGCTGGCTGCCTTGGCTTGAGCCTTCAGCGCTTGCGCCCGGGACTGGGCATCACTCACTTGATCGGGCGTTAATTCGGCGCGGGTGACCAGTTCGGCCGCCTGGGTCCACTGGTCCTGATAAATCAGCAAAGTCACCAGGTTCAGCGCCGCCAACGAGTCATCCTGTTTGAGTTCCAGCGCGGTCAAAAACTCGAACCGGGCATCATCGACACGGCGCTGGTTGAGATAGACCACACCCAGGTCATTGCGGATCTTGGCGTCGGTCGGAGCCAGTTTCGCCGCACGCTCAAGGTGGGCTGTCGCCAATGCGTTGTCGCCACGCCCGGCGGCCAACTGCCCGAGGCCATGCTCCCCTTCTGCCGCCAGACACGACCCCAAAAGCCCCTGGAACAATGGCTCGGCCTCACTGCGCCCCAACTGACGGTAGATCCGCGCCTTGCGCAGCTGCACCTGCGCGGATCGCTCGGGCAGGTTTTGCAGGTTGGCCAGGCTGGCGTGCAGCTTGCCCTCCTTGGCCATGTCATCGGCCAGGTTCAGCGACAGCTCCTGATCAGCACTCAATTTTGTACAACTGCCGCCCATGGCCATCCACGGCGGATTGCTCTGGCCTCCTGTTGCACAGCCGCCCAGCATCAGCAGCCCACACAAGACGATGACAGCTTTCATGTTCATACCCCTGATCAAGAGAGAAAGGCTCGCGAGATAGCGACAAAGCTCGGCCCGGCCAAGACAATCATTAGCGCCGGGAACAGAAACACCATCATCACTACCGACATCTTGGCGGACATCTTGGAGATGTACTCTTCCATGCGAGTCAGGCGACGGTCATCCAGCAGCTCTTTGAGTGCTTGCAATGACTTCATCGCGCCACCGCCCTGCTGAATCAATTGTTGAAGAATCACGCAGGTGTCATTGAATTCGTCCACGTCCAGCAAGCTTGCGGTTTTGCTCAGTTCCTGACTCAGCTCCAGCCCCGAATCAACTCGCGACAGCACTACCCGCAACTCGCCTGTAAGCACTGGCAGCAGCTCCCGAGCATCCTGGCTCAGCACCCGTAGCGCCTGTTCAACGGCCATGCCGGACTCAAACAGGATGCGCAGCAACGGGATAAAGGTAGACACCTCTACCGCTACTTCTTGTTGCCGCCGCTTTGCAGCGTAGGCCAGCATTCGCTTGGGGATCAGATACCCCAGCGCCAGTGAGAACAACAAAACAACCAATAGGTTGCCGGACCTGGGAAAGAACAATTCATGCCCCAAAAACACCAGCCCGGCAAACGCAAACGGTGTGCCAATCTGAAACGCTGCAAACAGCGAACGTTGACTGGCGGTACGCCAGCCAAGGCGGTTGAGCAGGGTCTGGGTTTCGCTGTCCATCGTGATCGAACGCTGGCCAAACTTGCTGTTGCCCACCATCCGCATCCAGAGACTGAGCTTGCCCGGGCCGCTCTTGTCACCGTCCAGGCGCTGCATCACCCTATGCTGAGCCAAACGGTCCTGAACCACGTTATTGATCAACAGCGCCATGGCGCCCAGCAGTAAAACTGCACAAATCAGATAGGCCATGTCATACGCTCCGAACCATGCGCCACAACGCAACGCTGCCAATTATTTGCATCGACAACGCCGTAAGCAGCATGTGCTGCCCTCCCCCGTCCGCCCACATTTTGAGCATGTAATTTGGATTAGTGACCATAAAAAAGCCCACCACAAAAACCGGCAACAAACCAAGTACCACAGCAGTCATACGGGTTTCACCGGTCATGGCCCTCAACTTGCGAGCCCCCTGTTCACGCTCGCGAATCAGCACGATCAGGTTTTCCAGCAGCTCACTGGCGTTGCCGCCGTAGCGATGATTCACCTTCAGGCCAAGGGCGAACATGCGAAACTCGTCGCGCTCATACAGCTCGGCAAAATCGCTTACAGCTTCCGGCAGACTTACCCCCATCTGCACGTTACGTGAGACCCGGCTGATACTGGTTTTGAGCGGATCACTGGATGCCTCGATTGCGTTCAGAACCGCATCGGCCAAGGTCCGGCCCGCCTTCAAGCTGCGAACGCTGTGATCAAGCAAGAGCGGCAGTTGCTCAACCATGCGACGTACCCGACGGTGGTAACGCCAACTGACAAACAGCTTGAGCAACAGTGGCGGCAACACCAGCAACGCAAGAAAAAATACCCAGCCGCCGATCAGGCCAGCCAACACCACTGCTCCCGCCCACAGCGACAGCCATAAACCCAGGCGTTCAGAAGGACGCCCCAACCCCGCCTGCAAGAAAGCCCGGTCAAGCCAAGCTACGCCCTTTAATTTTTGCGAGGACTGCGGCTGCACTTCCCCCAAACGGTCCAGCACGCGACTGGTTGTCGGATCCGTCAGAGCCCGATACACCAGACTCAGCGATAGCACGAACATAAGAAAACTGATGGTAAAAAGCAGTAAGGCCGGGATCATGATCAGCGCCTCAGCCGTGTGCATTCAGAATGGGGTCACGACGCAACTTGTCGCCTGCCGGGTTCAAGGCTTCGCGCATAAAACCAAAACCGGTGCGCTTGTCCAGGCGGAACAGGGTGTTGGTCACGTACACATCGTCACGCACCCCGACCACTTCCAGGACTTCACTGACGCAACGGCGACCATCAGGCATGCGCGTGAGCTGGATAATCACGTCCAGTGCAGCGCAAATCATCTGGCGCAGGGTTTTTTCCGCCACGGTGCGGCCCGTCAGGCCCACCAGGGTTTCCAGACGCAACAACGCATCCTGTGCCGTGTTGGCGTGGACAGTGCTCATTGAGCCATCGTGACCGGTGTTCATCGCGGTCAATACGTCGAGCACTTCCACCCCACGAATTTCGCCGAGGATGATGCGGTCCGGACGCATCCGCAGGGCGTTGCGAATCAGGTCGCTGGACTTCACTTCACCATGCCCTTCGGCATTGGGCGGGCGTGTTTCCAGGCGCACCACATGAGGGTGCCCCAGCTGCAGCTCGGCCACGTCTTCGATGGTGACCAAACGTTCGTGGGGGTTGATCAACTGGCTCAGGATATTGAGCAGCGTGGTTTTGCCGGTACCGGTACCGCCGCTGATCAAGATATTGCAGCGCTTGCCCACCGACTCCTGAAAAAACTCATAGATCGCCTGGTCGATGGTTTGCATCGCCACCAGGTCGCTGCTTTTGAGCATGTCCTTGCGAAACTTCCGGATCGACAGGCACGGCCCGTCCAGCGCAATGGGCGGAATGATTGCGTTGACCCGGCTGCCATCCGGCAGACGTGCATCCACCATCGGCGAAGACTCATCCAGGCGTCGCCCCAGCGGCGCCAGAATGCGC
Source organism: Pseudomonas sp. ML2-2023-3 (assembly GCF_037055275.1). Taxonomy (NCBI): domain Bacteria; kingdom Pseudomonadati; phylum Pseudomonadota; class Gammaproteobacteria; order Pseudomonadales; family Pseudomonadaceae; genus Pseudomonas; species Pseudomonas sp. ML2-2023-3. Next base: position 49,455 of record NZ_CP146343.1, read on the forward strand.
TGCATGACCCGTTCAACGTGATGATCGTCGATAAAACGCAAATCGCTCTGACTAAGCAGACCCTCGCGCTCAACAAACACGCGATGGGGGCCGTTGACCAAAATTTCCGTGACGGCAGGATCTCGCAGCAAGACTTCAAGCGGGCCGAACCCCGTCAGCTCGTCGACGATTTCTTCAGCCAGACGCTCCATTTCATAACGGGAAATGGCCAGGTGCAGGCGCGACACATATTCAGCCACCCGCTCGGTGACAAACTGGGCCAGGGACACACGGGAGCCTTCCAGCAGGTTAACCCCGGTCTCTTCAATGGCATCGATGATGTAGCGATGCAGTACCAGCTTAAGACCGTCATGGTCAGCACGCCCGTCCTTGTAAAGGCCGGAGCCAAACAACTGTTCATTGTTCATTTGGCCCCCCACAGGCGGTTTAACCACGCGCCAGACTTGGAAACCGTTTGCTCGGACGACTGCGAGCGCTTGGTCAATCGCTCACCCAGTTTTTTCAACGCCAGGCTCAGGGCTTCCCGCGGAGCCAGATCAAACAGGGTGGTGGCCTGATTCTTGGCATTGATGCGTAGCTCAGGGCTGAGCGCCAGTGTCGCCATCACCGGCAGGCCAAAGCTCTTGCCCAGGGCATCGGCATTCGGGGCAACGCCCCCCATGTAACGATCGATCAACAACCCCGTATGCTCAAACTTCATGCCCTTGGCCCGCCAGCGAGCGAGCACGTCCAGGTTGCGGCGGCAATCAAGCACGCTCTGGTCGGTGTACCACAGCAAACTGTCGCAATGGGTGGCAAAGGTGCGCAGCGCTTCACTGTCTGGCTGCCCCGTGAGGTTGACCACAATGTGCTGGAAATGCTGGCGCAAGGCGCTGAGCAACATATACAGCTCGGCGGCACTGGTATGCTCCAGCGGCTCATCACTTTCGCTGTGGGCCAATACCCGCAAACCACTCGCGGTCTTGGTAAAGGCACTGTCAATCAAGGTGCTGTCCAGGCGTCGTAAATGGCGCAGGGCATCACCAAAAAAGAACGTACTCTCAAGCCCCAGCACGGCCAGACCATCGCCACGGGGCACGCCCAGGTCCAGAAACAGGGTTTTTTGATCGTGTTTTTGCACGACCAGCCCAAGGTGGCTGGCAACCAGTGCGCCATCGGCATTGCATTGGGCGCTGAACAACACGCTCAACCCGCCCAGTTCGGCGTTGGGCGCCACCGGCGGCAAGCGTTTGCTCAGACGGCGAACCAGCCCCGCCACTTCACTGGAGCGCGAACCGTAGGCAACAAAATCCCTTGCCCCGGCGCGCATGGCGTTGAGCACCAGCTGGTTATCCATGCCGTCGCCCAAGGCAACAATGGCCAGCATGGGCTTGGCTTCCAGCGCGCCTTCAATCAGCGCACACTGGTTGACCACCTTATCCCGGTCCAGGCCTACAAAAATCAAACCGGCAAACGTCACGTCAACCAGTGCCAGCAGTTCATCCAGGCTACTGGTGCCTGCACCCACCACTTGACCCAACGGCGCCAAGGCACCTTGCAGCCATTCAAGATCGGTGTTGTTGCGCGTCAGCGCGAGAAATGTCTGGCTCAGGCTTTGGCTCATTGGGATAACCCGCTACGGCTGTTGAATTTGCCGTTTTCCAGGAAGTACAGGCGATACCAGTTAGGGTCGTAGTTACGCAGTTTCTCCCCGGGCATCGATGGCAATGGCGCATTGGCAGCCAATGGCTGAACCAGATGCGGGGTCACGATCATCAGCAACTCTTTCTCTTCGCGGCTGATATTGGAGTCGCGGAAGAACGCGCCAAGAATCGGGATATCCCCCAAGCCAGGAAACTTGTTGACCTGTGAGCTGTTGCGCGAACTGATCAAGCCACTGATCACAAAGCTTTCGCCATCGGCCAGGGAAATACTGGTGTCGGTGCGTCGAACCGTCAGGCCCGGTACCAAAGTCCCGGCGATATTCACCGCATTGGTGTAATCCAGATCACTCACCTCAGGTGCCACTTTCAGCATGATGCGATCACGTCCAACCACGGTAGGGGTCAGGGTCAGACGGATACCGAACTCCTTGTACTCGATCGATACGTTGTCGCTGCCGCTGCTGGGTACCGGGATCGGCACTTCACCACCCGCGAGGAAGGTTGCACTCTGCCCGCTCATGGCCACCAGGCTTGGTCGTGCAAGGGTGTAGGCAAAACCGCTGCCTTCCAGGGCATTGATCATCGCTTTGACCTTGCCGCCGCCAAAACCGATGTTGAAATACTTGCTGTTGGCAACCGGACCGCCCGTGATCACCCCTTCAGCCGTACTGAGGAATGAGTTCGGCGAGCCAAACAGAAAGTTGCTGCCCATGCCGAAGATCGAGGTACTGGCCTCTTGCAGTTTGGTACGGCTGACTTCTACAAACCGAATGTCCGTTTGCACCTGAATGGGCAACGTCGGGTCTTCGGTCGGCGACAACGACGCACCGGCCAAACCCGAAGTGGCCTTGCCCTTGACGAACAGCATGGTCTGGTGTGGCTCTTTCGAACAGGCGCTCCAGACCATCAGACTGGTAGTGCCCGACGCAACGCCGGTCAGCAAAAAGGCGTTTTGGCCATTGGTGCGAACATCGGCAACCGTGGGATCACCCACAGCGATGCGAGAAATGTTGACCGGGAAGCTCATGGCCTTCTGGGCCCCCTGGGGCACTTCCAGTACCGATGGCAATGCGTTGAATGCGGCGCAATTGTCAGCAGCGGCCAGGGCCATTTCCAGAGGCAAACTGCTCAGGATCAATGTCCAGGCAGCACGTTTATAAAACGGAGCGCGACGTTGGCTCATGTTCGATGTCCTTATAGATCAGGATTTTTATTGGGCCGACTGCTGAGCCGTTTGATTGCCGCGAATAACTTCAATACCGCGCACTCGAGGAGCGCCAGAGGGACTGCTGACGGGCGCCCTGGCTGGACTGGCCATGGCTAACTGGTTGAATTGATAAAGACTGCGTTTGGCATTCTCAAGGTTAGTCTCAGATTGCTGCTCACCCGCCCAATATTTACTCAACCGTTGTTCATCGGCACTGCGCACAGCCAGACGCAGCGTACCGGCCTGGGTTGCGAGCATCAGTTGATTGAGCAGAAGCTCGGGAATCGCCAGCACTGCGGAGCGCGCATTGATCCGGCTCTGCTCCAGCCTGAGTGCTTCTTCGGCATTTTTCGGCTGGCTGGCCAACTGGCCATCGCGGGTCAAACCCAGCTCGGCACCGACACTCAGCACACGCACGGCAGGCAACACCACTTGAGCCGACTGCTGTGGATTCCCGGCGTCCTGGCGCAGAAATAGCAGAATATCGACGTAGTCACCCGGGGTTAACTGCCCTCCAGCGGCAGAAACTTCGTCAATCATCACTGCCAGTGCCCGCTCATCAGGGCGGATCATGCGTGCCAGTGGTCCACCCATTTCAAAGCTTTGTTCATTGAGCCAAGTGCCCGCACTCAGGCTGCGCCAGGGGGTACGACCTACCGCCTGATCGATTGCAGTGAGGCTGCCTGCAGGCGCGGTACGGAGCTTTTCCAGGGTCACATCGTCAGCCGTCAAGGCCACATTCGGAGGTACATCACGGGCCAGCACCACTACCGATTGACGGGTTTTGTCATCAACTGCCGTTACACCTTGCTCCACAACCTGGGTCACCGGAACTTCGGCAACTGGCTGCTGTCGACTTAATACCAGCCCCCAGTAACCGGCGGCAATTGCCCCTACAAACAGTATGGCGGCCAGTATTAAACTGCGTCGATTGTTCATGCACAAACTCCCTTTTTCACTGCGCACGGCAGACTAATAAACCCATTCACAATCAGGCAGCCATAAAACATCAAGACTATTGAAACCATTCGCTATTTAAAAATAGCTCAGTTGAAGCAAAATGCCATTAGCGACAATAAAAAGCTCTAATTAATTGTGAATAGTTTGATTTAGCACACATTTTTAAAAATGATCATTTGGACTAATACTTTGTGATCAGTCCATTGTTACAGTTGTATGGAAGTGATTTATTGCCAATCCTATGATGGCAGATGGAGATCAACCTGCACCATTGTTACGCAGTGCCCGACCCGGTGCACTCAAGGAGAAGTCAGATGATGTTAGATACTGTTCTGAAAGTGTACGTACCTGCACAGGTGCTTCTGGCGCGCCAAGCCAAATTATTTGCAAAAAGAACAGAGGGTGCTTCGGGTATTGAATACGCGATTATTGCGGCGATGGTAGCGGTAGTTATTGCGGGTCTTTCACCCGGTGTAGGAACAGCAATAAAGAATTTGTTTGCTGAAATTGTTAGCGCTTTACCTAAGACCAAAGAGTAACCCTTTAATTACCCCGAGCTTTTAAAATGCCCCTCTCCCCATCACGGCAACAACTGCTTCTGGTGGATGACGAAGAGGACGCACTGCTGGAGTTGGCCGAGCTGTTGGAGGGCGAGGGCTTTTGTTGCTTTACGGCAACATCAGTCACACTCGCCCTTTCGCAGTTGACCCAGCATCCGGATATTGCGCTGGTCATCACTGACCTGCGCATGCCGGAGGAAAGCGGAATTGCGCTGATCAGGCGCCTGCGTGAGCACACATCGCGCCAGCATTTACCGGTGATTGTCATCTCGGGGCACGCCGATATGAGCGATGTCAGCGACTTGCTGCGGTTGCAGGTACTGGACCTGTTTCGCAAACCCATCTACCACGTGCGCCTGCTCGACACCCTCGACAATCTCTTTCCAAAACCCGCACAGCTACAACTGGCCAGAACATAAAACCCGCCCCATAAAAACCCCGCAGTCTTAGTTAGCACTGCGGGGGTTTTTTACATATAAAGCTTACAACTGATAACTAAAACTTAGTGTATAGCGCGGCCTGCGATTAAAACTGTCCAGCGCGATATCAGACATGGGCTTGGCAACTTCCATGGCAATGTTGTAGTAACGCTTGTCACCAAAACGCAACCCCAGTGCTGCGGAGGACATGTCCGAGCCTTTTAATGGCAGTTCGTTGTACCAGGCCTTGGCCCTGTCCACGATCGCATAAGGCTGCAGCAACTTGACCCAGTCACCGTCGCGGTTAAAGCTGTAGTTGAGCTCATAGGCCACGCCCCAGCCCTTGTCCCCCGACGCCTGGTCATCCGGATAACCACGACCGAAGTTCTGCCCGCCAAACACTGCCCGCTCGCTGTCAGGCAACGTGTCATCACTCCAGTACAACGCCCCCGACACCACGCCCTGCCAGTTATCGAAATAGCCGTCACTCTGCACGCCCGACAAACGCAAGCGGAAGAAGTCCAGGTCATAACGGCTGCCAGTCAGGGTGGTTTCGCTCTTGGCACCCATCGCGTCTATGCCCTGATACATACCGGCACTGACAATACGCAACTGCCTGGCATCGGACTTGCGCCAGTCACCTTCAAACGCCAGTGCGCGCACGTTGGTTTTTTCGCTGATGGTCTGGCCGAAGCCTGCCACCTCATAGTCGGTATTGTCGTTGACGCCATACAACCGGGCACCAGCGCTGAGCCATTGATCCGGTGCAGCAATCAGCGGGTGGCTGACGCCAATCGAGAAGCGGTCATTCTCGCGGTGAGGCTTGAGTTCAAAACCATCATCGGTAGCAATGCTCGTGCTCGGATCACTGCGATAACTGGAGCCATACAGGCTCAGTTGCGTGCCTTCGGCATTCAGGTACTGGCTGTAATCGAGACGGTAGTAGTGCTCCTTGTCGCGACCCGGCGGAAACAACCCGCTCAGGGTCAACTGCTCCGCCATGGCCGTTTGCGAGTTACTGCTGGCCCCGAACAGTGCCTGGGTACTGTTACGGCTGCCCTCGACAAGGCTCATGCTGGTGGTGAACGGTTTGCGACTGGCACTGACGCGCAGTGTCGAAGCACCGTCGGTGGTACCCGGTGGCGGCACTTGCGCCTGCAAGGTCACACCAGGAATCCGGCTCATCAGGGTGCTGTAGCGATCAAATGTTTTACGGGTCAGCGGGCGCTCGCCCTTGAGCTTGTCTACCAGCTCATCGATATACCCCTTGACCCGCCCTATATCCCCGTCGATCTCGTAATTGCTGACATAGCCTTCGACCAGCACAACACGCACCAGGCCTTGATCGAAGTCCTGTTGAGGCAAAAACGCATACGACAATAAATAGCCATCGTCCTGGTAACGCTTGGTGATGCCGCGCGTGGCCTCGATTAATTCACCCAGGGTGATTTCATGGCCCAGCAGCGGCTTGAACACCGCACCCAACTCGGGCAGCGGGTAAATCGTGCCACCTTCGATCTGCAACTTGCGAATGGTCAGGCGCGTGCCCATGACCAGTGGCTGAGCCTCCCCGGCTGCCGGCTTGGGCAATTCCAGCGCAGGCGCCGGCGGGCGATAGGCATCCACCGGCAAGTTGGGTGTGGGCAAGGTTTGCATGCTGTCGTTGCTATTGAGAAAGCGCGGAAGGGACTCGGCCCCCGCATACGGGGCCAGGGCCAATAACAAAAAGGGAACGCAATTACGCATATGACACTCCATGTTCAACTACAGCGGCATAACGAGGGGGGCTTCATCTTTGAATGATTCGCGAAGCTGCCCGAGCATCACGCCTACATCCTGCACATGAAAAAAGACGAGAGACTCATCTGAATCTCTCGTCCCAACCAAGCGTAGGCGCTGTAGGTAAGGCCGTCGAACCGGCCAGGTGCAATTAATCGTCAGTTTTTCTTGCCCAGATTGCCCAGCCCACCCAGCACTCCCCCAAGAGCACCACCCAGACCTGTATTGGCGCCCGTGTTACTACCTGTGCCGGTGCCTGCACCCAACAAGCCGCCGAGAGCGCCGCTCAGACCTGCGCCTGCGCCGGTACTGCCACCCGTGCTTGCGCCCACTCCCAACAGACCGCCAAGACCCAAACCGGCACTTGTACCGCCACCTGTGCTTGCACCTGCACCCAACAGGCCGCCAAGACCGCCACCAATGCCTGCACCGGCACCTGAACCATTACCCGTGCTTGCACCCACACCCAGCAGGCCGCCAAGACCACCACCCAGACCCGAGCCGGTGCCCGTGTTTGCAGCCGGATTCAGCAGGCCGCCCGCCTTGTCGACCGCACCGCCCACGCCCACCAGCACGCCACCTACCAGCGAGGTCACCGGATTTTTGTCGCCGGTTGTAGACACCTTGGTGCCAAGACCGCTCACGGTGCCACCGACCTTGGTCAGCAGCCCATCCACCGGGGCTCCAAGGCCTGTGGTGGTACCCACTTTGCCCGTGACGTTTTCTGCCAGGGAAATGACCGGTACCAGGACCTTGTCATTCACGCCCCCGGTCACCTTGCCCAATTGGCCACTGTTCACATTGGTGGTCAATGTGTCACCGAGCATGGTCACGGTTGTACCGACTTTGTTGACTAGCCCACCTGTGGTGTCAGTCACTTTGCCCACCAGGCCACCGGCCAGCGGGATCTGGCTGATTGGCGTGTTATCGAGCACTGTGCTCAAGCCAGTACCAACGGACGAAACGCCTTTACCCAGCTCGCTGACCGCATTGGTCGCACCCGCTACGGTGATGCCCAGGGAATTCTTGTCTGTGCCCAACGTACCCAGGCCATTCGTCAGGCCAGTGGTGACGGAGCTCACGGCATCGCCGGTTTTGACCACCAGGCCGCCACCCAGGGTGCCGACTACCGGCACCGGGGTCAGGGCAGTGCCCAGACCACTGACAGTGGTGCCTACGCCACCCAGGGCGGTACCGACTTGACCTACCACCTGGCCTGTAACCAGAGGCGTAGTCACACTGCCGCCAGTCCCGCCACCATCTGTACCGCCAGTGCCACCGGTACCGCCTGTACCACCCGTGCCGCCGGTACCGCCTGTGCCACCTGTACCACCTGTACCACCCGTGCCGCCGTTTGCACCGCTGCCCGAACCGGTATTGGTTGTGGTCACATAGCTTTTGGAGCCGCCACCGCCACTGCTGCAGCCCGCCAGGCTGACAGTCATGACCAACAATAATGCTGTACTGGTTTTAAACCACAGTTGAGTGTTCATGATTAATTCCCTTGCACCTGTTACGCCTGAGTTCGAAGTTCCCTGCTCTGCGTCAGGGATACATTCATCCGTTGGGTACATAACAACCTCAAGGGTCATATCAAACAATTCACAACTTGGTATTAACCCCTTATATAAAGAGGCCGATACCCTGCTTGAGAACTAATACTTTAGCGTTAAGAACTTATTAAAAAAGCTATTTATCAAGGTCAGGGACTGCCCACCAAAGTAAAAAACCCACCACCAAACTTTAGGTATATATACAATTAACAGCGTTTTATAAGCGCTTTATCCCGCAAAAACGCTTTGATTACCTCACTCCACCACACTGAACTCGACACGGGCGGTTTGCCCGCTTTCGTCAAGCACGCTGAGCTCATAACGCCCCACGTGTTCCAGGGTGGTGCTGAATACCTCCAGTGGCAGGCTGTCCCCCAAAGGGGCGCCGTTGATAAACCACCACCGCCGCCCCTCTCCGCCCAGGGTCGTCAATGCCAGCCGCAACACCGACTGGCTCGCAGCCGGGCGGCGCAGGCGGTCGCCTTCGCGCACGCCCGAAATCGACAGCGGTGTCACTGCACTCAAGGGCGGTGGCGGGCATTGGCGTGAGGCGTCTGGCAGTCGCACCTCACGCCGTTCAACACGGGGTAGCCACGGTTCAAGCGGAGCAGGCCACAACGCCACCTCACGCACTTGCGCATCCGGGCATTGCGCCCCCACGCGCAGGCCCCGGGAGTTGACCCGGATGGTTTCCTTGAGCCCCACCCCCAACGGCTGGTCCGCCGCAAGCAAGGTCGGGGGAGTGATGTGATCCAACGTCCAGGCAAAGCGTTGACGACGGCAATTGGGGTCACTCTTGTTCATGGGTTGGCCCAATGGCCAGCAGATCGCAGCCACCCCGACGCTGTCAGGTACGGCCTGCACCGGCGCCACAATGCCGCGCTGGCTGTCGCGGTTACTCAGCACATCGTGGACTTGCAGCATCAAAGGGGCCGCCGACGCCAGGCCAAACTGCCCCGGCACGGGCGTGCCATCCGGGCGACCGATCCACACACCGATCAGATAACGCGGTCCAACGCCGATCGCCAGCGCATCGCGAAAGCCATAGCTGGTACCGGTCTTCCAGGCCAATTGCGGGCGCTGCACCAGATCGGCATGGGGGTCACGATCCGGGCGCGCCTGACCGCTGAGAATGCGCCGGATAATCCACGCCGCTCCTGGGGACAGCATGGGGCGATCGTGTAATTCGTCACTCGGCTGCAGACGTAAATTGGCGCTGCGCCCTTCTCGCGCCAGTGCGCTGTAGCCGCTGACCAGATCCTCCAGGCGAGTGCCGGCGCCGCCCAGAATCAGCGCCAGATTGGGTTGCGCGAGTGCCGGCAGGCTCAACGGCACGCCGCCATTGCGCATATCGGCGGCAAAACGCTTGGGGCCATAAGCCTCCAGCAACTGCACGGCGGGCAAGTTAAGGGACGTCACCAGCGCCGCACTGGCCGATACCGGCCCGCTAAACCCCGTGGAGAAATTACCCGGTCGATAGTCGCCATAGCGCCGGGGCACATCCTGCAGCAACGACTCGGAGTGGATCAGCCCCGCATCCATTGCCATGCCATACAAAAACGGCTTGAGGGTGGAGCCCGGCGAGCGCATGGCGGTGATCATGTCGACATGGCCAAAACGGCGCGCATCGTTGATATCCACCGACCCCAGATAGGCGCGTACCGCCATGCTCTCGGTCTCGACCACCACGATGGCGGCCGAGGTGTGATCGGGTAAACGGGCGCGCCAGCCCAGCAGCAAGTCTTCGAGACGGCGCTGCAGGCTGGCGTCGATCAGGGTACGGATCAGCGGCGGGCTGTCCGGGCGGTTGAGCCGTCGTGCCAACAACGGCGCCAGGCTCGGTTCCAGGCGCGGCGCCAGTAACAGCGGTTCTTCCTGCGCCTCGTCAACCGCCGATTGCGGCCACACCCGGTATTCGGCCAAGCGGCGCAACACCTTGTCCCGCGCCACTTGTGCCCGCCCCGGATGACGGTCGGGACGCAAGCGGCTCGGCGCCTGGGGCAACACGGCGAGCAGCGCCGCCTCGGAATGGGTGAGCTGGAGCGGAGACTTGCCCAGATAAGCCCAACTGGCCGCCGCGACCCCCTGTAACGTGCCGCCGAACGGAGCCCGGTTGAGGTACAGCGCAAGAATCTGGTCCTTGGACAAGTGCCATTCCAGCTGCGCCGTACGCCACAACTGGCGCAGCTTGCCGGGCAGCGTGCGCTCATGGGGATCGAGCAAACGCGCCACCTGCATCGACAACGTGCTGCCGCCTGACAACACCCGTCCGCCCGTCAGGTTTTGCCAGGCCGCACGGCCCAACGCCAAGGGATTGATCCCGGGGTGCTGAAAAAACCAGCGGTCTTCGTAGGTCAGCAAAGCGTCCAGGTACAACGGCGATACTTCACCGGTTTGCACCGGATAGCGCCACACGCCATTGGCATCGGCAAACCGCCACAGGGGCGTGCCGTCTTCGGCCAATACCACACGGGCCAGATCATCCCGGGGCAAGGGCAACGGCCAGATCCTGTCGGCCAACCACAGCAATGCGCACGCCAGCAGCAGACCGGCGAGCGTCCAGCCGACTATTTTTTTGATCCTTGCCCCCACTGACTCTCACTCTCTACGCAACTTGCGGCATGGATGGATGCCTAATCTGGCACAGTGGCCACCTTACTCATCGGAACATGACCATGCACGTCGAAAGTTTTATCGGAAATCTTGGCCTCTGGCTGGGCACACTGGTTCGTTTTATCGTGGAGAGCCTGAACGGCCTGTTTGGCGCCATCACAGAGGCAGGCAGCAGCTTTGTCGAAGGCATGGCGCGCGCGTTGGGTATGGACACCTCGATCATCAGCATTGCGGTACTGATCATCGGCTTGCTGTTTCTGTACAACGCCGTGCGCGCCTTCATGCGCGCCTCGGTCATCGGTGGCGTGATCTGGCTGCTGCTGGGCCTGTGGGTGCTGAGCTGGATCATCAACTGAGCAAGCCCGCTCCCACTCCGGTCAGCGGCCCTTGATCACCATGTCCCCCGGTGTGTCGCCCACGGCCTGCCAGTTGGGGCGGTACATCGACTCCACTTGCGGCGGCGGGACGCGGTAGGTGCCAGGGGTCACGGCACGGGCCAGGTACAGCAGGTGCGTGGTGCCGTAGCCATCCAGTTTCAACGCTGCCACATACCGATCATCCCGATATTCCTGGTGCTGCACGCTGGCGTTCTGCATCGACTCGCGCCATTGCTTGACCTGGGTACTGGCGTTTTCAAGGCTGGCGGCGCTTTGGCCCAGATTCTGGTTTTCAAGTTCCAGGCCCGCTGGCAGCAAATCGACCACCAGCGCATCCGGCACCTGCTGCTTGGCCGTCACGGCCAGGTGCACCAGCACCAGATCACCACTTTTCAGGGCCTTGAGGTTCAACGGCTCCCCGTTCATGCCCAGGTAGTCACGGCGAATGCTCATGTTCTCGCCGCCCGCCGCCGGGGCTTGTTGTGGATAACCTGAAATCGTCAGTTGTTGATAAACCGGCGCACTGCCTTCGTTGCGCAAGGTCAGTGGCGAGGCCAGCAGCGGCCCGTCGAGCTTGAGGCCCGACTGGGCATTGTTCAGCTCGCGGGTCTGGTCGCCACTGGCAAACTGCACCGACCACTTGGCTTCAGGCTGGCTCAACAGATCGCGACCGGCAAGGAACAGCGCGTTGCGCTCCTGGGTCGACAGCCACTGGCTCGCCGCCAGTTGATCGGACAGGTCGAACACCCGTTGCTCGCGCTGGCCGGCCATCAAGTTGTTTTCTTCCAGCAAGGCCAGAATCAGAGCCTGATCCCGCAACGGGCTGCCGTAATCGCCCAGCCATTGATCGGCTTTACGGGTCACTGCCAGGCCCGCCACCAGCGCCTGATCAGCCCGTGGTTGGTCGCCCATCTTCTGCAAGGCAATCGACAACTGCACCAACGGCAGGCCGGAACGGGCATCGCTGCGTCGCTCGAAAATGCTGCGCAATGCACCCAGCGGTGCTTGCTGACTGCGGGCCAGGACCATCGCCGCATAGGCCTGCACGGCAAAGCGGGTGTGTTCGAGGTTTTCGCTGTAATCGGCCTCGATCAGGTTGCGTTCCTGCACATAGCGCAGCAAACGCTCGCTGGCCTTTTTAAGCGCTTCAGGCGGCACGGCATAGCCTTGATCCCGGGCACGCAGCAAGAAATCGGTGACATAGGCGGTGAGCCAATACTCCTCCTGACCGTCCGCGCCCCACAAGCCGAAGCTGCCGTTGTAACGCTGCATGCCCAGCAGGCGCTCGATACCCAACTCGATTTTGCGTTTGCGCTCGGTGTCCGGTTCGCCTTCCAGGCCCAGGCGTTTGAGCAGGGCCGCATCGGCATACAGCGCCGGGTAAAGGCCGCTGGTGGTCTGCTCGGAGCAGCCGTAGGGGTAGGCTTTGAGCGCACGGATCTGCTCGCCCAGGTTCAGCGGCGGGCGGCTCGACAGGCTGAGCAAGGCTTCACGCCCGGCCGGTTCAAAGGCTTGCAGCTCGCCCTCGGGCAGACTCCAGGGCTGGTCATTGAGCACGGCACGGTAATGCTTGAGCAATGCCGGATACGCCGGGCGCACGCCCAGCGTCCATTCGCGGGTGAACGGCGCCAGGGTTTCACCCGGCAGGTCCAGGCCATTGACCGTCACCTTGACCACACCGGTGCCATACCCGCCCAGTGCCTTGACCGGAACCTGCAAGGTACTGCGCTGGCCGGGGCTGAGTGTCAGGTTCTGTGTCGCGTCACCCGGCAGGCTCAGTTGCCCCTCGGTGTTGAGCTTCACGTGCAGCGTTTGCGGCGTGTCGGTGAGGTTGGACACGTCCAGCGCCAGCCGTGTCTCGTCGCCACCGGCCAAAAAGCGCGGTGCCGCCAGTTCGGCCACCAAGGGCGCGGCGACCACGGTTTTGGCCTCGGCCATGCCGTAGCGATCATCGGTCCAGGCTTGAGCCATCAGGCGCAGCTCGCCGTTGAAGTCAGGGATATCCACACTGACTTCACCTTCGCCCTGCTCGTTCAGGGTCACGGGTGCGCTTTGCAGTGCCACGATCGTCACGCTGGTGGCAGGCCGCTTGCCGCCTTTGGCCAGCGCTGCATCGCCACCGAACGCCAGGCTGGCCAAACGGCCTTGCCCGATTTCGATCAATTGCCCGTAGATGTCCAGTTGATCCGCGCCATAGGCCTTGCGCCCAAACAGACTGGCAAATGGATCCGGAGTCGGGTAGTCGGTGATGTTGAGCACGCCCACATCCACGGCGGCCAGCAGAACATGGGCTTGCTTGGGGATGCTGCCATCGGCGTTCTTAGCGTGGATTTTCACCGTCAATGGCTGCTTGGGGCGCATTTTTTCAGGGGCATCGAGAGTGAGTGCCAACTTGCGCTGGCTGCGATCGATCGGCAAATGCAGCACGCCCACGGCACGCTTGGGAGTGATATTGGTCTTGCGCTCACCCGGTCGAATCACCAGGGCGCTGATGTACAAGTCGTGCCGCGCCCAGCGTGGGTCAAGCTTGACGTCGAAGACCTTGCCCTCGGCAGGCACCTCGATTTCTTCCCACCACAACGGGCCGTCGCTGCCTTCAACCAGCAAATAGCCTTTGCCTGCCGCTGGCGGCGTGACCGTTACCCTGGCCGTGTCGCCATCGGCATAGGCAGCCTTGTCCAGCGCCAGCTTGACCTGATCGGGGCGCACGGCGCCGCCTTCGGCGTTGTCCTGGGCGCGATAACCGGCCCAGAAGCGCAGGCTGCTGATCAAGCCGGTTTTCGGGTCTTCAACTTCAACGCGATACGGCCCCCACTCGACCGGGAAGCTGACCTTGGCGGTTTCGCCGGCCTTGAGGCTGAGGGTTTCTTCGTTGAGGTTCAGAAACTTCTCGTTGTAGTGGTAGCTCCAGCCGTCGCTGTCCGAGTAGTTCCAGTAATAGTCACGGCGCTCGCGCACCAAGCGCACCTTGAGGTCGTCGGCGGCCAGCTTGTTGCCCTGGCTGTCGGCAACCAGCAGCTCGAATTCAACCGGGCCATCACCGTCGGTTTCAGTGCCGTCAAACAGGCCGCGAATGCCCGGCAGACGATCCGCTGGCCACACCGCCTGCACCAGACGCCGGGTAATCGGCCGCCCGCCCGACTCTTGCAGACTGGCCTGCACAATCAGTTGCAACGGGGATTTGGCATCGCTCCACTGGCTTTCGAGGCTGATGGTTTCCTTGCCTTCGGCATCCAGAACGCTTTCGTCCAGTTCCAGGTCCTGAGTCAGCTCGGGTTCTGTCACCGATCCGAACTCATAGCCCGGCAAGGTGCTGACGGCCTCGCGCAATGGCCGCACATAGACTTGACCACTCAAGCGATTACCCGCCGCCGGAGCGCCATACAAGTAGCGGCCATTGACCTGGATTTCAGCGGTTTGCTCAGGGCTCAGCGGCGTATCGCTGCCCTTTAGCTCCAGCGCCAAACGCTCGGGCAGGAAGTCCTCGACCAAAAACTCGTACAGCTGCGGCTTGCCGTCACCGAAGTCGAACACCAGCTGCCAGCGCCCGGTCGGGGCTTCAGCGGCCAGTTGCAACGGGTACTGATACAACCCAGAAGCGTCCGGCGACCACACAAACTTGCGGCTGACCTGCTCGTCCGGACGACGGACTTCAACGCTGACCGGCTGCGGCTTGACCGGGTTGCCATCGCGGTCGCGCAACAAGGCATTGAGCAATACGGTTTCGCCGGGGCGATACAGGTCACGGGGGCCAAACACAAAGAACTGCAGCGGATGCCCCTGGGGGCCGCCAATATCGAATTCGGCCAGGTCCAGCGCCGCCGTGTTCAGGCGCAGCAAGCTGGTTTGATCGCCTTGGCGCGCAACCAGCACTTCGGCCTTGGGTGGCAACGCCAGTTCGGCGTGACCGTCTTTACCGGTTTTACCCTGGCCCAGCATCTGGCCTTTGCCGTCGAGCAATTCCAGCTCGACACCCGCCAGGGCGCTGCCGCCTTCAAGGGCCTGGGTGAACACATCCAGTCGCTTCTGGTAGCGGTGTACCGAAAGGCCGATATCGCTGAGGGTGAACAAGGTGGCAGGGGTCGAATAGTTGTAGCTGCCCGTCGCCGTCATCACCGCCAGATACACGCCCGGCTGCTGCAAAGGCTTGATTCCGGACGTCGGCAAGATCAGGGTTTCACGGGTATTGCGCGCCGGGTTCAAGTCAAAACGGCCGCCGTACACCAGCTCGGCCATGCTCAGCAGATCCTTGGCTTCGTAGCTTTGCAGGCTGCTGTTGCGACCCCATTGACTGAGAAACGCTGGCAGGGACTCGGGTTTGACCCGAAAGAACTCAACATCCACCTTGTCGACGTTCAGCGCGATCACCGGCAAGCCTTCGGCCAGGCGGGTGGGCAGCAAGTTGCCACGGCTGGCAAAGCCGACCGTGGGTTGCAGGTCACGGGTTTCAAGGCGGCTGATGTACTCGGCGGCCAACGTGGCGTCGTTGACGGCACGCAGGCCGGGGTCAACGGTGAGGATCAGTTTGCGCTGTGGCTCAAGATGGCGCAGGCGCAGTTCCATCAGGTTATCCGACAACTCCCAGGCGCCATCGACCTTGCCGGTTTTGGCATCGACCAGGTGCAGCTTGTCTGCAAAATTCTGCTCAGGATGGAGCGGCACCGAAAAGCTCACGGACAAGGTGCTGGCTCCGTCCAGTTGCACCTCGGACACATCCACCACACTTAACTCACGCCCGGCGTAACGCTGGGCCAGGGCCTTGACGTCCTGCACCGGTTTGGCGGGCTGGCTCGCGGCAACGGTCGGCGCTGCAGGCTTGTCGACGCTCGAAGAATCGCAAGCGCTCAACAGCGCCAGCGTGCAGGCCAGGAACAATCCTTTGTTAAGCATGGTGTTCTCGTTAACTGGGCAGATAAAGGGCGACTATATAACAGCCGCTGGGGAACCACAGCCGCACTGGTCTGATTGTGGGAGCGGGCTTGCTCGCGATGGCATCACTGCGGCTGGCCTGACAAACCGCGCTGCCTGCAGCGCGAGCAAGCCCGCTCCCACAGGTTACAATCGCGCCCCCCAAAGGAGCCTGCATGTCATCTTCTCTATCAGCCGACTGGCGCGATCGCCCAACCCATCGCCGGGTATGGGCGCTGGCGGCGCCCATGATTCTGTCGAATATTTCCGTGCCCCTGGTGGCGCTGGTCGACAGCACGGTCATTGGCCATTTGCCTCACGCCCATCAGCTGGGCGCAGTGGCGGTGGGCGCCAGCATGTACATCTTCCTGGCCTGGATGATGGGCTTTTTGCGCATGGGCACCACCGGGTTCTCCGCGCAGGCCGCAGGGCGTGGCGATGGCACCGCACTGCGACAAATTCTGGTGCAGGGCTTGCTGCTCAGTGCGTTGCTGTCGATGCTGCTGGGGGCCATTGCGATTCCGTTCAGCGGGGTAGCCTTGAGCGTGATGCAACCGTCGTCCGAGCTGCACGCCCTGACCCTGGATTTTTTCCATATCCGCCTGTTTGGCTTGCCCGCTGCCCTGGCCAGTTATGCCTTGGTGGGCTGGTTCCTGGGGACGCAGAACGCCCGCGCGCCACTGGCGATCCTGCTGACCACCAATCTGGTCAATATCGCCCTTAACCTGTGGTTTGTACTCGGCCTGGACTGGGGCGTGGTCGGTTCGGCGCGGGCTTCGGTGATTGCCGAGTGGAGCGGCGCCCTCCTCGGTTTATGGCTGACCCGCGGCGCCCTGCGCACGTTTCCAGGCACCCTGGCATGGGCCGGGTTGCGCATCTGGAACAACTGGAAGCCGTTGCTGGGGGTCAATCGCGATATTTTTATCCGCAGCCTGATGCTGCAACTGGTGTTTTTCTCCATCACCCTGCAAGGCGCCCGCCTGGGTGACGCCACCGTGGCGGCCAATGCGCTGCTGCTCAATGGCCTGCTGCTCGCGGCCCACGCCCTGGACGGCCTGGCCCATGCTGTCGAGGCACTGTGCGGGCATGCTATCGGTGCACGGGATCGCAATGCGTTACGCCGTTCGATGGTGGTGGCCTGTGGCTGGTCGTTGCTGGCCAGCGTGGGGTTTGCGCTGTTGTTCATGTTCGGCGGCCATCTGTTTGTGCAAATGCAGACCGACATCCCTGCGGTGCGCGAAACCGCCTTCCAGTACCTGCCTTATCTGGCCGTGCTGCCGCTGATTGCGGTGTGGAGCTATTTGCTCGACGGGCTGTTCATTGGCGCCACCCGCGCCCGGGAAATGCGTGATGCAATGGTCATCAGCGTGATTATCGCGCTCCCTGTCGCCTGGGCACTGCACGGTTATGGCAACCACGGGCTGTGGATAAGTTTTCTGCTGTTTATGGTGCTGCGCAGCCTGACCCTGGCGGTTTATGCGTGGCGCATGCAGCGCCGGGACGAGTGGTTTACGCCCAAGGCTGCAACCTGACCCCGCAACCTGCGCCTACGGGGTTGCGGTGACAAACTCGCTGACGTTGTCCAGCACCGGTGCCAGCCAGCGCAGCGGCCGTGAAAGCGCCGCCACCAGCGTCACGTGACTGGTGCGCGAAAAGTACAGCTCCTGCACCGGCACCTGCGCCCCGCGCAGTGCATTGGCCAGGCCGCCTGTGTTTCGGGTCGGGTTGACCAGCGTATCCGTCGCGGCCGCCATCAATAACGTCGGCGGCGACGCGTGGCTGACATGACGAATCGGCTGCGACTCGGGCGGTGAATCCGGGTAGAAAAATACCGGCCTGACGGCCTCATCCTTGATCGGCAGAAAGTCGTATGGCCCAGCCAGACCAATCCAGCCGCGGACATTGGCCGGGCTCAGGCCTACGGCCTTCAACCATTGCGCATCGAGGGCCAGCATCGCGACGTTGTAGGCCCCGGCGCTGTGGCCCATCAAGTACAGACGCTGGGGATTGCCGCCGTACTCGCCAATGTGCCGATACGTCCAGCCCACCGCCTGCGCACCGTCCACCAGAAACTCCGGATATCGCACCTGTGGATAAAGCCGGTAATCGGCAATCACCGTGGTGATCCCCCGGGAAGCCAGGGCTTCGCCCACAAACAGATAGTCACTGCGCGAGCCGCTGTTCCAGCTGCCGCCATAGAAGAACACCACCACCGGCGCGCCGGGTACAGGCTGCCTGGGGCGGTAGATATCGAGGGTTTGCCGTGGGTCTGCGCCGTAGGCAATGTCGCTGGTTTTTTCGAAGCTGCCGGTGGGCGTCAGGCCGTTGATGACCCCCACCGGTGAGCAGGCGCTGAGCAGCCAGCCCATCAGTCCCGCACAGGCCAGCCCGATGACGCGCTTGAAGGTATTGGACATGCCTGCGACCTCTGGGCAAAAAAAAACGCTGACCCCTGCAATGCACAGGTCAGCGTAGTTCAGTCAACGAGGACTATGTCGGGCAATCAGTGGCTCGACAGGTACGACGAACGGGTCAGGCCAAGACGCAGCGCGTCCAGATACTGGGTACGCTCCTTGACGCTGATGTTGGCGCTGGCCACTTTGTCGCGGTAGTGGTTCATCAGCTCTTCGGGGGACAAGTGCACGTAGCGCAGCATGTCTTCGATGGTGTCGTGGGTCTCGATACCGGCGTGATAAACGCTGCCGTCTTCGTTCTGGTAGATGTTCACCGAATCGGTGTCACCAAACAGGTTGTGCATGTCACCCAGGATTTCCTGGTAAGCGCCCACCAGGAAGATACCCAGCAGGTAGTCTTCGCCTTCGTTCAGCCCGTGAACCGGCAGGCTGGTTTCGATGCTCTGCTCGTCGACGTATTGCTTGATCTTGCCGTCGGAGTCGCAGGTCAGGTCTTGCAGCACGGCGCGACGCAGCGGCTCTTCGTTGAGACGGTGCAGCGGCAGGATCGGCAGGACCTGGCCAATCGCCCAGGTGTCCGGCAGGCTCTGGAACACCGAGAAGTTGCAGATGTACTTGTCGGCCAGCTTGTCGTTGAGTTCGTCCAGCACCTGACGGTGGGAACGCTGACGCGCTTTGAGCGAGTTGTGCAGGCGACGGCATACGGCGAAGTAGCACTGCTCGGCCAGGGCTTTTTCAGCCAGGTTGATTTTGCCGTCGGCGTACTGGGCAGCGATGTCGCTCATGTAGTGCGTGGCACGCCAGTAGGTTTCGGTGACCATTTCAATGTCGGTCGGGCCCAGCAGGTCAACCAGCCATTGCACGGTCTCGGGCAGGCTTTCCTTGTTCTCGATCACCGGCACGTCGTCGTTGTGTTTCTCGACGTCGGTCACTTGCACCACCAGCATGGCGTGGTGCGCGGTCAGGGAACGGCCGCTCTCGGAGAAGATGTGCGGATGCGGCAGGCTCTGCGCGTCGCAGAACTCTTTGAGCATGCCCACTACCACACCGGCGTAATCGTCCATGTCGTAGTTGATCGAGCTGGCGTTGCGCGAGTGCGTACCGTCGTAGTCCACGCCCAGACCACCGCCCACGTCGATGTGGTCAACCGGCAGGCCCAGGTTGCGCAGTTCGCCGTAGTAACGAATCGCTTCCTTGAAGCCGTGCTGGTAGTCCGCCAGGTTGGCGATCTGCGAGCCCATATGGAAGTGCAACAGGCGGATGCCCTGATCCAGACCGGCCACACGGAAACGCTCAACCACCGACAGCAATTGCGCGGCAGACAAACCAAACTTGGATTTCTCGCCGCCCGTGTCAGCCCACTTGCTCGATGCCAGGGACGACAGACGTACGCGCAGACCCACCTGAGGCTTGACCTTCAGCGAGGCCGCTTCTTCGATCACCAGGTCTACTTCGGATTCTTTCTCGATCACGATAAAGACGTTGTGACCCAGCTTCTGGCCCATCAGTGCCAGACGGATGAACTCGCGGTCCTTGTAACCGTTGCAGACGATGGTGCCGCCCTTGGGGGCCAGCGCCAGCACGGCCAGCAGCTCAGGCTTGGAGCCGGCTTCAAGGCCAATGGACACGTCTTTGGTGGCGATGATGTTTTCGATCACCGCTTCTTGCTGGTTTACCTTGATCGGGTACAGCGCGGTGTACTTGCTCTGGTATTCCAGGCGCTCGATATTGGCATCGAAAGCGCCGGTCAACTGGCGTACACGGTCTTGCAGGATATCCGGGAACCGCACCAGCAACGGCAAGGACAAGCCACTGTTTTTGCGCAATTCGTCGACCTGCTCGTACAGATCGATGGGCGAGCTGTTCGGGCCGTTCGGACGGACTTCTACGCGACCGGCTTCATTGATCGCGAAATACCCGGCCCCCCAATGGCGAATCCCATAAACGCTGCGGCTGTCCGCAACTGTCCATTGGCTGCCATCGTCTTTGCGTGTGCGTCGTACGGACATCGAAGTCCCCTATAAATAAGTCAAATAGCCCAGCCTGAAAGCAGGCTGGCGCAGTCTAAAGTGTGAACGTGACGATTAGTCAGACCCTGACAACAGCGCCGAGTTTAGAAACCCGTGATAACAGGCTCTGTGAAAACCATGGCAAGCACGATCTGGCCAGCCCTTCAGAGGCGCCAGATCGGCTGTGCGGTGGTTTTCACAGAGGCTGCTAGCCGCCGGATTTCTTGGCTTTGAACCCGTGCTTGATCAACTCGCCAAGCAACAGCTCGACGTGATCGCCCTGGATTTCGATGATGCCGTCTTTCAACGCACCACCCGTGCCACAGCGTTTTTTCAACGTCGTGGCCAGTTCCTTGAGCGCGTCTTCAGCCAGCGGCACGCCGGTGATGGTGGTCACCGTCTTGCCGCCACGGCCTTTGCTTTCGCGACGCACGCGGGCAATGCCATCACCTTCGGGGATCAGGGTTTGTTTGCAGGTACAGGCGTCCACCGGCTGGCGACAGTCCGGACAGTGACGACCTGCGTCGGTGGAAAATACCAGGCCACCAAGGGCGGCGAAGGATGCGGCTTTTTTGGCCACCGGCAATCCTCATTCGGAGGACAAATAATTGGCCGGTGCATGACGCTGTTGCGCCAAGGGATACCGACCGCGAAGCCCCACTCTGGCAGGGGCAGCGCAACTCAGGCGGGAAAACCGCCTGAGCCTGAAAAAGGTCGCGCAGTGTAACGACAAAATCGCTGCTGCCCAATAGCCAATCGGCGCAAAAATCTTGGTGAACCCTGTAGTCGCTGCCGCAGGCTGCGTTGAGGGTTGTGGGGACCTTGAGAAAACGGGTTGCTACGCAACCCTTCGCAGCCTGCGGCAGCGACTACAGGGTTTTGACTTGCGCCAGATAACGCTTGAGCGCATCCAGTGAGTCAGGGCAGTAGTCCAGGTGCGTACTCAAGCGCAGTGCCTCGTCCACCGGCATGAAGCAGGCCTGCTGAACTTCTTCGGGCTGCACCTGCAAGGGGCCATCCCACACCGCCGAAAACACCGCGCACCACAGGTGGTTCTGCGGGCCTTCGAAGTAAAACCGCTCATGGGCCGTCAGCGCCACGCCACTGACCCCAAGCTCCTCGGCCAGTTCCCGGGCAGCCGACTCGGCGTAGGTTTCGTCCACACCCACCATTCCACCTGCCGCCACATCCCAAAAACCCGGGTACAGCGCTTTGCTGAGGGTGCGCTGATGCACGCACAGTTCCCCGGCAGAATTGAATAAAAGGATGAACGTACCGCGCCCGATCAGGCCGCGCTCGCGCAACTCATGGCGCGCCAGGGCGCCCAGCAAGCGATCATCACGATCGACCCAGGCAACTTGCTCGACATCAGAGGCCGCACGGTGTGCGGCCTCCAAAGCTGAAATAGCCATCGCTTAGCCTTGGGACAGCAATTGACGAAGGTCCATGACCGCCGCGTTGGCGCGGGAAATATAGTTGGCCATGACCAGCGAGTGGTTTGCCAGGACGCCATAGCCGCTGCCATTGAGGATCATGGGGCTCCAGACCGGTTCTTGAGCCGCTTCCAGCTCGCGAATGATCTGGCGCACGCTCACCGTGGCGTTCTTTTTGGCCAGCACGTCGGCGAAGTCAACTTCGATGGCACGCAGCAAGTGCGACAAGGCCCAGGCTTGACCACGCGCTTCGTAGAACACGTTGTCGATCTGCATCCACGGCGTTTCGACCACTTCTTCGTCAACCACCGGCACCTGGCCCGGCTGCAGAGATTCTGTCTTCAGTGCGCTATTGAGCTTTACCCGCCCGACACTGGCCGACAGGCGTTGCGACAGCGAACCCAGACGGGTCCCTACATCACCCAGCCAGTTGTTGAGGTTATCGGCGCGTGCATAGAACAGTGCATTTTTCTGATTCGGATCAGACAGACGCGCCTGATAGCGGCTCAGGGAGTTGATGCCTTCCTGGTATTCGGATTCGCTGGACGGCAGCATCCAGCTCTTGTTGTCAAAGTTGAAGCGCGGCTCGGCCTTGGCCAGATCTGCATCTTCGGCCGATTGCGATTGCGAGCGTGCGAAGTCTTTGCGCAGGGCGCGGGTCAGGTCCCGTACCTGCACCAGAACGCCGTATTCCCAGCTCGGGATATTGTCCAAAAAGATGCCCGGTGGAAGACGGTCATTGGACAGATACCCGCCCGGCTTGTTGAGCAACGTACCGGCCACGGTCTTGAGGGTTTCGACGGTGGTGAAGCCCGGCACCATCTGCTTGCCTTCTTTCTCGGCCGCCAGCTGGGCGTTTTGCTGCACAGGGAACAGGTCCGGTTCCTGGCTCCAGTACCAGCCAAGCCCCAGGTTCACCACCACGAAAATCGCCACCAGCACGGCGATGGAGCGGCTCAGCAGAATGCTTTTGAAATAGCCACGCGACTGTGTTTTGGTCTCTTTTACCGACTCGCGGGCACTGCCCTCACGTTTTTTCCAGTCCAGCATGGCTATGTCCTTTCATCTGCTTGATTCAACGGTTCGACCATAACCCTAACCCATCGTGCCTTGGGTGCACGCTTTTAAATCGGGGCCGGGCTTCCTGCCGTATCGCAGGGGCCATTTACGCCCGGCACTATAGAACAAGCACGCGGGCGATGGGCAAAATGGCTACCCACCCGTTAATTTCAAGTAGAAACTCGTACATTTGAAACGAGCTGCTAGCATAGAGCCACTATTTCATTTCAGCATGCTCACTTACCAGCAGCCAGGATATGACAGAGCTAGAAGACCCCAGTCGCGAACGCCTGAAACACCACTTTGCCCAGCGTGTCACCCACCAGGCACGCCAGATCCTTGAGCTCTGGCAGCGTTTACAAGCTAATGAATGGTCACCCGCAAGCCTGGCCGAACTCGACGACGCCAACCTGCGCCTGCTGCGTTTTGCCAAGCGTTTTGAACAGCCGGAGCACACCGAGCTGGCTCGGGCGATCAACGTTGCGCTGCAAGACATGGCAGCCAATCAAAGTCGCCTGAGCAGCCAGCTCATCACCGAGCTCAACCGTTTGATGCAGCGCCTGTCGCGCACCGGCCTGCGCCAGGGCGACGTGGACGCCAACATCCGCCTGCCGCCGCTGCGCAAGCCTGTGTATATCTTGCTGCAGGATCTGGAGCGGGCGGACCGCCTGGCCAGGCAACTGGAGTTTTTTGAACTCAGCGTCCAGGCCTTCAACAACCCGATGAACTTTCGCCACGCCATGGCCGAGCGCCATCCGGCCGCGATTGTGATGGACGTCGATTTCGGCGGTCCGGGCCTTGGCCTGGAACTGGCCGCCGAAGCCCAGGTCGGCCTTGAGCAGAAACTGCCGCTGCTGTTTTTCAGCCTGCATGAAACCGACACCCCGACGCGCCTGGCCGCCGTGCGCGCAGGAGGGCAAGCGTTCATGACCGGCACCCTCGAAGCGTCCAGCCTGATGGAAAAGGTCGAAGTGCTGACCTGTGTCGCTCAGTACGAACCTTACAAAGTGCTGATCATTGACGACTCCCGGGCCCAGACGTTGCTTACCGAGCGCCTGCTCAACAGCGCGGGAATTGTCACCCGCACCCTGACCGATCCGATCCAGACCATGGCCCAGCTTGCAGACTTCCAGCCGGACCTGATCATCCTCGACATGTACATGCCCAGCTGTACGGGCACCGAGCTGGCCAAGGTCATCCGCCACAACGATCGCTATGTGAGTGTGCCGATCATTTATCTGTCAGCCGAAGACGACATGGACAAGCAACTCGACGCCATGAGCGAAGGCGGCGATGACTTCCTGACCAAACCCATCCAGCCGCGCCATCTGATCACCACCGTACGCAATCGGGCCGCCCGTGCCCGCCACCTCAAGGCGCGCATGGTGCGGGACAGCCTGACCGGTCTGTATAACCACACCCATATCCTGCAACTGCTCGAAGACTGCACCTTTCGCGCGCGCCGTGAAAATCGTCCATTGAGCTTTGCGATGCTCGACCTGGACCACTTCAAACACGTCAACGATGGCTACGGCCACCCAATGGGCGATCGGGTGATCAAAAGCCTGGCGCTGTTTCTCAAGCAACGCCTGCGTAAAACCGACTTTATTGGCCGATACGGCGGCGAAGAGTTTGCGATTGTGATGCCCGATACGGACCAAGAGTCGGCTTACAAGGTGCTCAATCAGATTCGCCAACGTTTTTCGGAGATTCACTACCCCGCCCAGCCGACCGATCTGTCGTGCTCGTTCAGCGCCGGCGTGGTGCAAATGCAGGACGAGGCTGACAGCCTGCTGATGGCCTCACAGGCAGACGAAGCCCTTTACCGAGCCAAGAACAGCGGCCGCAATCAGGTGCAGCGCTTCACCCAGACAAGGCCAATTGCCACTATTTGCTCGTAACCCCTGTTTCCCGTCATACCGCTGTAACTTAAGTGCAATAACTTCTGCCGCTTCTGACTGTGTTGTAGGCAAAATCCCACATGCGCCTGAAGCTGCTAACCAATCTCAACACACTGTTGCTGGTCGCCGTGTGCCTCGCCCTGGGCGCAACCTTGTGGTGGTCACAACAGGCACTGGAACGGCCCTTCCTGTTGATGGAGCGCTACCTGAGCCTCTCGCAGCAGTTCCAGAATAAGGTGGCACGCAATATCGAGGACTACCTGGCCAGCGGCGATGCCCTGCGCCTGAGCGATGCCAACAGCGCCCTCGACACGCTCAAGGACGAACTCAAGCCATTACCTGTGGCGCTGGCCGATGCGCTGCGCCCCAGCCTTGAAGACCTGAGCACCTACAGCAATACCCAGTTGCTGGCTGCCGGCAAATTGGCCGGTGATCCCCAGGCCTTGCTGCTGCAAGCCGAACGCGAGCTGGGCGCCAGCCTCGAACAACTCAGCCAGTACGCCAGCGATGCCGCCTCACCCGAGGCCCGCGCCTACCTGCCCTGGTTGCTTGGCGCCTCGCAACACTTGGCCAAGCTGTCTCTTGCTCGCGACAAGCTGGTCAGTAGCGGGCGCAGTGAGCTGGCGGGCGACGTGGCGCGTGAGCTGGACGGCATTGAGCGCCAGGTCCGGCAAATCGACGCCTTGCCCCTGCTGGGGGTGAGCAGCAAAAGCGCTTCGGACACCGACGACTTTGCCGCGATGATGGGCCTGGAATCCACCGCCACAGCCCAGGCCGAAGACGCCGGAATTGGCCTCAAGCGCGAACTCAACAGCCTGCTGAGCCGTTACCCGGCGGAGCTCAAGCGCACCCGGAACCAGATAGAACAACGCGCTCAACTCAGCGCCGCCACCCACCTGAAACTCGATGCAGTGCAGCAGGCCATCGCCGGGCTGGAGCCGGTGGTACGCGCCGAACACGGGCAGATCCAGAACGAAGTGCGGTTGATTCAGGGACTGATGATTGGCCTGATCCTGCTGATTGCGCTGCTGATCGACACCCTGCAACGCAAACTGGCGCGGGTGCTGACGTATTTGGCACCACTGCTTTCGACATGGGCCGAGGGTGACTTCAGCCGCGACATTCAGCTGGGCAAAACCAACCGGGAATTGCGCGACATCGAATCATCACTCAACCGGCTGCGCAGCTATCTGGTGAATCTGGTGGGCACCCTGCGCCTGAATGCCGAGCAGGTTGCCGGCAGCAGCCAGACCCTGGCCGAACTGAGCACGGGACTGCACAGCGGCGCACAACGCCAGGCAGGTGATACCGCGCAAATCCGCGACGCACTGGGTGAGCTGGAGGCCACCATTTCTCAGGTGGCTGGCGATGCCAGCCAGGCCGCCGACGCCAGTCGCAGCGCCGGGCTGG
Source organism: Pseudomonas sp. ML2-2023-3 (assembly GCF_037055275.1). Classification (NCBI taxonomy): domain Bacteria; kingdom Pseudomonadati; phylum Pseudomonadota; class Gammaproteobacteria; order Pseudomonadales; family Pseudomonadaceae; genus Pseudomonas; species Pseudomonas sp. ML2-2023-3. The sequence goes on from NZ_CP146343.1 coordinate 75,700, forward strand.
CCGTGGCACAAGGGCAACGGGTGATCGGCCAGAGCCTGACCGGGCTGCACGCCCTGGTGGGAGAAGTGCAAGGCAATGCGCAGACCATCGAACGTCTTGCAGAAGAATCGGCCACCATCGGCGGGGTCCTGACCGTGATTCGCTCCATTGCGGACCAGACCAATCTGCTGGCGCTCAATGCCGCCATCGAGGCTGCCCGCGCCGGTGAAATGGGCCGTGGCTTTGCGGTGGTCGCCGAAGAGGTGCGTTCCCTGGCGCAACGTACTGCGGGTGCGACCAACGAAATACAGGTACTCATTGGTGGGCTGCAACTGGCCGCCCGCCAATCGGTCGAGGGCATCCGTGCGCAAGTGACCCACGCCCAGGCCACCGCCCAGCAAGCCCAGGACGCGGACGGTGCCCTGGATGAGATTGTCGGGGCGATTGCAACCATCTCAGACACCGCCGTGCGCATTGCCGACGTCACGGCACAACAAACGGGCGCCGTCAGCGAGATTCGCGATCACAGCGAGCGCATTCACGTGCTGGGGGACGAAAACCTGCAACGCATCGGCATTGCCCGCGACCAGAGCCAGCAGCTACTGACGCTGGGGTCAGAACTCAACACCGCGGTGCAGGCGTTTCGGGTGTAACCCGCTCCCACACACATACCCATGCACCGCGCTATCATGCCCGCACGTTCGACTTGCGAGATTCCTATGCGCCGCCTGTTTCTGCTTCTGTGTTTGCTGTTTGCCGTGCCCGCCCTGGGCGCGGGGTTACTGGATAACCGACCCAGTGCGACCCTGGGTGCAATCAATAACAGCAGCGACTTCTTGCCGGTTCGCGAAGCGTTCAAGCTCAACCTGATCAGCAGTACACCCGAGTCGATAAAGCTGCGCTTTGTCCCCACCGAAGGCTACTACCTGTATCGGCACAAGTTCGCCTTCAAGACCGAACCCGCCGACATCGCCCTGGGCGCCGCGCAACTGCCTCCCGGCGAAGCAAAACACGACGAATACTTTGGCAACGTCGAGGTCTATCACGGCATTCTCGATGTGGATATCCCACGCCCGGCCAACGATTCGCGCCCTTTCACCCTCGTGGTTACCTACCAGGGCTGCGCCGACAAGGGCCTGTGCTACCCGCCTGAAACCGAGCGACTGACCATCGAGGGCACCGCCCCCCCTGCCACCGGCCAACCCGAAAAATCGTGGAACTGGCGCGAACTGGCTCTGTTTTTCCTCGCAGGTATTGGCCTGACGTTCACCCCCTGCGTCTTGCCGATGCTGCCGATTCTGTCCGGCGTGGTATTGCGGGGCCAGGTCGGCGGCTTGCGCGGTTTCAGCCTGTCACTGGCCTACGTGCTGCCGATGGCTGCGTGCTTTGCCTTGCTGGGCGCCCTGATGGGCCTGTTCGGGGCTCAGCTCAATCTGCAGGCACGCCTGCAATCGGTGTGGGTACTGGTGCCATTTGCCCTGTTTTTCGGGGTTTTTGCCCTCGCGATGTTTGGCGTGTTTGAGCTGAAATTGCCGCAAGCCATCAGCAATCGCCTCGATCGCGTGGCCAATCGCACTCAGGGTGGTTCGCTGTGGGGAGCCGCCGTGCTGGGCGTGGTCTCCAGCCTGCTGGTGTCACCTTGCGTGTCGGCTCCGCTGGCCGGGGCCTTGCTCTATATCAGTGCCAGTGGCGATGCGCTGGGGGGTGGCTTGAAGCTGTTCGCCCTCGGTCTGGGCATGGGTGCGCCGCTGCTGCTGGTCGCCACCGGTGGCGCGGCCTGGCTGCCGAAAAGCGGGCCTTGGCTGGTCAATGTGAAAAACGCCATTGGCGTGCTGCTGCTCGGCCTGGCCATTGGCTTGCTCAGCCGCGTATTGCCGGGGCCCGTGACCTTGCTTCTGATCGGTGCGCTGGCGGCGGGCGTGAGCGTGTTTCTCGGCACCCTGGAATTTACCGCTAAAGCCCCGCGCCAGCGTCTGGCCCAGTTACTCGGGCTGTTTTTGCTGGTCTATGGACTGGCCTGCTGGTACGGCGCACTGAGCGGTCAAAGTGATCCGTTCAACCCCATCGGCCAGTCGCAACCCGCAAACACGGCAGTGACCGCCAGCGCCCAACCGGCCGACCAGTGGCTGACCGTCAGCACCCCGGCCGAGCTGGACAGCGCACTGGCTCAGGCCAAGGCCGCTGGTCAGCCACTGTTGCTGGACTGGTACGCCGACTGGTGCATCAGTTGCAAAGTGATCGAGCACGAAGTGTTGAACAACCCCCGCGTGGTCGATCTGCTCAAAGGTTATCGGCTGGTGCGTTTCGATATCACTGCCAGCAATGCCGAGCAACGTGCCCTGCTCGATCACTACTCATTGTTCGGCCCGCCAGCGCTGATGTTCTTCGGAAAAAACGGCGCCGAAAAAAGTGACCAGCGGGTCATCGGCGAGATCAATGCCGCAGACTTCGCCGAACGTGTCGCTATCGCGAATGACCAGATCTAGAGCACCGGTCACAAACTTTTCGCGAACATCGGTCATCGTGCTGGCTATTGCAGTTAACTGGACAGCGAATCCGCTTTTCGGCATAGTCGCCCGGCACTGACAACTGCACATAGATAATAAGGAACAGCAGATGGCGACTTTTCTGGTACTGCACGGCCCCAACCTGAACCTGCTTGGCACCCGCGAGCCGGGCGTCTACGGCGCAACTACCCTGGCGCAAATCAATCAGGATCTGGAACAGAGAGCCCGTGATGCCGGCCACCATTTGCTCTACCTGCAAAGCAATGCCGAGTATGAATTGATCGACCGCGTACACGCTGCCCGCAACGAAGGCGTGGACTTTATTCTGATCAACCCGGCGGCTTTTACCCACACCAGCGTGGCATTACGTGACGCGCTGCTGGCGGTGAGCATCCCATTCATCGAAGTGCATTTGTCTAACGTGCACAAACGCGAACCTTTCCGCCATCACTCCTACTTCTCCGACGTTGCGGTAGGTGTGATCTGCGGCCTTGGCGCCAGCGGTTATCGACTGGCCTTGGAGGCCGCCCTGGAACAGCTTGAACTACAAGCTAAACGCCCCTGACAGACCCATTGGGAGTTGACGATTCATGGATATCCGTAAAGTTAAGAAGCTGATCGAACTGCTGGAAGAGTCCGGCATCGACGAGCTGGAAATTAAAGAAGGCGAAGAGTCCGTACGCATCAGCCGTCACAGCAAGACTCCAGCTCAGCAGTTCTACGCACCGGCACCAATGCAACAAGCTCCAGCCGCGGCTCCCGTTGCTGTTGCTCCGGTTGCCACCGTGACCGAAGCGCCTGCTGCACCAAAACTGAACGGTTTTGTGGTCAAGTCGCCAATGGTCGGTACGTTCTACCGCACCCCGGCTCCAACCTCGCCTGCCTTCGTTGAAGTTGGCCAGACCGTCAAGGTTGGCGACACCATTTGCATCGTTGAAGCGATGAAAATGATGAACCACATCACGGCTGAAAAAGCCGGCGTTATCGAATCCATCCTGGTCGAAAACGGTCAGCCGGTTGAGTTCGACCAACCGCTGTTCACCATCGTTTGAACCGCGGGGAGCCAACGATGCTGAAGCCTCAGAAGCTGGAAAAAGTCCTGATCGCCAACCGTGGCGAGATTGCTTTGCGCATCCTGCGGGCGTGCAAGGAAATGGGGATCAAGACCGTCGCGGTGTACTCCACTGCCGACAAAGAGCTGATGCACCTGGGTCTGGCAGACGAAACCGTCTGCATCGGCCCGGCACCGGCCAACCTGTCTTACCTGCACATTCCGGCCATCATCGCGGCCGCTGAAGTGACCGGCGCCACGGCGATTCACCCGGGCTACGGCTTTTTGGCTGAAAACGCCGATTTCGCCGAGCAAGTCGAGAAATCCGGCTTTGCCTTCATCGGCCCGAAAGCCGACACCATTCGCCTGATGGGCGACAAGGTTTCGGCCAAGCACGCCATGATCGCTGCAGGCGTACCTACGGTTCCAGGTTCTGACGGCCCGCTGCCTGAAGACGAAGAAACCGCACTGCGCATCGGCCGTGAAGTCGGCTACCCGGTGATCATCAAGGCAGCAGGCGGCGGCGGTGGCCGTGGCATGCGCGTTGTACACCGTGAAGAAGACCTGATCGAAGCTGCCAAGCAGACCCGCGAAGAAGCCGGCGCCTGGTTCAGCAACCCGATGGTCTACCTCGAAAAATACCTGACCAACCCACGTCACGTGGAAGTTCAGGTCATTTCCGATGGCCAGGGTAACGCGATCCACCTGGGCGACCGCGATTGCTCGCTGCAACGTCGTCACCAGAAAGTGCTGGAAGAAGCACCGGCACCGGGCATCGACGAAACCGCACGCGCTGAAGTTCTGGCTCGCTGCGTAAAAGCCTGTGTCGACATCAACTACCGTGGCGCGGGTACTTTCGAGTTCCTGTACGAAAACGGTCGCTTCTACTTCATCGAGATGAACACTCGTGTGCAAGTAGAGCACCCGGTGTCTGAAATGGTTACTGGCATCGACATCTTGAAAGAGATGTTGAGCATCGCAGCCGGTAACAAGCTGTCCTTCACCCAGGCTGACGTGAACATTCACGGTCACTCGCTGGAGTGCCGGATCAACGCTGAAGACCCTGCGACGTTCATGCCGAGCCCTGGCATGGTCAAGCACTTCCACGCTCCGGGCGGCAACGGCGTTCGCGTCGATTCGCACCTGTACAGCGGCTACAAGGTTCCGTCCAACTACGACTCCCTGATCGGCAAGCTGATCACCTGGGGTTCGACCCGTGACGAAGCCATGGCGCGCATGCGCAATGCCCTGGACGAAATCGTGGTCGACGGTATCAAGACCAACATCCCGCTGCACCGCGACCTGGTGAATGACGAAGGCTTCTGCAAAGGCGGCGTCAACATTCACTACCTGGAACACAAACTGGCTAACCAGTAAGTTTGTCATCCGATCAACAAAGCCGCTTTCGAGCGGCTTTGTTGTTTCTGAGCTTGCAATACCTGTAGTCGCTGACGAGGTACGAGGCTGCGATGGGCTGCGCAGCCGTGATCGCTTTTCATCGTTTTTGATTACCCCCCTGCCTGCCCGCTCGCGTAAACTTGCGCGCTTCTCGCAGCCCGACCGGCTGCACACTCCTATTTTTCAAAGGTGCCCGCCATGCCTTGGCTGCAAGTACGCCTCGCCATCAGCCCGGAACAAGCCGAAACCTACGAAGACGCGTTCCTCGAAGTCGGTGCCGTTTCTGTGACGTTCATGGACGCCGAAGATCAACCGATTTTCGAACCTGAACTCAACACCACCCCCCTGTGGTCGCACACCCATTTGCTGGCATTGTTCGAAGGCGGCACCGAAGCCGACCTCGTGCTGTCCCATCTGGAACTGCTCACCGGCTCGCCACTGCCTGAGCACCACGCCGAAGTCATCGAAGACCAGGACTGGGAGCGCAGCTGGATGGACAACTTCCATCCGATGCGCTTCGGCCAGCGCCTGTGGATCGTGCCAAGCTGGCACGCAGCCCCGGAACCTGATGCGGTCAACCTGCTGCTCGATCCGGGCCTGGCGTTCGGCACCGGCACCCACCCGACCACCGCACTGTGCCTGGAATGGCTCGACGGCCAGGATTTGAAAGACTGCAACGTGCTGGACTTCGGCTGCGGCTCGGGGATTCTGGCCATTGCCGCCCTGCTGCTGGGCGCCAGGGAAGCCATCGGCACCGATATCGACGTGCAGGCGCTGGAAGCCTCCCGCGATAACGCCGGGCGCAACAATGTCGCCGAAGCACTGTTCCCGTTGTACCTGCCTGAAGACCTGCCACAGGTTCAGGCCGACGTGGTGGTTGCCAACATCCTGGCAGGCCCGCTGGTATCCCTCGCACCGCAATTGTCGAGCCTGGTCAAGCCGGGTGGCCGCCTGGCACTGTCGGGCATCCTCGCCGAACAGGGCGAAGAAGTGGCTGCGGCGTACGCCAAGGACTTCGATCTGGATCCGATTGCCAATCGCGATGGCTGGGTGCGCATCAGTGGCCGTCGGCGCTAGAATGCACGCCTGCTCAATCCGGATGGCCGCATGAACGATAGCTTCGTTACCCAGTGCCCACATTGCCAAACCAGCTTTCGCGTGCGCCACGCCCAATTGGGCATGGCTCGCGGAGTGGTGCGCTGCGGCGCCTGCCTGCAAGTGTTCAATGCCGCACAGCAACTGCTGAACCAGAGCACTGAAACAGAGCAGCCGCCCGCCGTGGTGACACCTGCCGTTGCCGCGCCCGAAGTAATCGAGCCGACACCCGTCCAGGCCCCTGCCACACCTGTGCCGGCCAGCCCGGCACCGTGGCAGGCCAACGCGATGGACCTCGACCATCTGGATCTGGACGAAGAGCTGGCCAAGCTCGAAGAGCGTGAAATACAGCCCAGCAAAAGCTTCGGCCAGCCCCACACGCCCAAAAGCAGCTCACTGAGTGCTCGTCGCGAAAGCAATGACGCTGAAGAAAACGAATGGTCTGACAGCCTGTTCAGTGAATCTGCAGCCGACCGCGCCGAGACGGCCAAGGATGCCGAAAAAGCCGTAGAGCTCTCCAAGACAGGGCGTACCGAACCGTCAGTGTCATTGGATCTCGACGAACCGGACGACACACCGCCGCTCCAGCTTTCGCTGGACGACGACCTTGAGCCGCCGCTGCCGGGCGAGCGCCTGTCGGCGACCGATGACGATGACGACGAGCTCCCTGAACCTGCGCCGGTCAGCAAAGACAAGCGCAAGCGCAGCGAGCCAGCCATGCGCGAAGATCCGTTGATGGATCTGGTCGACGATCCGCTGCACCTGGACTGGCAGAAGCGCCGTACCCCCTGGGGCAAGCGCCTGCTCTGGACCTTGCTGGTATTGCTGGCCGCGGCGGCATTGGCCGGGCAGTACATTGCCAACCACTTCGACGAGCTGGCACGCCAGGATCAATACCGTCCGATCTTCCAGCAACTGTGTCCGCAGATCGGCTGCACGGTGCCGTCCAAAGTCGATATCGACCGCATCAAAAGCAGCAATCTGGTGGTGCGCAGCCATCCCGAGTTCACCGGAGCGCTGGTGGTGGATGCCATCCTCTACAACCGCGCACCGTTCTCCCAGCCCTTCCCGTTACTGGAACTGCGTTTTGCCGACCTCAACGGCAAAATGATTGCCAGTCGTCGGTTTAAACCCGGCGAATACCTGACCGGGGATTTGTCAAAAGCCGAAATGCCCCCGCAAACCCCCATCCATATTGCGCTGGACATCCTCGACCCGGGTCCCAAGGCCGTGAACTACAGCCTGAGCTTTCACTCGCCCGAATAACCGCGCTACGCTTTGAGTGACAAACCGCAAGCGGCAAGTGCCGGGCTCTTAGCCCCCCACTTGCCGCTTGCGGTTTGTGTCTTGCGGCTAATTGTTCAAAATTCATCCAATTGCGTCTTTAACCAGTCATCGAGAGCGGGTATCATGCCAACCCTTTTTCGAACTCCCAAGATCCGGCCCCACAACAGGGAAGTCCTATGTCGGCGGTACGCATCGGCCCATATACATTGCACAACGGTTTGATTCTCGCCCCTATGGCGGGTGTCACCGACCAGCCCTTTCGTCAGCTTTGTCGACGGATGGGTGCAGGCCTGGTTGTTTCGGAAATGGTCACCAGTGACATGAGTCTCTGGAACAGCCGCAAATCGCGCCTGCGCATGATTCACGACGGTGATCCCGAGCCACGCTCGGTACAGATCGCCGGCGGTGACGCGCAAATGCTGGCAGACGCCGCCAGGGCCAATGTGGAACTGGGCGCACAGATAATTGACATCAACATGGGTTGCCCGGCAAAAAAGGTCTGCAACAAGGCCGCCGGCTCCGCGTTGCTAAAAGATGAAGCACTGGTAAACGAGATCCTGCAGGCCGTCGTGGCTGCGGTTGATGTGCCGGTTACCCTGAAGATCCGTACCGGCTGGGACCGGGACAACAAGAACGGCATTACGGTGGCAAAGATCGCCGAACAGGCCGGCATTACCGCTCTGGCGGTGCACGGCAGAACCCGTGCCGACCTGTACACCGGCGAAGCCGAGTACGACACCATTGCCGCGATCAAGCAGGCGGTGTCGATACCGGTCTTTGCCAACGGCGACATTGATTCACCCCACAAGGCCCTGCACGTGTTGAACGCGACCGGGGCTGACGGACTATTGATAGGCAGGGCGGCTCAAGGGCGGCCCTGGATTTTCCGCGAAATTGATCACTTTCTGCGCACCGGGCAACTGATGCCGGCACCGCAGTTGAGTGAAGTGGAACGTATTCTGCTGGAGCACCTGACTGCATTGCATACCTTCTATGGGGAGGTGCTGGGCGTACGCATTGCCCGCAAGCATGTCGGCTGGTATCTGGCAACCTTGCCGGGCGCCAAGGAGTTTCGCGCCCACTTCAATCGTTTAGAAGATACGGAAGCACAATGCGCCAACGTTCAGGCGTTTTTCGCCGAACGACACAAGAGCCTGGTAACAGGGGACGAAGGATGGGTGGCCGCATGACGATGATGACCGAGACATTAGTGAGTGGAACAACGCCCGTGAGCGACAACGTCAACTTGAAACAGCACCTCAATACACCGAGCGAAGAAGGCCAGACCCTTCGCGGGAGTGTCGAAAAGGCGCTGCACAATTATTTCGCCCACCTGGAGGGCGCTGAAGTCACGGACGTCTACAACCTGGTACTTTCCGAAGTCGAGGCTCCCCTTCTCGAGTGCGTCATGAACTACGTCAAGGGCAACCAGACCAAGGCCTCCGAGCTGCTGGGCCTCAATCGCGGCACCTTGCGCAAAAAGCTCAAACAGTACGATCTGCTGTAAGCATTCAATCAAACCTGAAAGGCGTCCTGATAAAACAGGCCGCCTTTTTTGCTGACTCCTTTGCTTTTGATGGAAATCGAGATGACCGATCAGACTACCCGCCTGCCGATCCGCCGCGCTCTAATCAGCGTTTCCGACAAAACCGGAATCCTTGATTTCGCCCGTGAACTGGAAGCCCTCGGCGTCGAGATCCTGTCCACTGGCGGTACGTTCAAGCTGCTGCAAGACAACGGCGTAGCCGCCGTTGAAGTGGCGGACTACACCGGCTTTGCAGAAATGATGGACGGTCGGGTGAAAACCCTGCACCCGAAAATCCACGGTGGCATTCTGGGCCGTCGCGGCATCGACGACGACATCATGAGCGAGCACGGCATCAAGCCGATCGACCTGGTAGCCGTTAACCTCTACCCGTTCGAAGCCACCATCTCCAAGCCAGGCTGCGACCTGCCGACCGCCATCGAGAACATCGACATCGGCGGCCCGACCATGGTCCGTTCGGCTGCAAAAAACCACAAAGACGTGGCCATCGTGGTGAATGCCAGCGATTACGCCAACGTTCTGGAAAACCTCAAGGCCGGTGGCCTGACCTACGCACAGCGTTTCGACCTGATGCTCAAGGCGTTTGAACACACCGCGGCCTACGACGGCATGATCGCCAACTACCTGGGCACCGTGAACCAGGCCGCTGAAGTACTGAGCACCGAAGACCGCGGCCTGTTCCCGCGCACCTTCAACAGCCAGTTCATCAAGGCCCAGGAAATGCGCTACGGCGAGAACCCGCACCAGAAAGCGGCGTTCTACGTTGAAGCCAAGCCGACCGAAGTCAGCATCGCGACGGCAACCCAGCTGCAAGGCAAGGAACTGTCGTTCAACAACGTGGCCGACACCGACGCCGCGCTGGAATGCGTAAAAAGCTTCGTCAAACCGGCTTGCGTGATCGTCAAGCACGCCAACCCGTGCGGCGTAGCCGTGAGCCCGGACGCTGAAGGCGGCATCCGCCAGGCGTACGAACTGGCTTACGCCACGGATACCGAATCGGCGTTCGGCGGCATCATCGCCTTCAACCGTGAACTGGACGCCGAAACGGCCAAGGCCATTGTTGAGCGTCAGTTCGTTGAAGTGATCATCGCCCCGTCCGTGAGCGAGGAAGCCCGCGCCATCGTCGCGGCCAAAGCCAACGTGCGCCTGCTGGCCTGCGGCCAGTGGAGCGAAGATCGCGCCCCGGCCTGGGACTTCAAGCGCGTCAACGGCGGCCTGCTGGTTCAAAGCCGTGACATCGAGATGATCGGCAGCGAAGACCTGAAAGTCGTGACCAAGCGCGCACCGACCGAGCAAGAGATCAACGACCTGATCTTCGCCTGGAAAGTAGCCAAGTACGTGAAGTCCAACGCCATCGTCTACGCCAAGGGCCGTCAGACCATCGGTGTCGGCGCGGGCCAGATGAGCCGCGTAAACTCGGCCCGTATTGCCGCGATCAAGGCCGAGCACGCCGGTCTGCAAGTACAGGGTGCCGTCATGGCATCGGACGCCTTCTTCCCGTTCCGTGACGGCATCGACAACGCGGCCAAGGCCGGTATCACTGCGGTGATCCAGCCGGGCGGCTCGATGCGTGACAGCGAAGTGATTGCAGCTGCAGACGAAGCCGGTATTGCCATGGTGTTCACCGGCATGCGCCACTTCCGTCACTAATCACTTTTGAGCGCACCGCAACCCTGTAGTCGCTGCCGAAGGCTGCGATGGGATTTGCAGGGAGCCTGAGATAACGGGTTGCTTCGCAACCCTTCGCAGCCTTCGGCAGCGACTACAGGCTCAGGTTGCGGTGCTCACCAGAATTCAGCGTCATCCGAGGTTTTTGAAATGAATGTTTTGATCATTGGCAGCGGTGGCCGCGAACACGCACTGGCCTGGAAAGTAGCTCAGGACCCACGTGTCGCTAAAGTATTCGTTGCCCCGGGCAACGCCGGCACCGCCATTGAAGCCAAATGCGAGAACGTCGCCATCGACGTGCTGGCCCTTGAGCAGCTGGCAGATTTCGCCGAGAAGAATGTCTCCCTGACCATCGTGGGTCCGGAAGTACCTCTGGTAGCCGGTGTGGTAGATCTGTTCCGCGCCCGTGGCCTGGACTGCTTCGGCCCTACCGCCGGCGCTGCTCAGCTGGAAGGCTCCAAGGCGTTCACCAAGGACTTCCTGGCACGCCACAAGATCCCGACCGCCGACTACCAGAATTTCACTGAAATCGAACCGGCTCTGGCTTATCTGCAGAAAGTCGGCGCGCCGATCGTGATCAAGGCCGACGGCCTGGCCGCAGGTAAAGGCGTAATCGTCGCCATGACCCTGACCGAAGCCAAAGACGCCGTACGCGACATGCTCGCAGGCAACGCCTTTGGCGAAGCCGGTTCACGGGTCGTGATCGAAGAGTTCCTCGACGGCGAAGAAGCCAGCTTCATCGTGATGGTCGACGGCAAGAACGTTCTGCCAATGGCCACCAGCCAGGACCACAAACGTGTTGGCGATGGCGACACCGGCCCGAACACCGGCGGCATGGGCGCTTACTCCCCTGCCCCGGTCGTGACCGCCGACGTTCACCAGCGCGTGATGGATCTGGTGATCTGGCCTACCGTGCGCGGCATGGCTGACGAAGGCAACGTCTACACCGGTTTCCTGTACGCAGGCCTGATGATCGACAAAGCCGGCAACCCGAAAGTCATCGAGTTCAACTGCCGCTTCGGCGACCCTGAAACCCAACCGGTGATGCTGCGTCTGCAATCGAGCCTGGTTCTGCTGGTTGAGGCCGCACTGGCCCAGGCGCTGGACAAGGTTGAAGCGCAATGGGATCCGCGCCCAAGCCTGGGCATCGTCCTGGCTGCCGGTGGCTACCCTGGCGATTACGCCAAGGGCACGGTCATCCACGGTCTGGATGCCGCAGCCAAGCTGGAAGGCAAGGTTTTCCATGCAGGTACGGCACTTAATCAAGCCGGTGAAGTCGTAACCTCGGGTGGCCGAGTACTGTGCGCAACCGCAATGGGTGACACCGTTGAAGCGGCACAACACAAGGCCTACGAACTGGCCAAGGCCATCGAGTGGGAAGGTTGCTTCTACCGTAACGATATTGGCTACCGAGCCATTGCACGCGAACGCGGTGACGACCAGGAATAAGCAATCCACATAGATAGGCGGGGGCTGCCTGCCCTTGCCTAACTATTCCAGGCCCGCGCATAGTTATCATCTGGCTTCACTTTACGAAGGGATTTCGCCGTGCGCTGGCTCAGGATCGCCATAGCTTTTACCATCACGTTGCTGGGCTCTGTGCTCGGCATGATGCCTGTGCAGGCTGCATCAGGTACCAGCTGGTCTGTATTGCCAGACCCTCAGGCTACCCTGCAACTGAGTGATGTGCGCTCACCCCGGCTATCCAGCCAGTTCAGCCCTGTCGAACTCGACCGAATAGCCGCTGCAGAACCCGGCGAAGCCCTGTGGCTGCGGGTACACCTGCAACCCGACAAGCATGAACAGATCCTGCGGATATTCGCCCCCGATCTGGCAAACCTCGACATGTATGTCTTCGATGATCAAAAACTGATCAGCCAGACCAACACCGGCACGGCATTACCCATCAACAGCAAGCCCGTGCCCAGCAGCGACTACCTGCTGCCCCTGCCCCAAAGCTCACAACCTCTGGATGTCTACCTGCGCATGGTCTCGGACCATCAGTTGCGCCCCCACATTACCCTCGACACTGCCGTCATGCTGGCTGCCAACCAGACCAAGCCCTTGCTCTATGGCTTGCTGCTGGGCTGCATGTCGATGCTGTTGCTGCACAACCTTATTCGCTTCGCCTTCAGCCGTTCGCCCAGCAGCCTGTGGCTGGCCATCTGTGAAATCCTGCTGATGGCCAGTTCGGCGCTGTTCCTGAACCTGCTGGACCCCTGGCTCCCTGACTGGCACGCCATCCAGACCCCCGGCGCGTACCTGACGCTGCTGCTGACAGCCCCTTGCGGGCTGATGTTTACCTACAGCTTTTTCTCGACCCGTGGTGCGCACCGGCTGCACAAGCTGCTGCTGCTGGATATCCTGATCATCGGCCTCGGCGGCCTGTTGCTCCTGTTTATCGATAATCTGCCGCTGAACGTGATGACCTACGCCCTGGTCGGACTGGCAAGCGTCAGCATCCTGGCCGTCTCGGTCTACCACTGGCAAAAGGGCTATCGGCCCGCGCGCATGTTTGTCATGGCGATGGTGATTTTCAACATCGGCACCCTGGTGATTCTCCCCGCGTTGCTGGGCTTGACCCTCATCGCGCCGCAGGAGCTGGTCCTGGCCCTGATGGTGATCATCTGCATCAGCGGGTTGCTGATGAGCATCGCCCTGAGCGAGCGCAACCGCAGCATTACTCAGGCCCAATTCAGTATTAGCCGCGAGCTGGCCGCCAGTAATGCCGAAGTGAATGCCAAGGCCGAGTTTCTGGCCAAGATCAGCCATGAAATCCGCACCCCCATGAACGGGGTGCTGGGCATGACCGAGCTACTGTTGGGCACGCCGCTGTCGGTCAAGCAACGTGACTACGTCCAGACCATCCACAGCGCGGGCAACGAACTGCTGACACTGATTAACGAAATCCTCGATATTTCCAAGCTCGAATCGGGGCAAATCGAGCTTGATGACGTGCAATTCGATCTCAATGCCCTGATCGAAGACTGCCTGAGTATTTTTCGCACCAAGGCCGAACAGCAGAACGTCGAACTCATCAGTTTTATCCAGCCACAAGTGCCACGGGTCATCAGCGGTGACCCTACGCGTTTGCGCCAAACACTGCTGAGCCTGCTCGAAAGTTCCCTGAAAAAGACTGACGAGGGCGAGATCCTCATCGTTGTCGCACTGGAGGAACGCAGTGGCCCGCCGCGACTGCGCATTGCCATTCAGGACTCTGGCCAACCGATGGATGAACAGGAGCGTGATGCCCTGTTGCACGCCGAATTGCACAGCAAGAACTTCCTCGCCGCGACCCGCCTGGGGGGCCATCTGGGTCTGGTAATCGCTCGCCAGCTGATCATGTTGATGGGCGGTGAATTCGGCATAAAGCCCGGACAAACCACCGGCAGCAACCTGTGGCTGACACTGCCCCTGGACCCGCAACACCTTGAGCACCCGACTTCCGACCTGGACAGCCCGCTCAAGGGCGCACGGGTGCTGGTGGTGGACGACAATGACACCTGCCGCAAAGTGCTGGTACAGCAATGTTGCGCCTGGGGTTTGAATGTCAGTGCTGCGGCATCGGGCAAGGAAGCCCTGGCCTTGCTGCGCACCAAGGCTCACTTGCGTGATTACTTCGACATCGTGCTGCTGGACCAGAACATGCCCGGCATGACCGGCATGCAACTGGCCGCCAAAATCAAGGAAGACCCGAGCCTGAACCACGACATCCTGCTGGTCATGCTCACGGGGATCAGCAACGCACCGAGCAAGATCATTGCACGCAACTGCGGGATCAAACGCATCCTCGCCAAACCGGTGGCCGGCTACACCCTCAAAACCACCCTGGCCGATGAGCTGACCCAACGCAACAAGGGCCATGCCACCGCGCACACCACCGCCAACGGCCCCGCCGCCGTGCCTGTTTCAGTGCCCAATGACTTTCGCATCCTGGTGGCCGAAGACAACAACATCTCCACCAAGGTCATTCGCGGCATGCTGGGCAAGCTCAACCTGAACCCGGACACCGCCTGCAACGGTGAAGAAGCACTCAAAGCCATGAAAGCCCGGCAATACGATCTGGTGCTGATGGACTGTGAAATGCCCGTGCTGGACGGTTTCTCAGCCACGGAGCAATTGCGCGCCTGGGAAGTCAGCCATCAGCGCATACGCACCCCGGTGGTCGCATTGACCGCGCACATCCTCACCGAACACAAGGAGCGCGCCCGTCAGGCCGGCATGGACGGCCACATGTCCAAACCCGTAGAACTGTCGCAACTGCGAGAACTGGTGGAGTTTTGGGTTGAACAACGTGAGTTGCGTCAATCCACGGCACAACTGTCCTAACAGACAGCCGATCCCCTGATAGACTTTCGGGCGCCCCCCCTTCGATATGAGCCAAGACCATGCTTCATATGCTGTTCAGTGTGTATTTGAAGATGCTGGTGCTCTACAGCCCGTTTTTCGTGCTGTCGTGCTTTATCAGCCTGACCCGGGGTTACTCGAACAAGGAACGCCGTCGCCTGGCCTGGAAGGTGGCGCTGGCAACGCTGATCTCCAGCGTACTGCTGTACCTGTTTGGGCGCGCGATCTTCAATGTGTTTGGCATTACCGTCGACGCCTTCCGCATCGGTGCCGGCAGCGTGCTGTTTATTTCGGCACTGGGCATGGCCCAGGGTAAATCGGCCGTCCAGACCGACAACGTGCAGCAAGACGTGACCATAGTTCCGCTGACCATTCCGCTGACCGTCGGCCCCGGCACCATTGGTGCGTTGCTGGTCATGGGGGTCAGTCAGCCCCATTGGGACGACAAGCTGATGGCGATCACCAGTATTGCGCTGGCGAGCCTGACGGTTGGCGTGGTGCTTTACCTCTCCAACCGAATCGAACGGATACTGGGCGAACAGGGGCTGCAGATCGTCAGTCGCCTGATGGGCCTGTTTGTCTGCGCCCTGGCGGCCCAGATCATCTTCACCGGGATCCGGGGCTACATGGTTCCCTGACAATGACGCGCCTGTCGCCAATCAGGCGCGTGCTGCCTTAGTGCGTTGCCAGCGTGTCCAGCGACGTGTCGACATACCCCTTGGCCAGCTCCACCAGGTGCATGACCGACAACACCAAATCGCGCGCAGGCCCGCTCAAGCCATTCCCCGCCTCATTCGCGCAGGCAGCCGCACAGCGCAACAAGTCTGACGCCTGGGCCAAAGCCGCTTCTGAATTGACACTGTGCGGGATGGCCAGCATGGCCGTGCCCATGGGGCGTTGAGGCTTATGGTTTTGCAGGTAATAATTGAGCGCACGTTCGACGGCGGCACGATCCAGCAACGGGTCGTGACTGTCAGCAGCATCGAGGGGTAAAGCAGGGGGATCGGGGGTGATTTTTTTCATGGCTTAACTCCAAACACGTTAAGGGAGCTGCCACTTTTCGCTACTAAACAAATGGGTGGCAGCCGTGCACAGGTTAGTAGACCGGCGTGTTTGGGAACCGGCGTGCCCGAGGGCACCCTGCGCACGGCCACCATAAAACGCAGGCCGTAAAAAAGCGCCTCGAAAAGGTGGCGCCTTGCGCCAAACACTAAAGCCGGGCTACTAAACCCGATCGCTGATTTTGCAGCGATTGGCCGAGACTATTCCCCGAAATGGACAGGCGCAAGCGAGCGGAATCTTCTCGGATGTTTCACGAGAATGAAAGCGAAACGTCGTACGAAATGACTGATTTCCAAGGCCTGAACAACACGTGTAGTCGCTGCCGCAGGCTGCGATAAGGGCCGAAGGACCTTCAAGCAGGGTCGCTGCGCAACCCCTCGCAGCCTCGCTCCGCTCCTCAGCGACTACAGGCTTTTGTCAGGGTTTCTCGCCATACCAGCGCGGCGTGTACACCCACTGCGTGCCATCGACCCGCGGGAATGTGCAGGTGGTCGACGACCCCACCAGCACCATCGTGCGCATATCCACCTGATCCGGCGTCAGTTCGCCCAAGGTAGTCACCCGCAGGGTCTGCCCCGGACGACCGATATCGCGTCCCAGTACCACCGGTGTTTGCGCCGTGCGATGGCGCCTGACGATATCCAGCGCCACACCCAGCTGCCACGGGCGCGAACGGGAAATCGGGTTGTAGAACGCCAGCGCCAGATCCGCCTCAGCGGCCAGGTCCAGGCGCTTTTCAATGATGCTCCACGGCTTGAGGTTGTCCGACAGCGACATCACGCAGAAGTCATGCCCCAACGGCGCTCCCGCCTGCGCCGCCGTGGCCAGCGAGGCCGACACCCCCGGCAACATCTCCAGGTCAACGCTGTGCCACTGCGGGTCCGTGGACTCGTGCAGGGCCTCAAGCACGGCCGCCGCCATGGCAAACACCCCCGGATCCCCCGAAGACACCACCACCACCGAACGACCTTGAGCCGCCAGCTCGAAGGCGTGGCGGGCGCGCTGCATTTCTTCGCGGTTGTCGGTGCAATGCATCACCTGATCGTCGCGAAACGGGCCGGCCATGCGCACATACGTCTCATAGCCCAACACATCATTGGCCCGCGCCAGCTCGGCCTTGACCGCAGGCACCATCAACTCGGCGGCGCCAGGGCCCAGGCCGATCACGGCCAGACGGCCACGGGCCCGACCCAGCTGCAACGGGTCCAATGGCGCGGGGGCAACGCCCAGGGACATGTCATTGCCCACCTCGCGCCAGACAGCAGGCACTACCGGCTCACCCGCGCTGACAAAGCGCAGGGGCACCGCCAGTTCAAGGGCTGTTTCACGCAATTGCGCGCTGGCCATCAAGGTATCGTCGGCGACGATGCACGCCAGTGATTGCCACGCCAGCTTCGCGTTATGCAAGGCCTGGCGAATGGCCTGTGGCAACACTTCAGCAGCCACTTTCACCAACACATTACGGGGATAGATCAGCAGTTCGTCGGCGGCCGGTTCACGTTCGGCACTGCCAATATGAATGGCCAGCCGTGCCTGCTGACTTTCAGGCAGTTGAGCGCTGGCCAGCCATGGCGCATCCCCTTCGATCCGCACCGACTCGCCCGCCAGCAGGTCCGAGACAAAGCGCTTGCCCAGCTCAAGATCACCCAGCGCATAACCCGCTGGCGGATTGAGCAGGCAGGTGCCAAAACGCAGCTCACCACTGGTGGTAATTGCCGGGGCAATACCCAGGCCTGCAGCGATATTGCGGGCCATATCATTCACGCCACCCAGCCCGCCCAGCAGCGGCACCACCGCGCTGGCGTCTTCGGCCACGGCCAGTACCGGCGGCTCGGCGCCCTTCTCCAGCAACAACGGTGCCAGCGTGCGGATCACAATCCCCGCCGCGCACAGCGCAATAATCGGTGTGCCCTGTTGATACAGCTCACGCAGGGTGGCGCCAAAATCGCTGTAACCGCGATCAACGTCCTCAACCCGCCCTGCAAGACCGTAAATCAGCGCCTCGGGATAGCACTGTTGAATACGCTGCGCGGTATTCAGGCTGCCATTGCCCAGAATGACAATGGCTGGCGCTGGACGACTCATCCCTGCCACCGTTCGCCGGGCACGATGATCAGCGAGAAGTACGGCGAAGACATCGGTTCCACTTCGTTGAGCGGGACGATTTTCTGATTGCTCATGGTGGCGCGCTCGACATACAGCGCACGCTCGGCCAGCCCCAGTTCACCCAGCACTTCACGCACTTTATGAAAGTTGCGGCCCAGTTTCATGATCACCGCCGCATCGGCAACCGCCAGGCGCGACTTGAGTTCGTCATGGGGCAGCACGCCCGAGAGCACCGACAGGCTCTGATTGCGATACACCAGCGGCACGCCCAGCACCGAGGCGCCACCCAGCATCGAGCACACGCCCGGCACTACCTGCGCTTCAAAACGCTGGGCCAGACGGTCGTGCAGGTACATGTAGGAACCATAGAAGAACGGGTCGCCTTCGCAGATCACCGCCACATCGCGACCGGCGTCCAGATGCACGGCCACTTCGACGGCAGCCTGATCGTAAAAATCGCTGATCACCTGCTCGTACGACAATGGCTCGGGCAACACTTCAGTGGTCACCGGATACACCAGCGGCATCTGGGTTTGCGCGTCTTGCAGATGAGCTTCGATGATGCCGAAGGCATTGCCCTTTTTGCCCTTGGCGACGAAGTACGCCACCACCGGCGACTCACGCAGCAGGCGCAAGGCTTTAACGGTAATCAGCTCCGGGTCCCCGGGGCCAACGCCCAGACCGATCAAACGTCCTGGCTGCGTCATTATTCGATCTCCGTTGCCAGTGCATTGACCGCGGCGGCGGCCATCGCGCTGCCGCCACGGCGGCCCTGCATGATCACAAACGGCACGCCGCGACTGTCTGCCGCCAGCATGGCCTTGGACTCAGCCGCGCCAACAAACCCCACCGGGAAGCCCAGGATCAGCGCTGGTTTGGGCGCGCCTGCGTCGATCATTTCCAGCAGGTAAAACAGCGCGGTGGGCGCGTTGCCGATCACCACCACACTGCCTTCCAGATACGGGCGCCACAGCTCAAGGGCCACGGCCGAGCGGGTGTTGCCCTTTTCCAGCGCCAGTTCGGGCACGCCTTCTTCACGCAGGGTACAAATCACCGGGTTGTTGGCCGGCAAGCGGGTACGGGTGACGCCTTCGGAGACCATGCGCGCATCGCACAAAATTGCAGCGCCAGCGGCCAGGGCATCGCGCCCGGCCTTGCCTGCACCCGGAGAAAAGCGCAGGTCTTCAATGGCGTCGACCATGCCGCAGGCATGAATCACCCGCACCGCGAGTTTTTCCAGATCCGCCGGGATGCTGTCCAGGTTGGCCTCGGCACGAATAATGGCGAACGAGTTGCGATAGATCTCTTGACCATCGCGGATGTAATCAATCATCGGTGTTGCTCCGTTGGCGGGCCTCAAGCCAGGCGCCTGCCGCTTCAATAGTAAGGTTGCGCTCACGCAGAACACCGAATCCCGGCTGCTCTGGGGCACGTAAATAAAGGTCGTAATGACCGGGCGCCACGGCCAGCAATGTGACCGGCGCAACATGGGCTGCCGCGCAAGAACGCAGGCAGCCGGTCAAATGGATCGTCTTGGGCGCAGTCAACAACGCGGCCAACTGGCGGGCATCCTGCTTGGTGTCGGCCAGGCCTTTGGCACAGGCGCTGGAGCCGGTGCAGGCGATCAGGTGCGCCAGCGGCAGGGCCGCATCACAGCTCAACCCCAGCCCGTGTAACTGGCGCGTGACGGTTGGCGCATCTGCAGCCCGCAGGTTGGGCAGCAGCACACTTTGCCACGGGGTAAACCGCAACGTGCCATCACCATACTCCCGGGCCAGATGCGCCAACCCCTCAAGCATGATCGCACTCAGCCGTCCCAGCGGCGGAGCGGCGCCGATATAGACCCGTTCCGTGTCGCGTTGTGGGTACGTTCCGATGTGCAAGGACGCCGCGCCGGGCTCCCGTCGCCAGCTCGAAAGCGCAATGAGCGGTACCGGCAGGCGCTGTGCCAACTGCGCCATAAACGTCTCGACCGGCAGCTCTTTGAGCAGGTGGCGCATGCGAATGTGCTCGAGGCGGGCCAGGTCGAGGAACAGCGTAAGTACCGCCAGCACCACTGCATGCCCGTGCTCGACGGGCACGCCAGCCAGGGCAGGATCGTGTGCCGGGCAGCCTGCCAGACCAAAGGCCAGTAGCGTCTGGCCATTTAGGTCAACGGTAGACAACCAAAGGTCGTGATGATGTTCAAGCATCGCCAGCGCTTCACCGCCGTCCAGTTGCACGGCGAACTTGGCGGACAACTCGGCAAAACGCGCCGTGTTTTGCAGGCTGTCGAGGACTTGATGGGCCAGAGGCCAGGTATCGATCAACAGATCCCGGTCAATACCTGCCGTGGGGCTGAGCATCAGGTTGCGCACATCATCACTGGCAGCCGTGGCGGGCCCCAGCCCTGCGTCCAGCAAGGGACCGATCAACGCGGCATGCTGCGGACCAACCCCTCGAATTTGCAGGTTGCCCCGGTTAGTCGCCTCGATCACACCACTGGCATAGCGCTGGCTAACATCGGCCACCGCGAGCGCCTGTGCGGCCGTAATAGAGCCGCCGTCCAGCTTGACCCGACAGATACCGCCATCCATCGCCTGGACAATGCGCAGTAGCCCCGGGCACGCCGAAGGGCGCACAGGCGTCGTGACAGAAGGTTCAGGTGGCAAAATCAAAGGGTTATCCAGAGCAGGCAATTCGCTATTGCAGGTGGCGCATTATGCCTGCTTTGGACAGCCTCATGAAAAGCCTGCCGGACGGAATGAATGCACAAGGCATCTGCAGCCCGAGGCTGCGCTATCATGCGGCCTGATTCCACGGGCCATGCAGACCCGCTGGCGGATGGAACATTTGGCGTTGAACAAGAGGATTGGCATGTCGCCCTGGCTAACAATTGTGGGAATCGGTGAAGACGGCTTTAGCGGGCTGGGCAAAAATGCGCGTCGCACCTTGCTCGGCGCAGCCACGGTGTTCGGCGCCCAGCGTCAGCTCAACCTGCTGCCCGCCTGTATTCGCGCCGAACGCCAAGCGTGGCCAAGTCCCTTTTCCCTGGCGCCAGTGCTGGCATTGCGCGGCCAGCCGGTCTGCGTTCTGGCCAGCGGCGACCCGATGCTGTTTGGGGTCGGCGCCAGCCTGGCGCGAGTGATTGCCAGCGATGAGATGCAAGTGCTGTCGTCACCGTCATCCTTCTCTCTGGCGGCCGCTCGCCTGGGTTGGCCACTGCAGGACGTGGTCACGCTGTCTGTGGTGGCCCGCCCGGTGGCGGCCCTTAACGCGCACCTGCACAGCGGCGTACGCCTGCTGGTCTTGAGCAATGACGGTAAAAGCCCGGCCGCCATCGCCGCCCTGCTGCGCGAACGTGGCTTTGGCCCCAGCCGCCTGCATGTGCTGGAACACGTGGGCGGCCCGGCGGAACGACGGGTAGAAGCCAGTGCCAATGACTGGAGCGACCCGCCCATCGCCGCCCTTAACTTGATTGCCATCGACTGCCTGGCCGACGACAGCGCCCAGCCGCTGTCACGCACCGGCGGGCTCCCGGACAGCGCCTTTGCCCATGATGGCCAGCTGACCAAGCGCGATGTGCGCGCCATCACCCTTGCCCGCCTAGCCCCCTTGCCCGGCCAATTGCTCTGGGACGTGGGCGCGGGCAGCGGCTCGATTGGCATCGAGTGGATGCGCACCTGGCCCAGCTGCCGCACCCTGGCGATTGAAGCGGATACCGGGCGCCAGCAATTGATTGAACACAACCGCGATGCCCTGGGCGTACCCGGCTTGCAACTGATTCGTGGCAAGGCCCCGCAAGCCCTTGAAGGGCTGGAGCGCCCGGACGCGATCTTTATTGGCGGCGGCGTGACCCGCGAAGGTGTGCTCGACACGTGCTGGCAGCAGCTCAAGCCCGGCGGGCGACTGGTGGCCAATGCCGTCACCCTGCAAAGTGAAATGCTCTTGATGAGCTGGCGTGAGCGCCATGGCGGTGAGCTGACACGGGTCCACATCGCCCAGGCACAACCCTTGGGCGAGTTCGACACCTGGCGCCAGGCGTTGCCCATTACTCTTCTAGACGTGACCAAACCCCTCGATGCGTGACGAAACCGGCGAACAACCCGCTCCGCTGCGCAGTGGCCTGACCACCGGCAGCTGCGCCACCGCCACCAGCCTGGCCGCTGCCCGCTTGCTGCTGGGCGGCGCCAGCCACGACGCGGTGGAAATCACCTTGCCCAAGGGTAAAAAGGTGCAGATGCGCCTGGAGTTCTGCCGCCTGAGCGAAGACGGCGCCGAAGCGGGCACCATCAAGGATGCGGGCGACGACCCGGACGTCACCCACGGCGCACTGCTGTACTCGCGGGTGCGTCTGCGCCCGGAACCGGGTATCGGTTTTGTCGCCGGACGCGGCGTCGGCACCGTGACCCGTCCGGGGCTGGTGCTGAACGTGGGCGAGCCGGCGATCAATCCAGTGCCGCGCAAGATGATCACCGACCATTTGCAGCAACTGGCCAGCGAGCTGAATTACAACGGCGGCTTTGAAGTGACCGTCAACGTGCAGGACGGCGAAGCCCTGGCCCTGAAAACCATGAATCCGCGCCTGGGCATTCTCGGCGGGTTGTCGATCCTGGGCACCAGCGGCATTGTCCGCCCGTTTTCCTGCGCAGCCTATATCGCCTCGATCCATCAAGGCATCGACGTGGCCAAAACCAATGGCTACCTGCATATCGCCGCCTGCACCGGCAATGCCAGCGAAGACACCATGCGCCGGGTGTACAACCTGCCTGAAATCGCCCTGATCGAAATGGGTGACTTCGTCGGCGCGGTACTCAAGCACCTGCGCAAAGTCCCTGTGGATAAGTTGAGCATTTGCGGCGGCTTCGGAAAAATCAGCAAGCTGGCTGCCGGGCATATGGACCTGCACAGCCGTCACTCCAGCATCGACCTGCCACAACTGGCCCGGTGGGCCGCCGACATGGGTGCAGACCAGGCGCTGCAAGAGGCGATTCGTCAGGCCAACACCAGCCAGCAAGCCTTGGCGATGGCCAGCGCGGCAGGTATCGCGCTGGGCGATGCGGTGTGCCAGCACGCACTGGATTTTGCCCGCAGCGTGGTGCCTGCCCAGGTGCAGGTTGAAGTATTTGCCATCGACCGTCAGGGCGGGATCGTTGGCCACGCAGGAGCCTTTGCATGAAGCGGATACTGTTGCTCGGTGGCGTCACCGAAGCGCTGGCCATCGCCCGCACCCTGGGCCCGCAACATGTCTACAGCCTGGCCGGTGTAGGCCGGGTGCCGACGGACCTGACCTGCGAGGTACGGGTGGGCGGTTATGGCGGCGCTGAAGGTCTGGCCCGGTACATTCGCGACGAGGGTATCGATTTGCTGCTGGACGCCACTCACCCCTACGCCGCGCAAATCAGCCAGAACGCGGCCCTCGCCGCGGCCGCCAGCACTATCCCGTGCTGGGCCCTGCGCCGCCCCGCGTGGGTTGCGCAACCGGATGATGACTGGCGCGAAGTGGCGCACTGGAGCGAACTGGTCCAAGCCCTCAAGCCTTTCAAGCGCCCGCTGTTCACCTTGGGCCGCGAGCCGCTGGAGCATGTGCATGAGATCCCCGAACAGCAGTTCTGGACCTTGCGCGCCCTCGACGTCTATCCGGGCAATGAGCGTTGCGAAGTGATCGGCGCACGGGGCCCGTTCCTGATCGACGAAGAGCGCGCCTTGTTCGAGCAGCGCCGGATCGATGTGTTGATCAGCAAGAACAGCGGCAGCAGCGCCACCGAGCCCAAGCTGGAAGTGGCCCGTGAACGCGGGGTGCCCGTGTTGATCCTCAAGCGGCCGGTGTTGGCACAGGTGGATCGGGAGTTTTTGACGACCAAGGACGTGCTGGAGGCGTTGGCGCAGGAACGTTGTCTGTTGTGAACAGCCCCCAACCTGTGGGAGCAACTGTCATTGAGGATTTATTTTCAAATAATCCTTTCGGACATGGCTTCGCCAGCGATACCGCGTAGCGGTATTACTGGCGAAGCCCTCGCTTCAGTAAAGTGCCCCTCATTTGTTATCAAAATGCGGGGCCTGAGATTTCTTCTCCCTCCAACCCGTGCCATCTCGCAGCATTGCGTTAAGACGAATCAATAGCTTGCGCATGCATGCCACAACAGCGACCTTCGCAAGCTTGCCTCGCGCTCGCAGAGCCTCATATTCGGCTTTGACTTGCGGATCGTGCTGGACCATTGACCAGGTCGACATATAGGTTGCGCCACGCACTGTATAGCGCCCGCCCTCGATTGATCTGGGGCCGCTCTTCTTGCCACTATCGTTGTTGTAGGGCGCTAACCCTGCCAAAGCCGCAATCTTGCGTCCCGACACGGTTCCGAGCTCAGGAAGAAATGCCAAGAGCGTTGCGCAGGTGATGGCTCCGATCCCTTTCACCGACCTCAGTCGTCTGGCTTTCTCCTGATCCAGCACGGTCGAGGCATCTTCAATCTCCTTACCCAATGACTTGATCTGGCCCTCCAGGTAAGCGATGTGATCGGTGTAAGTGGATATGGCTTTAGCGCATGTGGTTTGCTTCATCCGGCGCTTGTCGCTGTCCCGGCTCTTGACCAAGCTGCCTCGCAGCTTGAGCAATTCGCCCAGCTCATCCCGATCCTTATTCGGTTCAACATGCGGCAAGTCCTCGAAATCTCTCGCAAACTTCGCCAGCATCTGAGCATCGATCTTATCGGTTTTAGCTATCTTGCCCATAGCTCTCGCATAGTCGCGAGCGCGTTTGGGATTGACGCGAAAGACATTCAAACCCTCCAACCGCAAGGCTCTGAGCAATGCCCTTTCATAGCCGCCGGTGGCTTCAAGCAAGATCCGCCCCACCTCAAGCTCGTTCAGGCATGTGATCAGCCGAGTGAAGCCCTCAAGGTCATTACTGACCTGAAACTGCGGGTAATTTGCAGGAAGAAACCCCACATCCACAGTCGCTTTCGAAACATCGAGACCAACGTAGTAGGAAATCATCGCCAAGTCCTCTTACACTCAAGAAGTGAGAGCACTCTGACCTATCCCTAGCTTGTGATTTCGAGTTTGCCGCTCATCCAACTGTTCGGGCTTCTTGTCAGAGTGAGAGGTGGATGGCGACTTGGCTCCCACTCGTGCTTTAAGCACCGCTGGCTTTCAGTCTGCCATCCACTGCTCTCACCCTTCTGAGTTTAAGATACCTTGAAGACACAAGCTGGCTTGCCTGCGATGCAAACGACGCGGTCTGCTTGGTAAAACCAGCAGATGCCATCGCGAGCAAGCCCGCTCCCACAGATTGGCCCGATGAGGAGTACAAAACCCGCATCCGCTATACTTGCGCGACACTTCGCCACACCTGCTCTTTTTACTTACGCCGATCATTCAGGCTAAATAGCCGCCTGATCGCTTCACTCATGGAATTGCTCATGTCCCGACAACGGTTTGCATTTGCCTGGATCGCCTGCTTTGCAGTGCTGTTCAACATGCTCGCCATGTCGACGGCCGGCGCGATGGGTGACGCCAAAAACGCTGTAACCGAGCAATTCATGTGGAGCAGCTTTTGCACCTCCACCGGCACCAAGATGGTCGCCGTTTCCCTGGGCAAGCTTGACGCCGGCGACAGCCAGAAAGACGAACACTCCACCATGCAGCATTGCTGGTGCTGTTCAGGCGCAGCCCCGCTGGTGGCGTTGCCCGCGCATGTTCCCTCGCTGTATTTTGCAGCCATCGAGCACGGCCACAGCCTGGTCCCCGATCACCTCAAACGCCCCACCCCGCGCCAGCAATGGCCGAGCCTCAACCCCCGCGCCTCACCCCTGGTCTGATCTTCATCCTCGCAACCCCTTTGCGTTTTGAATCGTTCCGGAGAATTGCCATGTTGAACCTTTCCCTGTTCAAGCACGTCGTGATCGCGGCGGCTGTGTTGCTGCCTGCCTGTTTTGCCAACGCCCATGAATACAAAAGCGGCGACCTTGAAATCGCCCACCCCTGGTCGCAAGAGCTGCCGCCCAACGCCCCGACCGTGGCTGCCTATTTCGTCATTCACAACACCGGCAGCAGCGCCGACCGCCTGGTCAGCGTCGACACGCCCATTGCCGATAAAGCCGAACTGCATCAGCACGTGATGGAGGGCGACTTGATGAAAATGCTGCCCGTCGCCAGCGTCGACGTGCCGCCCGGTGGCACCGTCACGTTTGCGCCCATGGCGTACCACGTGATGATGTTCGGCCTCAAGGACCGCAGCCTGCTGCAGGACGGCAAGCACTTCCCGCTGACCCTGCATTTTGAAAAGGCAGGCGCCGTACCGGTTGAGGTCAATGTGCAGAAACAGGCCCCGGCCGACAGCATGGAACACATGCACGCCCACTAACGGCCAAGGTTTCTGACCCCCGTGCGCGAACCTCGCGCCAGGCACACCATGTCGCCCATTCGCGGCAGCTGGCTGAGCCTGTTTGCCATGTTGATGATCTTTATCGGCCCGCTGATTTCCCAGTCGATGCCGATGGATCATCACGACTCCATGCCAATGCCCATGTCGATGGATATGGGCATGGACATGTCTGCGCACGCCGAACATAAACAACCCTCCACCGACCACCATGCCATCTGGGCAAAGTGCGGCTACTGCACGTTGCTGTTCAGTTGCCCGGCACTACCCGGCACGCCCGACCTGGCCCTTCACAGCGCGCCAACACTCAACAGCTATCTGGCTGCCAACCCCCGCCTGGGCCATGCCCGGCAACCGGTCTTCCCCGGCGCCCGCTCCCGCGCACCGCCTGTATTCCTTTAAGCACCGACACAACTCTTCATCCGGCCAACCTGCAGGCGCTGCTTAGACAGCCGCAGGTGCGTGGCCGTGTTGTATTCGCTTGAATATTGGAATGCTTATGTCCCGTTTTACTGCTGCCTCCCGTTTACCTTTTGCCCTTGGCACCCTGAGCTGCGCAATTCTGGCGTCCACCGCCGTGGCCGACGAACAGGCCGGGCACACCCATGAATTGAGCCCGCTGGTGATCACCGCCGTCGCGCCCAGCTCGCCCCTGACCGTCGTCACCAACCCCAAAGATCCGCGCCAGCCAGTGCCCGCCAGCGATGGCGGTGATTACCTGAAAACCATCCCCGGCTTCGCCCTGATCCGCAACGGCGGCACCAATGGCGACCCGGTGTTGCGCGGCATGTTCGGTTCGCGCCTGAACATCCTCACCAACGGCGGCATGATGCTCGGTGCCTGCCCCGGCCGCATGGATGCGCCAACGTCCTATATCTCCCCCGAAACCTACGACAAGCTCACCGTGATCAAAGGCCCGCAAACAGTGCTTTGGGGGCCTGGCGCATCCGCGGGCACCATCCTGTTCGAACGTGAGCCCGAGCACTTCGGCGAACTCGGCACACGGGTCAACGCCAGCCTGCTGGCCGGCTCCAACGGCCGCTTCGACAAAACCATCGATGCCGCCGCCGGTGGTCCGCTGGGTTATGTACGGGTGATCGGCAACACCGCTCATGCCGACGACTACAAAGACGGCAATGGCGACACCGTGCCCTCGCGCTACGACAAGTGGAACGGCGATATCGCCCTCGGCTGGACCCCGGACGCCGACACCCTGCTGGAACTGACCGCTGGCAAGGGCGATGGCGAAGCCCGCTCTGCAGGCCGCGGCATGGATGGCAGCCAGTACAAGCGAGAAAGCCTGGGGCTGCGCTTTGAGAAGTCCAATATCGGCGACGTTCTCGACAAGATCGAAGCTCAGGTCTACTACAACTACGCCGACCATGTGATGGACAACTACACCCTGCGCACCCCGTCGGGCACCGGCATGATGGCGGGGCCGATGGCGTCCAACGTCGACCGCCGAACCCTTGGCGCACGGGTCAAAGCCACCTGGCGCTGGGCTGACTACCAGTTGATCAGCGGCATCGATGCGCAAACCAACGAACACCGCAAACGTTCTGGCATGGGCATCGACACCTACAAGGATAAGAACTGGAGCAAAGACGCCGACTTCCACAACTATGGTGCATTTGGCGAACTGACCTGGTACGCCGCCGAGCGTGACCGGGTAATCGGCGGCGCCCGCCTGGATCGAGCTTCTGCCAAGGATTACCGCGCGCGCCTGGGCTCGGGAATGATGAGCAAACCCAACCCGACCCTGGACAAAACCCGAGCCGACACCCTGCCCAGCGGCTTTGTACGCTATGAGCACGACCTGGCCGACAGCCCGACCACGCTGTACGCAGGTCTGGGTCACACCCAACGCTTCCCGGATTACTGGGAACTGTTTTCCCCAAGCTCGGGCCCGGCCGGCTCGGTGAACGCGTTCGATGCCATCAAGCCCGAAAAAACCACCCAGCTGGACGTGGGCCTGCAATACAAAACCCAGAATCTGGAAGCTTGGGCATCGGCCTACGCGGGCATAGTCCAGGACTACATCTTGTTCGACTACGCCCAGGGCTACTCTCAGGCGCAGAACATCAACGCCCGGATCATGGGCGGTGAAGTGGGTGCGGCTTATCAGCTGACCTCCAACTGGAAAGCCGACGCCACCCTGGCCTACGCTTGGGGCAAGAACACCAGCGATGGCAAGGCATTGCCTCAAATGCCGCCGCTGGACACCCGTCTGGGCCTGACCTACAGCGAAGCTGACTGGAGTGCAGGCGCCTTGTGGCGGGTGGTGGCACCCCAGGGCCGTATCGACCGCAATGCGGGCAACGTAGTGGGCAAGGATTTCGACAAAAGTGCAGGTTTTGGCGTGTTCTCGCTCAATGGCGCCTACCGCATCAACAAAAACCTCAAGGTCAGCGCCGGCGTCGACAACCTGCTGGATAAAAACTACAGCGAGCACCTGAACATGGCGGGCAACGCCGGTTACGGCTACCCGGCCAATGACCCGAGGGCGATCAATGAACCGGGCCGCACCTTGTGGACCAAGGTGGATGTGAGTTTCTGACGCAAGTCGCCACCCCCTGTGGGAGCGGGCTTGCTCGCGATTGCATCATCGCGGTCAGCCAGACAGACCGCGCTGCCGGCATCGCGCGCAAGCCCGCTCCCACACTAAAAAATAAACAATGCAACCTTGCGGAGCCGCTCACATGAGCCAACCAACACCGTCTTTCTACAACCTGGCCTGGCGCTGGCATTTCTATGCCGGCCTGTTTGTCGCCCCCTTCATGATCCTGCTGGCGCTGACCGGGATTATCTACCTGTTCAAGCCCCAGCTTGACTCCCTGATGTACGACCATCTGCTCAACGTCACCCCGGCCCATCACAGCCTCAGCGCCGATGAGCAGCTCAGCCGCGTGAAAGCCGCTTATCCACAAGGCCACATCAGCCAGTACCTGCCGCCGATCAATCCTGAACGCAGTGCTCAGTTCGTGCTCCACAACGACGGGCGTGAGCTCAACGTGTTTATCAACCCGTACAGCGGCGCCATACGGGGCGAGCAAGACGCCAAGCTCAACCTGCAAGCCGTGGCCCGGGCGCTGCATGGCGAGCTGATGATCGGCACCCTCGGCGACCGGCTGGTGGAGCTGGCTGCAGGCTGGGGCGTGGTGCTGGTGGTTTCCGGCCTGTACCTGTGGTGGCCAAGGGGGCAATCGGCCGCCGGGATACTGTGGCCACGCCTGAGCCGTCGCGGACGCGTGCTGTGGCGTGACTTTCACGCCGTGACCGGTTTCTGGGGCGCTGCCCTGCTGCTGTTCATGCTGATCAGCGGCATGACCTGGACCGGCTTCTGGGGCAAGCAATACGCTGACGTGTGGAACCAGTTCCCGGCAGCGATGTGGAACAACGTACCCACGTCGGATATTGAGGCCCGCAGCCTCAACACCGTCACTCGCCAAACCGTGCCCTGGGCGCTGGAAAATACGCCGATGCCGGTCTCCGGGGCCCATGCCGAACACATGGGCCACGGCGCCATGCCAAGCGGCCCGGCGGCACCGGGCATCACGTTGCAGGACGTGGTCAACACTGCCATCGAACGCAAGGTCGAACCCGGCTACAGCATCACGCTGCCAACCACCGCCACCGGCGTCTTTACCGTGGCCGTCTTCGCCGACGACCCGCGCAACGATGCCACCCTGCATGTTGATCAATACACCGGCCAGGTGCTGGCGGATGTGCGCTGGCAGCACTACGGCCCTGTCGCCCGCGCCACTGAAATGGGGGTGATGCTGCACGAGGGCAAACTCTTCGGCTCGCTGAACCAGATCGCAATCCTGGTGGTGTGCCTGATGATCCTGCTCAGCTCGGTCAGCGGTCTGGTGATCTGGTGGAAGCGCAGGCCCCAGGGTCGCCTGGGCGTACCGCCGTTGCGTCATGATTTGCCGACCTGGAAAACCGGCGTGGTCATCATGCTCGCCCTGGCAATTGTGTTCCCGCTGGTAGCCGCTTCCCTGGTTGCGGTGTGGGTGC
This sequence comes from Pseudomonas sp. ML2-2023-3, assembly GCF_037055275.1. Taxonomy (NCBI): domain Bacteria; kingdom Pseudomonadati; phylum Pseudomonadota; class Gammaproteobacteria; order Pseudomonadales; family Pseudomonadaceae; genus Pseudomonas; species Pseudomonas sp. ML2-2023-3. The sequence goes on from NZ_CP146343.1 coordinate 106,128, forward strand.
TTGATCGTTTGCTGCTGTTGATGCGCAAAAAACGCCCACGTGAGCACCTCTCATAATGCGCATGAGGCATCCGAGAGGCGCATTCCAGAGCCATTGCTATAATGGAACGCCAGTATCACACCCGAAATAAGTGTTACTGTATAACAAAGTAATTTAAGCTCCATTACCCGCCGCCAGGAGGCAGCGGGGACACCTCTTGAAATAAGCGACTCACTGCCCCGATGAACACGTACCTTTTTTCCAGCCTCTGCCTGCTGGCGATGAACAGCGCCCAGGCCGATGACAGTGCCCCTTCCCTGATATTGCCAGCCGCGAGTATTACCGCCCCTGAAGTCGATCGTGAAAGCATCGACCTCAAGACCGCTACCAGCGCCGGTTCGCGCCTGAACCTCAACAGCCTCCAGACACCGGCCAGCGTCGAAAGCCTGACCGGTGCGCAAATCCGTGCCCGTGGTGACCGCAGTGTGCAGGACGCCGTGACCCGTACCACCGGCATCAGCAACACCGGCACACCGGGCAACGGCGGCTCGTCGTACTCGGCCCGGGGCTTTGTGGGCCAGGGTTCGGTGATGCAGTTGTATGACGGGATTCGCATGTACAGCGGCGCAGGCACCGTAACGTTCCCGGTGGACGACTGGTCGGTGGAACGCATCGACGTGCTCCGCGGCCCGGCCTCAGTGTTGTATGGCGAAGGTGCCACCGGCGCGGTGATCAACGTGATCCCGAAAAAACCCTTCAGCGGTGAAATCGAGAACCATGTCCGCCTGGGCTACGGCTCCTACGATGCCCGCCAACAGGCGCTGGACAGTGGAGGCTCGCTCACCGACACCCTGAGCTACCGGTTGAACATCAACCACACGCAGAGCAATGGCTGGATCGACCACGGCGACTCCGAAAACACCTTTATCAGTGCCGCCCTGCGCTGGCAGGCCAACGACGACCTGGCATTCACCCTGAGCCACGACTACGGCGACCAGGAGCCGCAGAACGACTTTGGTGTGCCGCTGATCAATGGCCGTTATCACAAGAGCCTGCGCGACAAGAACTACAACGTGCGCGATGCCAAGCTGCATTACAACGACCAGTGGACGCGCCTGAACACCGAATGGCAGATCAGCGACGACCTCAGCGCCAGCAACGAGCTTTATTACCTCAAGGCCCAGCGCCGCTGGCAGAACGCCGAGCGCCATGCCTGGAATGAAGACCGCCAGACCTTGCTGCGCAGCGGTTACTTCAGCATCAAACATGAGCAGGAACAGGTCGGCGACCGCCAGACCTTTACCCTCAACCACGACCTGTTCGGCCTCAAAAGCAGAACCCTGGTGGGGGCGGACTACAACCGTATCCACTTCAACCTGCACAGCAACTCGCCGTACACCGATGTGAACAACGGCCAGCCGATCGACCTGTACCACCCGGATCGTGGCCAGTTCGAAAGCCGCTCGCCGTACCTCGACCAGTTCAAGACCACCACGCAGCAGGTCTCGCTGTTTGCCGAAAACCGCACCGAACTGACGGATCAGTTGTCGTTGGTGACGGGAGTGAGGCGCGACATCGTGCACCTGGACAACAATGATCTGGTCAAAGACACACGCAGCGACCGCAGCCTGTCGGCCAACAGCTGGAAAGTCGGACTGGTGTATGAGTTGACGCCGGACATGTCGATCTATGCACAGCAGGCCACCAGCGTTGATGGGGTGGCCGGGCTGATCAGCCTGTACCCGGACGAGCAGGTCTTCGACCTGGCCCGCGCCCGCCAGACCGAAATCGGCTTCAAGCAGATGTTCTGGGACCAGCGCGGCGAATGGACTGTGGCGGCGTATCACATCGTCAAGAAAGACCTGATCACGTCCGACCCGAACAATCCGGGCAAATCACAGCAAGTCGGCGAGCAGTCCTCCAGCGGCCTGGAAGCCAGCCTCGACCTGCAACTGCCGCAGCGCTGGCAGTTGCAGGCCAATGCCTCGGTGGCGCGGGCGCAATACGACACATTCGATGACGAAGGGGTATCGCGCAAGGGCAATCGCCCCACCGACGTACCCCGTCGCACTGCCAACCTGTGGTTGAGCAAGGCCGTTACCGATGACGTGAACGCAGGGGCTGGCGTGCGCTATGTCGACTCGCGTTATGCCGACATGGCCAACAACGTCGAGCTGCCGAGCTACACCGTGGTAGACGCCACCGTCAGCTGGAAAGCGTTGCCGGGAACCACCCTGGGGCTGCGCCTGAACAATTTGTTCAACCGCCAGTACGCCGTAACCCAATACAATAACGGCCAGCAATGGATCATGGGCGAGCCGCGCTCGCTCTTCGTGACCGCAGACTACGCCTTCTGACCGAATCTGTAGTCGCTGACGAGGTACGAGGCTGCGATCGAGTGCGAAGCAGTCGCAAACCAGGCGCCTCGGGGTATCAGTTGCATTGAGACCTCAGGTTTTACGAGCGCTTCGCACTCGATCGCAGCCTCGTACCTCGTCAGCGACTACAGGGATCTTTCTCAATATTGGCCAACCCGGATTTTTATGACCCGCCTCACCCTCACCCAACTCGCCTGGACCCCTTTGGGCCACGGCCATTGTCATCACCAGTTCAAGCTGCGTGATGCCAACCTGCACGTCGCGGCAGGTGAGTTCGTGGGGTTGATCGGCCCGAACGGCAGCGGCAAGACCAGCCTGTTGCGCTGCGCTTATCGCTTCAGCAAACCCGAGTCGGGCGAGGTCCATCTGGGCCCGCACAACCTCTGGCAGCAATCGCCCCGCTGGTGCGCCCGGCGCATTGCGGTGGTGTTGCAGGAATTTCCCGATGCCTTTGGCCTGACCGTCGATGAAGTCGTCGCCATGGGCCGTACCCCGCACAAGGGCCTGTTCGACGGCGACACCGAAGCCGACCGTGAACTGGCCAAAAACGCTCTCCAGTCAGTCGGCCTCAACGGCTTTGAAGACCACGCCTTCGCCACCCTCTCGGGGGGTGAAAAACAGCGTGTGATCCTCGCCCGGGCCCTGACCCAGCAACCCGAACTGTTGATCCTCGACGAGCCGACCAATCACCTCGACCCGCGCTATCAGCTGGAGCTGCTGCAACTGGTCAAGCGCCTGAAGATCGGCACCATGGCCAGCATTCATGACCTCAACCTGGCCGCCGCGTTTTGCGACCGGCTGTACGTGATCAACCACGGCAAGATCATCGCCAGCGGCACCCCGCGCGAAGTGCTGACCGTCGAACTGTTGCGCGATGTCTTTGGCGTAGCGGCATTGATCGACGACCACCCGCTGTCCGGCTACCCGCGCATTACCTGGATAACCCAACCATGAAGCTGATCCGCCTCGCACTCGGCCTTTGCGCCGTATTGGGTGCCCAACTGGCCCAGGCCCAGACCACGCAGTACCCGCTGACGATCAAGAGCTGCAACCGCGACGTGACCTTTACCCAGGCCCCGAAGCACGCGGTCAGCCACGACATCAACATGACCCGGATGATGCTCGCCCTGGGCCTCAAGCCGCATATGGCCGGCTACAGCGGCATCAGTGGCTGGAAGGCGGTGACGCCCGAGATGAACGTGATCCTCGACGGCCTGCCGGAACTGGCCAGCAAATACCCGTCGGTGGAAACCCTGCTCAATGCCAACGTCGACTTCTTCTTCGCGGGCTGGGATTACGGCATGCGCGTAGGCGGCGACCTGACCCCGCAAACCCTGACTCCGCTGGGCATCAATGTGTATGAGCTGACCGAGTCCTGCGCTTTCGTGATGAAGCGCCCGCCTGCCAGCCTGCAAGACACCTACGACGACTTGCTCAACCTGGGCAGGATCTTCAACGTGCAAGACCGCGCCCATGAGGTGGTCGTGCACATGCAGCAAAAAATCGCCGAGGTGCAAGCCTCCTTGCCCGCCACAAAACCCCGGGTGTTTCTGTATGACAGCGGCGAAGACCGTGCCATGACCTCGGGCAAGCTGGGCATCCCCCACGCCCTGATCGAAGCGGCAGGCGGCAATGACATCCTCAGCGACATCGACGCCAGCTGGACCCGCATCAACTGGGAAACCGTGGTCGAGCGCAACCCCGAGGTGATCGTGATTGTCGACTACAGCGAAGTCACGGCCGAGCAGAAACAACGTTTCCTGGAAACCAACCCGGCCCTGCAATCGGTGGACGCCATCCGTAACAAGCGCTTTATCGTCATCCCTTATGTGCAAGCCACGCCGGGTATCGACAACGTGCTCGCCATCGAAACTCTGGCCAAAGGCTTTCACCCACAATGATGGCTCGTCGCTACGCCCTGTTGCTGATCGGCCTCGGCGCACTGCTGCTGGTGTCGTGCGTGGTGTCGCTGGGTTTTGGCCCGGCGCGGGTGCCGGTGGACGTGGTGTGGCACATTTTGCTGAACAAGCTGTTCGGCCTTGGCGACGTGAGCTGGAGCCCGGGCCAGGAGCACATCGTGTGGCTGATCCGGGTGCCGCGCATGCTCCTGGGAGCGCTGGTGGGCGCCGGGCTGGCATTGATCGGTGCCGTGCTGCAAGCGGTCACCCGCAACCCGCTGGCTGACCCGCACCTGCTCGGCGTCACCAGTGGCGCCACCCTGGGTGCTGTGATTGTGGTGCTGCATGTGGGCGAAATCGTCGGCCTGCTGACCCTGCCCATCGCCGCGTTTATCGGGGCCTTGTTGAGCATGCTGCTGGTACTGGCGATCGCCAGCCGTCATGGCCGCCTGGACAGTGACCGCCTGCTGTTATGCGGGGTCGCGGTGTCATTTGTGATGATGGCTGTGGCCAACACGCTGCTGTTTTTGGGCGACCATCGCGCCAGCTCCGCCGTGCTGTTCTGGATGCTCGGCGGGCTGGGCCTGGCGCGCTGGGAACTGCTGGCCATCCCCAGCGCCAGCGTGCTGCTGGGGCTGGTGTTGCTGCTGGGCATGGCCCGCCCGTTGAACGCCCTGATGGCTGGCGAGCAGACCGCCGTGACCCTGGGCCTGAATGCGCGCAACGTACGCTTGCGGGTGTTTTTGATCGCCTCGCTGATGACCGGCGTACTGGTGGCTATCAGCGGTTCGATCGGCTTTGTCGGCCTGATGATCCCGCACATTGCGCGGCGTTTGGTGGGCGCCGAACACCGGCGTTTATTGCCGGTGTCGGCGCTGCTGGGCAGCGTGTTTCTGGTGTGGGTCGATGTGGCGGCCCGCACCCTGATCGCTCCCGAGGACCTGCCCATCGGCGTGGCCACGGCAGCGATAGGCGGGCTGTTCTTTATTGGCTTGATGCGTAAACGCTAAAGCTCATCGCGCACCGGCCCCACTTTCAACTGCACCACCGGCATACCGGGGGTCGTGCCTTCATAGTCAAACGCCACAGGTTGCGTCGACACGGTAAGGCGGGTGTTGACCGCCCCGGCTCGCGGCCAGGTGCTGCTCGGTTCCAATACCCGCAGACCGCCTGAGTTGAGCACACGGGTCAGGGTATCGCTGGGCAGGGCCGGGGTTCGGGTCGGGCTGCTGTTTTCAATGAAGTAGCGCTCGTAGGTGACACTGGCGCCGCTCACATATTCACACAGCCGGTCATTGGCCTCTTTGTCACCGCGCCAGTACCTCAACAGCCCACCGTCATCGGTCGAGAGGTACAGAAAATCAACACTGACGTCGCTCAACTCCCGGTGAAGTGTTCGGGTGGCGTAGCAAATGTCGACCGGCCAAAACATGTTTTTCAGCAGATTGGTTTCAATCGCAGTGCCCGCCACCTGCCCGCTGACCTCACGGGCGAAATGCAGGGATTTGATGGCATAGCCACCGGGCAACACCGTTCTGGCAGCCGGCACGTTCGGCAGCGACAAGTGCGTACCCAGAATCATCTGCGCCACATTCACCGGCTCATCGTTTTCCATCAATTGCAGGGCCACGTAAGTGTCGTAATCGGGGTGACGCAACACGCCCCCCATCATATTGGCCACGCACGGATGCTTGAGGTGTTGATGCTCATACCGCGCCGCATCGTCGGGGTGACTGAACACGGGGCCCAAGGCAAAGAACCGGATGTTGCTGGCCGTCGCAGCGGGCAATTCCAGACCATAAGGTTGCCAGCCCGCGCTGACACGCCCCGCACGGGTCCAGACCGGGTTGGTTTTGATCACCTGTAAATCACCCGCCATCGCCACCTTGCGCACATAGTCCAGCGGCGTGAGCCGCAGGGCTGTCAGTTGATCAAGCGTGGCCTGACCGCCCTCCCTGAATACGCCGCTGGCCAACTGCACCTGCGATGACCTGTCGATATAGCGCAACAGCGCACCGTCGCTGCTGGACAGGTAAAGCACCGCAGCCGCAGGCACCAAACCAATTTGCGCCTTGATACTGTCACTGAGCGCCAGTGCCCGGGCGAAATCCACCGGCGACACAAATGCCTCGTAAATGCGCCTGGTGTCCAACCCTTCCACGCCTGCCGCCACCCTGGGGGCTGCCACATAGACGGCCTGGAGCTTGAAACCCGGCGGCAGTCGGTGCTGGTCGGTCACTGCATCCCGGGCAAACAATCGGTCCAGGGTAAATTCCCCGCCTTCCAGTGGCAGGGTCGCTACGTATTCGTCCCCGTGAAGACTGGCGAGTATCACCCCGTATTGAGACGTTTGCGCAAACGTCAGACCGTTGTGCACATAGCGCACGGCATCCTCCAATTGAGTAAATACCGGGCTGCAAGCCAGAGGCCGTAGCGCCTCTGTCGCAGCTGGCACGGCACCCGGCTTGAAGTCCGCCGCTACCTTGCCGGGCTGCCCCCACAACGCACTGCCCACCACAACCTGCAAATCCCCCGCCTGAGCGACCTGACGAACGTAGTCCACGGGTTTGATCGAGTTGGCCCGCAGGGTCATGTGCATCGCGTTGCGCCGAACATTTTCGGGATGCTCCACAGGCGGCGCGATCTGCGTGCGCAGCGCCCGTTCAAGGGGAGAGTCGCTGGGGGTGTATTTGAGCAAGGTGCCGTTGCGCGCCGAAAAATAGCGGATGCTGGCCCACTCACGATCCCGGATGGCCGCATTGAGCTCGTGGGGTTCAAGCATGTTGCGCCACACCTGTTCCTGCGAGGCTGAACGCCACAGCCACAACGGATGCACACGGTGGGTGTGATAAACCGCCACCACGGCACACCCGTGGGGGGTGAGGGCGATGAGTTCTGGTGGCAGCACGCAGGCGGGATCGAAGCTCTCGTTATGGCAGGCCAGGGGCTCAGTGGCGACAAAACGATTGTCCAGCCGCTGATAGATCAGGCCGCCGTAGACCTTGTCATCTCGCCCGGCAATCTGTTCGTGGGCGTAACGCGCGGCATCATCAGCCGAGATGAAAGACGGGCTCATGGCCCGCCGGTAAAAGCCATCATAGGGTTGCCAGGCGGGTGTCACCCGCCCCTCCCTGCTCCACAAGTCACTGGTGTGCAGCACGCTTAACTCGCCCACGCGGGAAAGCTCGCGAATAAACGCGCTGGTGAGCGTCACGCCGCTGAGCAGCTCCCGCGTAATCGCCAACCCTTCACCCTGGGTGAGCGGCGCCAGCAAGGTGTGCTCGGCCGGGGTCAACGTCGAGACGTATTTCAGGACAGCGCCATCGGTGGTGCAGATAAACAGCGGCACTGCGCGCGCGGCCGATGGCCCGGCCAATGCCTGGGCAGCCTTGACCCCATTGGCCAGGGCCTGGGGAAACAGGAAATTCTTGAATACCGAAGGCTCTTGCACAGGCACCAGGCTCGGATCGCGGTAAAAACCGTCGCGGCAATACAAGCCTGCCACCTCGTAATAAGGGGGTATGAGACCCGGAGTGGAGGCCGTCGAGGGGAAAATCTTCGACAGCGAGAAATCCAGCTCCCCCGAAACCGGTTCCGAAGCGACAAACACGGGCTGGCCTTTGTGTTCGAGGATGATCCCGTACACGCTGTCACTGGTTTGATTGACCCGCGCCCGCATCTCTTTGACGGCCTGCTCGATGCTCTCACTGATAGGCCCAAACGCGGGCTGCTGCACGATCACCGGGGCAATATCCAGAGACTCTGACGGTGTGAACACCTTGAAGTCCCCCCGCAACAGCCCCGGCTTTGCGCCCCATATTTCAGTGGACTGAATCACCCGTAACGTCCCGACCCTGGCTGCCGCCTGGATGTATTGGGCGATGGTGGGAAATGTCAGTTTCCCCTCGCTGGTATCGAGGGCAATTCGTTCTGTGAGCGCTTCTTCCAGAGGCGATCCGCTGGCGATGTATTTGAGCAGCGAGCCATTGACCCCCGACAAATAATGGGCGACAGCAAAATAGGCATTGAGCCGATTGAGCACCATGTCCGCAGTAGAAAAGCTGTTGATGGCGGTTTGAATGTCCTGGGGTGGCCATGATTTTAAAACACCTTGCAGCTTGTCGTAGTTCGCCGGGTGCGAATGGTACAAGGCCACGCAGGTATAACCGGGGGGGGTGATAAACATACCTTTGGCATCGGTTGAAATGACCAATGTCGGATCAAACGAGCTTTGTCTTCCTCTTACCGGGCGCGTTGCGAAATAGCGTCCCTGGGTGTCTTGAAGGATAGCGCCACCGTACTCGACGGTGCGGTAGTCCGCGATCAGTTGGTGGGCAAAGCGGGCGGCATCATCGGCATTGATAAAGGCCGGGCTTAGCGTCGGCAATACGGTTTGCACATTGGGATGTGCGTTGCGCTTTTCACGGTTCTCGGTGTAGTCCATAGCAATGGCATCCTTGATCAAAGAAGGGAGATCGGCCAAGGCCAGATCTCCTTTCATCATCAAGAGCGGTGGGCTGAGCGGGCGGTAAATAGTTAAGTTGCCCTGCGAAACCGCCCCCTCCTGGGGCGAACGGCCCCAGGCAGGCGATTTATGCCTGCCTGGCACCAAGGCAGCGCACTCAAGCCCCCAACTGGTGCGCCATGACGCCCGATTTTCGCGCAAAGCCCCGTTGCAGAGCCTTATTTCAACTCCGGCACAGCCCTTGCTAAGACCTTCTCAGTGTTCAGATCAATCCTCTAAAAATCAGATACCTGGAGATCGCACCATGAAGCGTCGCAGCTTGATCAAGGCTTTCACCCTGACCGCCTCCATCGCGGCAATGGGCCTGACCTGGACGGTGCAAGCCGCCGAGACCATCAAGGTGGGGATTTTGCATTCCCTGTCCGGAACCATGGCGATCTCCGAAACCTCGCTCAAAGACATGGCGCTGATGACCATTGACGAGATCAATGCCAAGGGCGGCGTCAACGGCAAGATGCTCGAAGCGGTGGTGGTGGACCCGGCCTCCAACTGGCCTCTGTTTGCCGAAAAGGGCCGCCAGTTGCTGACCCAGGACAAAGTGGCCGTGGTATTCGGTTGCTGGACGTCGGTGTCGCGCAAATCGGTATTGCCGGTGTTTGAAGAACTCAACGGCCTGCTGTTTTACCCGGTGCAATACGAAGGCGAAGAGATGTCGCCCAACGTGTTCTACACCGGTGCAGCCCCTAACCAGCAGGCCATTCCGGCCGTTGAATACCTGATGAGCGAAGACGGCGGCAGTGCCAAGCGCTTTGTGTTGCTGGGCACCGACTACGTGTACCCGCGCACCACCAACAAGATCCTGCGCGCGTTCCTGCACTCCAAAGGCGTGGCCGACAAGGACATCGAAGAGGTCTACACCCCGTTTGGCCACAGCGATTACCAGACCATTGTGTCCAACATCAAAAAGTTCTCGGCAGGCGGCAAAACGGCGGTGATCTCCACGGTCAACGGCGACTCCAACGTACCGTTCTATAAAGAGCTGGCCAACCAGGGCCTGAAAGCCACCGACGTTCCGGTGATCGCGTTCTCGGTGGGTGAAGAGGAACTGCGCGGCATCGACACCAAACCGCTGGTGGGCAACCTGGCCGCCTGGAACTACTTCCAGTCGGTAGAGAACCCGGCCAACGATAAGTTCGTCGCCGACTGGAAAGCCTACGCCAAGAAACACAACCTGCCGGGCGCCGACAAAGCCGTGACCAACGACCCGATGGAAGCCACCTACGTGGGCATTCACATGTGGGCCCAGGCCGCCGAAAAAGCCAAGTCCACCGACGTGGATAAAGTGCGCGAAGCCCTGGCCGGCCAGACGTTTGCCGCGCCGTCGGGCTACACCCTGACGATGGACAAGACCAACCACCACCTGCACAAGCCGGTGATGATCGGCGAGATCCAGCCTGACGGTCAGTTCAGCGTGGTGTGGCAGACCGAAGGCCCGATCCGCGCCCAGCCGTGGAGCCCTTACATCTCGGGCAACGACAAAAAGCCGGATTACGCGGTGAAGGGTAACTGAGGCCAGCCTCATCGTTGTGCTTTTGTGGGAGCGGGCTTGCTCGCGATGCAATCAACACGGTTTCACTGAAAGACCGCGTTGCCTGAATCGCGAGCAAGCCCGCTCCCACAGGTGTGTTGAATTGCTTCTATCTGTGCAAGGCCATAACTATGCCCACTGCCCTTTACCGCGTTATCGTCGCGCTACTGCTGTTGCTGCCCCTGGCCGCACAGGCCGATGACGCCAGCGACTTCGCCGCTGCCAACAATTCACAGCAGGCCCAACTGCTCGAACGCTGGGCCGCGCACCCCGTCCCTGCCCGCGTCGAACTGATCAACAGCCTGCAACAAGGTCAGCTCACGGTAGACGGCCAGTCCAAAACCCTGCGCCTGAACAACCGTCTGCGCGGGCTGATCGACACGGCATTGGCCAGCCATCAGTTGCTTGCCAGCGATCCCAAGCTGCGCCTGAGTGCGGCGCAACACCTGCAAAAATCCGCAAGCCCTGCACAACTCTCATTCCTCGACCGGCAACTGGCTGGCGAAACCGACAGCGATGTACACACCGCCCTGAGCCTGGCGCTGGCCAATCTGCAACTGGTCGACCCCGACCCTGCCGTGCGTCTGGCCGCCGTGCGCCTGCTCGGAGAAACCGGCGAACCGCTGGCCCGCACCCGTCTTGAAACCCTGCTGCAACCTGGCGTCGAAACCGATGCCACGGTACACACCGCAGCCGAAACCAGCCTGTCCCAGGTCAAGCGCAAACTGCTGATCGGCGACCTGCTGGGGCAGGCGTTCAGTGGTTTGTCCCTGGGGTCGATTCTGCTGCTGGCGGCACTCGGGCTGGCCATTACCTTCGGCCTGCTGGGCGTGATCAATATGGCCCACGGCGAGATGCTGATGCTCGGCGCCTATTCCACGTACTGCGTGCAGTTGCTGTTCCAGCGCTTTGCTCCTGGCGCCATCGAGTTCTACCCCTTGCTGGCATTGCCGGTCGCATTCTTTGTCACCGCTGCCGTGGGCATGGTGCTGGAGCGCACGATCATTCGTCACCTCTACGGCCGTCCACTGGAAACCCTGCTCGCCACCTGGGGCATCAGCCTGATCCTGATCCAGCTGGTACGCGTCATGTTCGGTGCACAAAACGTTGAAGTGGCCAACCCGGCATGGCTGTCGGGCGGGCTGCAAGTGCTGCCCAACCTTGTACTGCCGTACAACCGCCTGGTGATCATCGTCTTCGCATTGGCCGTGGTGGTACTGACCTGGCTGCTGCTGAACAAGACCCGCCTGGGCCTCAATGTTCGCGCCGTCACCCAGAACCGCAACATGGCCGCCTGCTGCGGCGTACCCACCGGGCGTGTGGACATGCTCGCCTTCGGCCTCGGCTCGGGGATTGCCGGGCTCGGCGGCGTAGCCTTGAGCCAGGTCGGCAACGTCGGCCCGGACCTGGGCCAGGGCTACATCATCGATTCGTTCCTGGTGGTGGTGCTGGGCGGTGTCGGGCAACTGGCAGGCACTGTTTACGCGGCCTTTGGCCTGGGCATCGCCAACAAGATTCTTGAACCGCAGATCGGCGCCGTACTCGGCAAAATCCTGATCCTGGGGCTGATCATTCTGTTTATCCAGAAGCGTCCGCAAGGGCTCTTCGCGCTAAAAGGACGGGTGATCGACTGATGAATCAGCCTCTGATGGTCACTGCGGCACAAAAAGCCGGGCCCACCGTTACAACCCTGGTGGGTGGCCTGGTCCTGCTGGTATTGCTGGCCTTGCCGCTGCTCTCCCTGTTGCCTGCCGACAGCCCGTTTCAGGTCTCGGCCTACACCCTCACGCTGGTGGGCAAGATCCTCTGCTACGCCATTGTCGCGCTGGCGCTGGATCTGGTCTGGGGCTACGCCGGGCTGCTGTCCCTGGGGCACGGCCTGTTCTTCGCCCTGGGTGGCTACGCGATGGGCATGTACCTGATGCGCCAGGCCTCGGGCGATGAATTGCCCGCCTTCATGACCTTTTTGTCGTGGACTGAGCTGCCCTGGTACTGGGTCGGCACCGAACACTTCTGGTGGGCCATGTGCCTGGTCGTACTGGCTCCCGGCTTGCTGGCACTGGTGTTCGGCTTTTTCGCCTTCCGCTCGCGAATCAAGGGCGTGTATTTCTCGATCATGACCCAGGCCCTGACCTTCGCCGGGATGCTGCTGTTTTTCCGCAACGAAACCGGGTTTGGCGGCAACAACGGCTTCACCAACTTTCGCAGCATCCTGGGCTTTGGCATCACCGAACCCGGCACCCGTGCCGCGCTGTTCTTCGCCACGGTGCTGTTGCTGGTGGTCAGTCTGTTTCTCGGCTGGCGGCTGGCGCGCAGCAAGTTTGGCCGCGTACTGACCGCGCTGCGCGATGCGGAAAACCGCCTGATGTTCTGCGGCTACGACCCCCGTGGCTTCAAGCTGTTTGTGTGGGTGTTGAGCGCTGTGCTGTGCGGCCTGGCCGGTGCCTTGTATGTGCCGCAAGTCGGCATCATCAACCCCGGCGAAATGTCGCCGACCAACTCCATCGAAGCCGCCGTGTGGGTAGCCCTGGGTGGACGCGGCACCCTGATCGGCCCGCTGCTGGGTGCAGGCGTGGTCAACGGCATGAAAAGCTGGTTCACCGTGGCCTTCCCCGAATACTGGCTGTTCTTCCTGGGGGCGCTGTTCATCATCGTGACCCTGTACCTGCCCAAAGGCGTGATCGGCCTGTTGAAGAAAAAGGCCGACCAATGAGGAATGTCATGTTCGAACCTATCCTCGACCCCAACAAAGACGCGGGCAGCAGCCGTGACGCCATCAGCTTTGGCCAGCGCGTTGAACCGGGCCTGAACACCCGCCACGGCACCATCCTGACCCTGGAAGACATCAGCGTCAGCTTCGATGGCTTCAAAGCGCTGAACAACCTCAACCTGTACATCGGCGTTGGCGAATTGCGCTGCATCATCGGCCCCAATGGCGCGGGCAAGACCACCATGATGGACGTGATCACCGGCAAGACCCGGCCCAGCGAAGGGCAGGCCTGGTTCGGCGAAACCCTGGACCTGCGCCAGATGAGTGAAGTGCAGATTGCCCAGGCCGGGATCGGGCGCAAGTTCCAGAAGCCCACGGTGTTCGAAGCCTTGAGCGTGTTTGAAAACCTGGAGCTGGCGCAAAAGACCGACAAGTCGGTGTGGGCCAGCCTGCGGGCAACGCTGAGCGGCGAGCAAAAGGACCGCATCGGCGAAGTGCTGCACACCATCCGCCTGAGCGGCTCGGCCCATCGACCTGCCGGGTTGTTGTCCCACGGCCAGAAGCAGTTTCTGGAAATCGGCATGCTGTTGATGCAAGACCCGCAACTGTTGCTGCTCGACGAACCGGTGGCGGGCATGACCGACGCCGAAACCGAGTTCACCGCCGAACTGTTCAAGAGCCTGGCGGGCAAGCATTCGCTGATGGTGGTGGAACACGACATGGGGTTTGTCGGCTCGATTGCCGACCATGTGACCGTGCTGCACCAAGGCAGCGTGTTGGCCGAGGGCTCGCTGGAACAGGTTCAGGCGAATGAGCGGGTCATCGAGGTGTATCTGGGCCGCTGAATGATTACCTGTAGTCGCTGCCGAAGGCTGCGATAAGGCCCGAAGGGGCTTCAACCATTTCAAGAGCGCGACCGCTACGCGCTCGATCGCAGCCTCCGGCAGCGGCTACAGAAGCGGCGCAGTTCAAAAAGGAAATCAACATGCTAAACGTCCAGAAACTGCATCAGTACTACGGCGGCAGCCACATCCTGCGCGGTCTGTCGTTTGAAGTGAAAGTCGGCGAGGTCACTTGCCTGCTGGGCCGCAATGGCGTGGGCAAAACCACATTGCTCAAATGCCTGATGGGCTTGCTGCCGGTCAAGGAAGGCGATGTGCAGTGGGAAGGTAAAACCATCACCACGCTCAAACCCCACCAGCGGGTCCACTCCGGTATCGCTTACGTGCCCCAGGGCCGGGAGATTTTCGGGCGCCTGACGGTGGAGGAAAACCTGCTCATGGGCCTCTCGCGTTTCCCCGGTTCCGAGGCCAGGGAAGTTCCGGCGTTTATCTACGAGCTGTTCCCGGTATTGCTGCAAATGAAGCATCGACGCGGCGGCGATTTGTCCGGTGGCCAGCAGCAACAATTGGCCATTGGCCGCGCGCTGGCCAGCCGTCCGCGCTTGCTGATCCTCGATGAGCCGACTGAAGGCATCCAGCCTTCGGTGATCAAGGAGATCGGGGCCGTGATCAAAATGCTCGCCGCACGGGGGGATATGGCGATTTTGCTGGTGGAGCAGTTTTATGATTTTGCCGAGGAACTGGCTGACCAGTATCTGGTGATGTCACGGGGCGAAATCGTGCAGCAAGGCCGTGGCGAAAATATGCAAACAGAAGGTGTACGCGGGCTGGTAACGATTTAATCTGCGTCTCTATTTAGTGAAAAGTCCTACATATGAACCTGCCTGCCAACGCTCCATTGTTCACCCCCAGCTGGCACGCCGAGCTGGAGCTGGGCTATGGCCGTTTTGGCGACAGCACGCGCCCTACCCTGCGTCGTCATGTCGGCCCGTTGCGGGTGCAAAAGCACCTGTACGCCGAAGGGCCGCAGGTTTGCCAGCACATCATCGTCCATCCACCGGGCGGGATTGCCGGTGGCGATCAACTCAACATCAGTGCCAGCGTCGGCCCGGATGCCTGGGCACAACTGACCAGCCCCGGTGCGGCCAAATGGTATCGCGCTGCCGGGCCAGCCTGTCAGAACCTGACATTGAAGGTCGCACCCGGCGCGACTCTGGAATGGCTGCCACAAGAAACCATCGTCTTCAGCGCGGCCCAGGCCGAACTCGCGACCCGTATCGAACTTGAGGGCGATGCCCGGTTGTTTTACTGGGACATGGTGGCGCTGGGTCGACTGGCCAGTGGCGAGCGTTTCGAGCACGGGCACTTCCAGTCGCGGCTGGATCTGCGCCGCGACGGCCAACTGCTCTGGCATGAGCGCCAGCGCATTGTGGGCGGCGACGGGCTGCTGGATTCGCCCATTGGCCTGGACGGCAACCCGGTGTTTGCCACGTTGCTGGTGACGGGCGAGATCAGCGCCCAATTACTGGAAACCTGTCGCTCGCTGCCCAATCCGGTGCGCGGCGACTTGACCCAGTTACCGGGTTTGCTGGTAGCCCGCTGCCTGGCGGGTGAAGCCTTGCAGGCACGGGCCTGGCTGATTGATTTATGGCGTCTGTTGCGTCCGGCGCTGCTGGGGCGAGAAGCGCTGGCCCCCAGGATCTGGAGTACTTGAGCCGCCCGCTCCCACACTCAACATTTTTAAACTGCCGAACACGGACCCGATCATGGACCTGACCCCTCGCGAAAAAGACAAGATGCTGATCTTCACCGCCGGCCTGCTGGCGGAACGTCGACTGGCCCGCGGCGTGATGCTCAATTACCCGGAAACCATCGCCTATATCTCGGCCGCCCTGCTCGAAGGCGCCCGCGATGGCCGCACCGTGGCCGAACTGATGCACTACGGCACCACCCTGCTGACCCGCGATCAGGTGATGGAAGGCATCCCGGAAATGATCCCCGACATCCAGGTCGAGGCCACCTTCCCGGACGGCACAAAACTGGTCACTGTCCATCAACCCATCGCCTGAGGCCGCGCCATGTCTTACGTCATTCGTGATGCTGTCGCGGCAGACCTGCCGGCGATTCGCGAGATCTACAACGATGCGGTGCTCAACACGCTCGCCATCTGGAATGAGCAGACGGTCGATCTGGACAACCGCCAGCAATGGTTCAACGCTCGCCAGGCC
Source organism: Pseudomonas sp. ML2-2023-3 (assembly GCF_037055275.1). Classification (NCBI taxonomy): domain Bacteria; kingdom Pseudomonadati; phylum Pseudomonadota; class Gammaproteobacteria; order Pseudomonadales; family Pseudomonadaceae; genus Pseudomonas; species Pseudomonas sp. ML2-2023-3. The sequence goes on from NZ_CP146343.1 coordinate 122,216, forward strand.
CAGGGCTATCCGGTTCTGGTGATTGTCGACGACGCCAACATCGCCCTGGGCTATGCCTCGTTTGGCGACTGGCGTCCGTTTGAAGGGTTCCGCCACACGGTGGAGCATTCGGTGTATGTCCATCCCGAGCAACGGGGCAAACGCCTGGGCCCGCAATTGCTGGCCGAATTGATCAAACGTGCCCGGGCCTGCGACAAGCACGTCATGGTGGCGGCCATCGAAAGCGCCAATGCGGCTTCGATCCACGTGCACAAACAACTGGGTTTTGTCACCAGCGGGCGCATGCCGCAGGTGGGGATAAAGTTCGGCCGCTGGCTCGACCTGACGTTTATGCAACTGATGCTCAACCCCGGCGCACTGCCCCCCAAGGAACCCGCACAATGAAGACCGAACAACTGGTGCGCGTCACGGCGCAGAATTTTGCCCACTACCGCGAAGACTTGATTGTGCTGCTGCTCGACGCCGTCAAACACGGCGCATCGGTGGGGTTCATGAACGACCTCGACCTGCCCCAGGCCAGCCGCTACTTCAATGAAGTTCACGCCCAACTGGAGCAAGGCAATCTGCTGTTGTGGGTACTGGTTGAAGACCAGCGCGTGCTGGCCAGCGTGCAACTGATCCTGTGCCAAAAGGCCAACGGCCTGAACCGCGCCGAAGTCCAAAAGTTGCTGGTGCTCAACGAAGTGCGGCGCCGCGGGCTGGGCCAGGTGCTGATCCACGCGCTGGAACAAGGTGCACGGGAACTCAAGCGTGGCTTGCTGCACCTGGACACCGAAGCGGGCTCACCGGCCGAAAACTTCTACAGTGCCCTGGGTTACACCCGCGTCGGCGAACTGCCCAACTACTGCCAAAGCCCCAGCGGCCATTACAGCCCGACGGCCATCTACTTCAAAACCTTGAGTGAGCCGCAATGATTCCGGGCCAATACCACATCGAGGCGGGCGAGATCGAACTGAACGTGGGCCGGCGCACCCTGAGCCTGAGCGTGTCAAACCGTGGAGACCGGCCGATCCAGGTGGGCTCGCACTATCACTTTTTCGAAACCAACGACGCCCTGATCTTTGACCGGGGTGACAGCCGCGGCATGCGCCTGAACATCCCGGCGGGCACGGCGGTGCGATTCGAGCCGGGGCAAACCCGTGAAGTGGAACTGGTGGAACTGGCCGGGTTGCGCCGGGTGTTCGGCTTTGCCGGGCGGGTGATGGGCAATCTGGACAACGCCACGCTGTAGTCGCTGCCGCAGGCTGCGAAGGGTTGCACCGCAACCCGTTTCCCCTACCCCTTACACATCTGCTCGCAGCCTTCGGCAGCGACTACAAAGTGAATCACACACAGGAACCGACCATGAAAATATCCCGTCAGGCCTACGCCGACATGTTCGGCCCCACCGTAGGTGACAAGGTTCGTTTGGCCGATACCGAGCTGTGGGTCGAGGTCGAGCAGGACTTCACCACCTACGGAGAAGAAGTGAAGTTTGGCGGCGGCAAAGTGATTCGCGACGGTATGGGCCAAAGCCAGTTGCTCGCCAGCGAGGTGGTCGACACCCTGATCACCAACGCACTGATCATCGATCACTGGGGCATCGTCAAGGCCGATGTGGGCCTCAAGAACGGTCGCATCCACGCCATCGGCAAAGCCGGCAACCCGGATATCCAGCCCAATGTGACCATTGCCATCGGCGCCAGCACCGAAGTGATCGCGGGCGAAGGCATGATCCTCACCGCAGGCGGTATCGACACCCATATCCACTTCATCTGCCCGCAGCAGATCGAAGAAGCGCTCAACAGCGGCGTCACCACCATGATCGGCGGCGGCACCGGCCCGGCCACCGGCACCAATGCCACCACCTGCACCCCAGGCCCCTGGCATATGGCGCGCATGCTCCAGGCCGCCGATTCGTTCCCGATGAACATGGGCTTTACCGGCAAGGGCAACGCCAGCCTGCCGCAACCGCTGATCGAACAGGTCGAGGCCGGGGCCATCGGCCTCAAGCTGCACGAAGACTGGGGCACCACCCCCGCGTCCATCGACAACTGCCTGAATGTCGCCGACCTGTATGACGTGCAAGTGGCGATTCACAGCGACACCCTGAACGAGTCGGGCTTTGTCGAAACCACCCTCGCCGCCTTCAAGGGCCGCACCATCCACACCTATCACACCGAAGGGGCCGGTGGAGGCCATGCGCCGGACATCATCAAGGCCTGCGGCCTGGTCAATGTGCTGCCCAGCTCCACCAACCCGACCCGGCCTTTTACCCGCAACACCATCGACGAACACCTCGACATGTTGATGGTGTGCCATCACCTCGACCCGAGCATCGCCGAGGACGTGGCCTTCGCCGAAAGCCGTATCCGCCGTGAAACCATTGCCGCCGAAGACATCCTCCATGACCTGGGCGCGTTCTCGATGATCAGCTCCGACAGCCAGGCCATGGGCCGGGTGGGCGAAGTGATCACCCGCACCTGGCAGACCGCCGACAAAATGAAGAAGCAGCGCGGCCCATTGCCCGAAGATGCCGTGGGCAACGATAACTTCCGCGCCAAACGCTACATCGCCAAGTACACCATCAACCCGGCCATCACCCACGGCGTGAGCCATGAAGTGGGGTCGATCGAGGTGGGCAAGTGGGCCGATCTGGTGCTGTGGCGCCCGGCGTTTTTTGGGGTCAAGCCCACGCTGATCCTCAAGGGTGGCGCCATTGCCGCAAGCCTGATGGGTGATCCCAACGCCTCCATCCCCACCCCGCAACCCGTGCATTACCGCCCGATGTTCGCCAGCTACGGTGGCTCGCGCCATGCCACCTGCCTGACCTTTATCAGCCAGGCCGCTTTCGACGCAGGCGTACCCGCAGCGCTGGGTTTGCAAAAGCAAATCGCGGTGGTCAAGGGCTGCCGTGATGTGCAAAAAACCGACCTGATTCACAACGGTTATTTGCCCAGGATCGAAGTCGACCCCCAGACCTATCAGGTCAAGGCCGACGGTGTGTTGCTGTGGTGTGAACCGGCTGATGTGTTGCCGATGGCACAGCGCTACTTTCTGTTCTGATGCCCTGCGTTTGCAGGGGATTGGCGGTTGTATTGAAAAGCTGCTTTTGGCGTTAAGATGCGTCACCTTTCAATACAGCCGCTCTTGCAGCAAGGTTTGTGGCCATGCGCCTATCTGAATTCATCGTTCACAATGTTGATCGTATCGTCGATGAATGGGAGCAATTTGCCGAAACCATCACACCGGCTGCCGACTCCATGACCAGCCTGGCGTTGCGCGACCATGCCAAGGAGATCCTGCTGGCCGCATCCCGGGACATGAACACTGCACAAACGGCCAGCGAGCAGCAGGCCAAGGCCGAGGGCGAAGGCCCCGAGACCAGCCCCGCCCTGGATGAAGCCGCCGCCAGCCATGGCGAACTGCGCCATACCGTGGGGTTTGATCTGGTACAGATGACCTCGGAGTTCCGCCATTTGCGCGCCTGCGTGATCCGCCTGTGGGTCGCCAGCATCGACGCCCCGGCCCTCTCGCACATGCAGGACATGATCCGTTTCAACGAGGCCATCGATCAGGCCCTGGCCGAGTCAACGGCGGCCTACGCCGAACAGGTAAACCGCTCGCGGGATATCTTCCTCGCCATCCTCGGCCATGACCTGCGCGCACCGCTGCAGGCGGTGAGCATGTCCACTGAAATGCTGGAACGCAAAGCCCGGCTCGACGCCGATGCGTTGAATTATGTGCTGGCCATCAAGAATGGTGCCCGCCATATGGGGACGATGGTCAATGACCTGCTGGAGTTTGTGCGCAGCCGCCTGGGCAGCAACCTGCCGATTGAACCCAAGGCCATGGATTTGGCCGTCGCCTGCCAGGCAGCGCTGGACGAAGCCTGTGCCGGGCAACCCGACCGCGCCCCGAGGCTGCAGGTTGAAGGCGATGTGCAAGGCCATTGGGATCCGCGCAGGCTGGGGCAGCTGCTTCAGAACCTGATCGGCAATGCGCTGCAGCACGGTGCCCGCAAAGGCCAGGTGACGTTGAGCCTGAGCGGGGACGCGAGCGACGTGACCTTGCGCGTCCACAACCTTGGCCTGCCCATTGCCCAGGACGCCATTGCCACCCTGTTCGACCCGCTGGTACGCAGCCCGAGCGAAGACATCACCCAGCCGGGCACGTCGACCAGCCTGGGGCTTGGCCTGTTTATCATCAAGGAAGTGGTGGACGCCCATAAGGGCAGCATCGACGTGACCTCGACCGAAGCCGAGGGCACGACGTTTACCGTGGTGTTGCCTAGAAACGCCTGAGCCATCTGTGGGAGCGGGCTTGCTCGCGATGGCATCACCGCGATGTGCCGTCAGACCGCGTCGTCTGCATCGCAGGCAAGCCAGCGCCCACAAAGCCTGTGGGCATGCTTCTATTGCGTCACAAAGCGCCCCAACTGCTGCTTGAGCCGCTGGTTTTCGGCCCGCAACTGCTGCACTTCTTCGAGCAGGTCCAGCGCCAGGGCGACGCCTTCCCACTCTATGTGCAGATCATCACGCAGCTTGGCCGCACGCCTGGCGATGACCAATTCGTAGTCTTCAAAACGCCACACGTCAGGCGTGCGGCCCTGAGGTTCGATAATTCCGTGTTCGACAATCTCTATCACGTAAGTGGCCGGGATATTGGCCTCTTCGCAGAACCTTTCCATGTCCAGCTGAACGATCAGGGTGCTGCTCATGATCAGTTACTCCATTGTTCTCTCGGGTCAAATGCAGCTTTGTCGGCGAGTTCTTGCCACAGTGCTTTGGTGGCCTCGTCGGTCTGTTTGGGCATGACCACTTTCAATTGGGCATACAAATCACCGCGCTGGCCTTTCTTGTCCGCCAGGCCGTGGCCCTTGATGCGCAAGCGCTGACCGCTCTGGCTGTCAGGGCGAATGGTCATCATCACCTTGCTGGTCAGGGTCGGTATCGCCACCTTGGTGCCCAGCGCAGCTTCCCACGGGGCCAATGGCACCGTGATGACCAGGTCGTGGCCTTCGACATCGAATTTAGGGTGCGGCGCAAAACGGATGATCAGGTACAGATCACCGTTTGCTCCGCCGCCCATGCCCGGCGCGCCCTGCCCTTTAAGGCGGATGCGTTCGCCGTCGGTCACACCGGCAGGAATTTTCACGCTCAGGGTCTTGCTGGTATCGCCGATCTGGAAGCTGATCTGCTTCGACTCACCAGACAGGGTTTCTTCAAGAAAAATCGGCAATTCCATTTCTACATCCTGCCCGCGACGGCCCGCACTGCGGCCCGATTGCCCACCAAATCCATTACCGCGCGAACCGAAGATCGAGCTGAAAAAGTCTGAAAAATCGCCGTTGTTCTCGAAACCACCACTGGAATGACCCTGCCAGCCCGGCGGCCCCTGGAAGGGCTGGCCATGCTGGCCGTACTGACGAATCTCATCGTATTCCGCGCGTTTTTCGGCACTTTTCAGTGCTTCATACGCTTCGTTGACGTCCTTGAACTTGCTCTCGGCGTCCTTTTCCTTGCTGACATCCGGGTGATATTTGCGCGCCAGCTTGCGATAGGCGGTCTTGATCGCCTTGTCGTCAGCCGTGGGCTCGACACCCAGGATCTTGTAATAGTCTTTGAAGTCCATGTAAGGATCACCATCCGTTATCAATATCGCGCCGTTCCAGGTCACCCAGAATGCTCTGGCTGACCGGCCTGTCGATTGACCGGTCTCAATCATGTGACGGAACGCCGCTGCAAAAGTTTATCGGCAGCCTACGGGCTTCACTCAATCGCCTGACAACTACCAAGCCAATGTCTGGAAGTTTGGGGGTGAAGGATAGTCTTTCAAGTGGATTAAAACCTACGAATTAGCGAATCGTCGCCCTTCGATTCTTCAGCGGTCTGACATACACTGCGCGGCCGTTTTTTAACCGGAACATGAAAGACATGAAAAGCGCCTCTCCAGCACGTGCCTGCGGTATCGACTTCGGCACGTCCAACTCCACCGTCGGCTGGCTTCGCCCAGGCGTGGAAACCCTCATCGCGCTGGAGGACGACAAGATCACCCTGCCCTCAGTGGTGTTCTTCAATATTGAAGAACGCCGCCCGGTGTATGGCCGTCTGGCGCTGCATGAGTACCTGGAAGGCTACGAAGGCCGCCTGATGCGCTCGCTCAAGAGCCTGCTGGGCTCCAAGCTGATCAAGCACGACACCAGCGTTCTGGGCACGGCGATGCCGTTCAAGGACTTGCTGGGGCTGTTTATCGCTCAGCTTAAAAAACGCGCCGAAGCGACCGCCGGTCGAGAATTTGAAGAAGTGGTGCTGGGACGCCCGGTTTTTTTCGTCGATGACGATCCCCTGGCCGACCAGGAAGCCGAAAACACCCTGACCGACGTGGCCCGTGCCATCGGGTTCAAGGAAGTGTCCTTCCAGTACGAACCGATCGCGGCGGCATTCGACTATGAGTCCACTATCGAACGCGAAGAGCTGGTACTGATCGTCGACATCGGTGGCGGTACCTCCGACTTCTCCCTGGTGCGTCTGTCGCCCGAGCGTCGTGGCATGGACAACCGCCAGGACGATATCCTCGCCACCGGCGGTGTGCACGTGGGCGGGACCGACTTCGACAAACAACTGAGCCTGCAAGGCGTGATGCCGCTGTTCGGCTACGGCAGCCGCATGAAAAGCGGGGCCTACATGCCCACCAGCCACCACATGAACCTGGCGACCTGGCACACCATCAACTCGGTGTACTCGCAAAAATCCCAGTTGGCCCTGGGCAGCATGCGCTACGACATTGAGGACACCGGTGGCATCGACCGTCTGTTCAAGCTGATCGAGCAGCGTGCCGGTCACTGGCTGGCGATGGAAATCGAAGAAACCAAGATCCAGTTGACCCACAACGACAGCCGTCACTTGCCGCTGGATCGGGTTGAAGCGGGGCTGAGCGTGGACTTGAGCCGCGGGATGTTCGAAGCCGCCATCGACAATCAGCTGGAGCGCATCCGCAACAGCGTGACCAACCTGCTCACCAGTGCAGGCGTGGGTGTCGAGCAGGTGGATACAGTGTTCTTCACCGGGGGTTCGAGCGGCATTCCGGCATTGCGCCAGAGCGTAGCAGCCATGCTGCCCAATGCCCGACACGTTGAAGGCAACATCTTCGGCAGCATCGGCAGCGGTTTGGCGATTGAAGCTAAAAAGCGTTACGGCTAATACCCTCACCCCAACCCTCTCCCACCGGGAGAGGGTCAGGGTGAGCTGTTAAACCAGCCCCACCTGCTTCAACTCACTCTTCAGGTACGCATAGTAAATCGGCCCGGCTACCACACCCGGCAGGCCGAAGGCGGCCTCGAATACCAGCATCGCCAGCAGCAATTCCCACGATTTGGCGCTGATCTGCCCGCCCACAATTCTGGCGTTGAGAAAGTACTCCAGCTTGTGGATAACGATCAGGTAGCCCAACGCACCCACCGCCACCCAGATCGACAGCGACAAGCCGACTATGGTGATCAGCGTGTTGGAGATCAGGTTGCCGATCACCGGCAGCAAGCCCAGCAGGAAAGTCAGCACGATCAGGGTTTTGGTCAGCGGCAAGTGAACGCCAAGCAGCGGCAGGATCACGGCCAGAAAGACTCCGGTAAACGCGGTGTTGAGCAGCGCAATCTTGATCTGCGCGAACACAATATTGCGAAACGCCTGTACCAGCAGGTGCAGACGCTCGAACAGCGCGGCAGACAGCGGCTTGCGACGGCTGATATCGGGAATGGTCTGCAAGGCCATGATGGCCCCCAGCACCATGCCGATCAGCAGGGTCACGAACATGTGTGCCGCGTCTTTGCCCACCAGTTGCAGATCGCTGAGGTGCTTGTTCATCCACTGCCCGATGGCAATCCGAAACTCGGCAGCGCTGGCAGGCAGGTAACTGTCCAGAAACGGCGGCAATTGACCCCGAGCCCGGTCAACCACGGCCATGAATTTGTTGAGTGATGCCCCAGGGTTTTCGGCTTCATGCAGCAAAAAGCTGATGGCTCCGGCAAAAATCAGCGCCAGCACACTGACAATCAGCGTGCCCAGCAACGCCACTGCCAGCCACCGCGCACGACGCCCGGCAATCAGGCGCTGCAGTTGGGGGGTGAGCATGTTGACCAGTTCGAACACCAACAACCCTGCCAGCAGGCTGGGCAACAAACGCAACGGAAAGACCAGTAGCAAGCCGCCAGCAATGATGATGTAGCTGGCCAACACGATGTGACGCTGAGAAAACGATGGCATACAGCCTCAAAACTGACAGCGTGAAAGGAAAGGCAGTCTGCCAGCCTTCGGCGGGGAGCACTAGAATTTACACACCCCTTGTAGCCGCTGAGGAGCGGAGCGAGGCTGCGACCGGCGACGTAGTCGTCGTAAATGCAGTCCTCGATCGCAGCCTCGCTCCGCTCCTCAGCGGCTACACAGGCAGGCTTTATTTTTTCTTCAGGCAATCACTCATGAAGGCTTTGCGCGCATCGCCCTTGAGGTCCTGGGTACCGGCGGTGGCGTTGCAGGTTTTCATTTTGTCTTGCTGCGTGGCCGGTTTGGCTTTGAGGCAGGTGCTCATAAAGGCTTTGCGCTCATCACCCTTGAGGGCTTTGGCACTGGCGTCAGCGTTACAGGTGGTCATTTTGTTCTGCTGGGCAGTGGCCGCAAAACCCTGGGAGCACAGCAGCAGACCGATCAGCAGCAGAGGAACACGCAACATCTTCATGGAGTTTTCTCCTTGTTGACGCGCCAAGTGGCAGCGCAATTCACTGAAGTGTAGACAAACTCTGTTACATCGTTATCCGTTGCACCCTCTGGCGCTCAAACATCGCGACTTGCTGGCTGACAGTGGATAATCGCCGCTTATTAATCGTGTGGTTGTCCTGATGCAATACGCTTACCCGCTACTGGCCATTTTTATCTGGGCCGGCAATACCGTGATTAACAAGTTGGCAGTGGGCGCAATCTTCCCCTCCGAAATCGGCTTTTACCGCTGGCTGCTGGCCGGCCTGCTGTTCACGCCCTTTATGCTCAAACCGGTCATGGCCAACTGGCCTGTCATCCGTGCGAACCTGGGCAAGATCTTCGTCCTCGGCGTGCTTGGCATGGCGATTTACCAAAGCCTGGCCTACTACGCGGCAGCCCGGACCTCAGCCACCAATATGGGCATTATCCTGTCGCTGATGCCATTGATGGTGCTTGCGATGTCGATCATCAGCCTGGGCCAGCGCCTGACGGCCGGAGCATTGGTGGGCGCCATTGTCTCGTTTGTCGGGGTACTGGTGGTGGTGTCGAGCGGCAGTCTCGCGGCCTTGCTCGATCATGGCCTGAACCTGGGCGACGCGATGATGCTGGTCGCCACCCTGGCCTACGCGATTTACAGCACGCTGCTGAAAAAATGGCAGCTGCGCCTGCCGCCACTGCAGATGCTGTACATGCAGGTGCTCGTGGCGATTGTGGTGCTGTTCCCGCTGTACCTGGCCTCCCCCAAGGTCGGCCCGTCCGTTCACAACATGGGACTGGTGCTCTACGCCTGTGTGCTGGCGTCGATGATCGCGCCCTTGGCCTGGATGAAAGCCGTCGCCACCCTGGGCCCGAGTCGCACCACGCTGTTTTTCAATCTGTTGCCGTTGATTACGGCACTGATTGCTGCCGTGGTGTTGAAAGAGCAATTGCATGCCTACCACCTGATTGGCGGCGCACTGACCCTGGGCGGTGTGATTCTGTCGGAACGGTGGACTACGCCACTTCGCAAAGCCTGATCGCTCTGTCTCAACCTGTGGCCGCTGCCGCAGGCTGCGATGGGCAGCGCAGCGGCCCTCTTTGGCATTCAAGGCAAAGGCCTTGCGGTGGCAGCGGCTAGATCCGTTCAGCAGGGCTTATTTCACCGTTTTCGGCACTTTGCCCTGCTGCATTTGCTGCAGCAGTGGCGCGCACTGGTTGGGTTCGCCGCCACTTGGCGCAACCAATGCCAGCAACCCTGCCGCCGGGCCTGCAATCACGCCCAGCGCCACCATGCCGGCACCGCGCAACAGCAACGGTACGGCTTGCACGCCCGCCGAGGGGTTGGCGAAGGTACCGCGCACATACAGCGGTGAACGCAGCGAAAACAAGCGCAGGCCCTTGGACTCAGGGGTGATTTTCAAGTCGAGCTGCTCGGTGGCGAAGTTGACCGTACCGTCGATGTAGATAATCGCGTTCTCGGTATCGAACACAAACAGCCGGGAGCTGGCCAGACCGCTCTTGATCCCGAAGCCCGCTGCCGCGCAGTTGATTTTGACGTCTTCGTCGCCAAAAATCTTGCCCACCACGTAGTTGCCCACGTTCAAGCCAGCTATCTCCATCAGGCTGCGACTGATGGCGCCATCATTGATGATCATTTTCAAATCACCATTGGCAGTACCCAACAACTTGGCCACCGAGTTGCCGGTCCCGGCAATCGTGGCATCGCCATTGAGTTCACCGAAGCTGGTCTTCATCGGTTCAAACGTGGGAAACAGCTGCTTGAGCTTGAAGTTGCGCGCCGTCAATTTGGCGCTGCCTTTCAACGGCGTCGCACGACCATTGAGGCGGATCTGCGCATCCAGCTTGCCGCCCGCCACGCCAAAGCGCAGCGGCTCAAGGCTCAGCTCGCCGTCATTGAGTACCAGATGGGTGAACAGGTCGGTAAACGGCAACTCGGCGCTCTGCACGATGCGCTTGCCGGTGAGTTCAACGTCGGCGTCCATGTCGCGCCAGCGCTCGGTGCGAAATTCTTCGACCGGCAGCACTTTACCCGCTGGCTGCTTGCTTTCACCGCCCCGGGCCTTTTGCTGGGTGTTGGAGTCGGCGCCGATCAAAGGAGCCAGGTCAGCCATCAGCAGTTGGTTGGACACCAGCTTGCCAGACAGCTTCGGCCGCGGCTGGCTGGCCACGTATTTCAGGTCGCCGTGAATATCACTGCTACCGATTTTGCCGTTGAAGTTTTCATAGCTGAAGGTGGCTCCACCGGGGTCACGCAATTGGGCGATCAAATGCCCGTCGGTCGAGTACGGCGGTGAATCCGGCAAGGTCACGCCGGTCAACGGATAGAGGTTGCTCAGGCTGGTACCGGCCAGCTTCAGGCGCAGGTTCAGCGCTCCCAGATTCAGCGGATCGGTCAAGGTCCCGGCCAGCGCTACCTGTGTATCGGCAATGCTGACCTGGGCTTGCAGCGGGAAAGGCCTGGTCGCGTCCTGCAAGGCCAGCAGGCCGCCAATCTTGCCCGTACCGTTGAGTTTCTGGTCGTGGTACTGGCCTTTGACCTTGAGGGCGAAGGCATAGTCTTGCGCCTGGCCACCTTTCTCCAGGGCCTTTTTCGCGTCCGCTTCGCCGACGATTTCCCTGAAGGGGACAGGTTTGCCCAGTGGATCGATCAGCACATCCAGTCGGGCTTTGAGGGTTTGGTCATTTAACGTCACGTGGCCCTTGTCGAAGCCGATGGCGCCTATATCAACGGTCCACGCTGACGGCTCGGCGTTCGGGTCCTTGGGGTCGAACGTGAAGTTCCAGTTCGCCCGGCCATCGGCCAGACGCTCAAGGTTGGCGCTGGGCTCGGTCAGGTTGATGCGCGGGATATCCACCGTTTGGGTCAGCAGTGCCAGCGGCGACAGGCGCAGCTCGACTTTCTTGAGGCTGGCCATTTGCGCCGTTTTCGACCATTCAGGATTGCCAAGGGTCAGGTCTTGGGCAATCACATGGGGCCAGGGCACCCAGGCGCGCCACCCGCCCTCGTCCTCTTCACGCTGCCAGCGCACGGCCAGATCACCGTTGATGGCAAACGGGCGATGAAGGATTTCGGACACTTTGGTGTTGAGGGTCGGCTTGATGCGGTTCCAGTCGAAGGTAGCGAGAATCACCACCAGCACGGCCACCAACAGCACGAGAATACCGCCTGTCCAGGCAAGGGTTTTACGGGTGCGCGTCATGTCGCGGCTCCTTGAATTCGACTCAACGTCCCAGTTACGACGCCTCTGAATGTACGACTGGCAAAGACGTCTGAAGGTTTAACCCCGGTACGACTTTCGTGTAAAAAACCTCGGAAGCCTCAGGCTAGAGCCCCCGAACCTGAACAATCAATTCTGTCGATTATCACCATTGCCCGTATGAACTTTGATATCCGGTAGCCAAGCGTAGCATTGCCACAACACCTACTTAGTTGCACTGCTACGGAGCACACACCATGAAACGCCCATTACTGCTTGGCCTTACCCTTTCACTTTTCGCCGTCAACGCTTTTGCCCTGCCAGCCGACGACGAGCCAACCCCAATGGTACAACCTGCATCGAGCACGTTGAGCCAACCCCTCAACCCGGTGGCTGAAGATGGCGCGCAACGTACCCTGGATCAGCAAAATCGCGTCGCTGAAGATGGCTACGATCACACCCCAAGCAATCAGTTTGTCGCCGAAGGTGGCGCTGATCGTCTGGCCGAGCGCAATCAACGTGCAAGCTGAGTCATCTGTTTGTGTGGGAGCGGGCCTGCTCGCAACAGCATCCCCGTCGATAGCCCGATAGAACACGCCGCCTGCATCGCGAGCGAGCCCGCCCCCACACTTTGTGCAGCACACCGTTCGACGCCATCAAAGCCGATTTGCTAGAGTGCGCCGCTGTACTTGTCTGGAATACCAGCCCCGATGCTGCCCCGCGCCGAACAGAAGCAACAAACCCGCCTTGCGCTGATGGATGCTGCCCGCCACTTGATGGAATCGGGTCGCGGCTTTGGCAGCCTGAGCCTGCGCGAAGTCGCAAAAACGGCGGGCATCGTGCCTACCGGTTTTTATCGTCACTTCAGCGACATGGACCAGCTGGGCCTGGCACTGGTCAGTGAAGTCGGCCAGACCTTTCGCGAAACCATTCGCCTGGTGCGCCACAACGAACTGTTCATGGGCGGCGTGATCAACGCGTCGGTGCGCATCTTTCTCGACGTGGTAGAGGCCAATCGCTCGCAGTTTCTGTTTTTGGCCCGCGAGCAGTACGGCGGTTCCCAACCGGTTCGCCAGGCCATTGGCGCACTGCGTGAAGACATCACGTCGGACCTGGCAGCAGATCTTGGCTCCAAGCCCAAGTTGCAGCACCTGGACCATGCCGGCCTGACCGTGATCGCCGATCTGGTGGTCAAAAGCGTGTTTGCCGCCCTGCCCGACGTGATTGATCCGCCTGCTGACACCCTGCCCGATCACCTGCAACCCCAGGCCAAAATCAGCCAGCAGCTGCGATTTATCTTTATCGGGCTCAAGCACTGGAAAGGTTTGGGCAGCACGGAGTAATCGTTGGCGCACTGTGTTGGTGCGCCTTCGCACCCCCTGCGCACCCGTTTGGAACACCCTCATCGTCCTGCACCCTTTTTGGGCCTGTATTTGCACCCGTCACCCGGGTTGGCAAGCCCCTTGCTCTGGCTTGGGTAATGTCAATTGCAGGATGCCTTCCGATGTTGGTGATTCATCGCAGAATCCAGCCCCACCCCGTGTGGAGCGCCGAGCTACACCTCAACTTCGAAGCCCGGAGCAAAAGCCGCCTGCGCTGTTTCAGCAGCAGTGGCGAAGACGTGGGACTGTTCCTTGACCGCGGCCAGGCGCCCTTGAATGACGGCGAATTTCTCCAGGCCCAGGACGGACGAATCGTACGCGTGTGCGCCAGCCCGGAAAAACTGCTGCATGTCACCTGCCGCGATGCCTTTGAACTGACCCGTGCGGCTTATCACCTGGGCAACCGCCATGTTGCCCTGCAAGTGGGTGATGGCTGGTTGCGCCTGCTCGATGACTATGTGCTCAAGGCCATGCTGGAGCAATTGGGTGCACACACCGAGGCCATTGAAGCGCCATTTCAACCGGAACACGGCGCCTATGGCGGCGGCCATCATCACTCCCGTGCGGGTGAAGAAGACTTCAACTACGCGCCGCGCCTGCATCAATTTGGCGTTCGCCTGTGAATCCGGCCTGGGCGCTGTTGCGCTTGGCCAGCCCGCAACTGCCCATCGGTGGCTACAGCTATTCCCAAGGGCTGGAAATGGCCGTCGAGAATGGCCGTGTCACTGATCCTGTGACGGCCGCGCGCTGGATCAGCGATCAATTGCTGCTCAATCTGGCCCGCTTCGAAGCGCCGTTGCTGCTCGCCCATTGCCAGGCGGCGGCCGACCAGGACTGGAACACCTTGCAGCGGCTGTGCGATGAACAGCGCGCCAGCCGTGAAACCCGCGAACTGCATCAGGAAAGCCGGCAAATGGGCTATTCCTTGCAACAGTTGCTCACCGGTTTGCCGGAACTGGACGAGCCCGCACGGTTGTTTCTCGCACAACAGCGTGAGCCACATCTGGCGCTTGGCTGGGCATTGGCTGCACGCGCCTGGAGCATCAGTCCTTCAGACGCGCTGGCCGCTTGGCTCTGGAGCTGGCTGGAAAACCAACTGGCGGTACTGATGAAAACCCTGCCACTGGGCCAGCAAGCGGCCCAACGCATGACCAGTGAGTTGTCGCCCGCCCTGCAACAGGCACAGCAACACGCCAGCACCCTCGACTCATCCCACTTGGGCAGCGCCGCTTTCGGCCTGTCGTTGGCGAGCATGGCCCACGAGCGCCAGTACAGCCGCCTGTTTCGTTCCTAGGAGAATGTAATGAACACACAGCCTTTGCGTGTTGGCATCGGTGGCCCGGTGGGCTCCGGCAAAACCGCACTCACCCTGGCCCTGTGCCTGGCGTTGCGCGATAAGTACAACCTGGCCGTCGTCACCAACGATATCTATACCCGTGAAGATGCCGACTTTCTGGTGCGCAATGAGGCGCTGGCCCCGGAGCGCATTATCGGGGTTGAAACCGGTGGCTGCCCGCACACGGCGATTCGTGAAGATGCGTCGATCAACCTGGAAGCCGTGGATCAGTTGAACCGCCGTTTTCCGGGGCTGGACCTGATTCTGGTGGAATCGGGTGGGGATAACTTGTCGGCCACCTTCAGCCCGGAACTGTCCGACCTGACGATCTACGTGATCGACGTGTCCGCCGGGGACAAATTGCCACGCAAGGGGGGACCGGGGATCTGTAAATCCGACTTGCTGGTGATCAACAAGATCGACCTGGCGCCACTGGTGGGCGCCTCGCTGGAACTGATGGACAGCGACACGCGGCGCATGCGCGGCGAAAAGCCGTTTGTGTTCAGCAACCAAAAGACCGGGCTTGGCCTGGATGCCATCGTGGCGTTTATCGAGCGTCAGGGTTTATTGGTTTGACCCGTGGGAGCGGGCTTGCTCGCGATGGCATCGCGAGCAAGCCCGCTCCCACATTTACACTCGCGTATTCAGAGTTGAGATCATCCAGGGAATCACGGTGTATCATGTCGCGCAAACGCCCCAGCCGTGACGACGCCCGCCGATGCCTGATGTAGCCAGCTCCGACTTCCCGCTAGAACTGACCGCCACGTTTGCGGCCGTTCAGCAGCATTTTCGCCAGGTCATTGTGCCGCTCTGGCAAGGCCCCGGCTGGAATGCCGAACTGGCGCTGCCCTACGAGGCACTCAGCCCTGAACATCGGCCGCTGCCACCCCAGCGCTATCGCGCCATGGCCTGTGCGCGGCAACTGTACCTGTTCGCCAGCCTGATCGATGACCCGGCTTTCCCCGACGCCACTGAGCGCGCCGCGGCGCTGTTCCGCTCGCTGCACCAGCATTTTCACGACGCCGAACACGGTGGCTGGTTCTACAGCATCGACCCTGACGGCGCGCCGCTGGATCAACGCAAAGACCTCTACACCCACGCCTTTATCATCTTCGCGTGCGCCCATTACTGGGCCAAAGTGCGCGAGCCGCTGGTGGAGTCGGCGCTCAATGGGGCGCTGGAGGTGGTGGCCGAACGCTTCAGTGATGGCAACGGCCTGTACGAAGCCAGCCTGGATCGCGACTGGACTTCACTGAACACCGGCCCCCTGCAAAACCCGTTGATGCACTTGGCTGAAGCCTTTCTGGCCACCCTGTCGGTGCGCGACGATGCTCCCGTGCATGGCGCACTGCTCGCACTGGCCGATGCCATGCAGCAGCGCTTTATCGAGCCTGTGCATAACGTCATGCTCGAAAAACCGCGCGGGGCTGTGGATAACTGGTTTGAGCCGGGCCATCAGTTTGAGTGGTTCTTTTTGCTGCAGTCTTCACCACTGCTGCGCCAGACACCGCTGCACGGGTCACTGGATCGTGCTTTCGGCTTTGCCGAGCAGGTGGGCGTCGACCCGCAGAGCGGTGCGGTATGCGGCATGCTGGCCCCCGATGGCAGCCTGCGTGATGGCACCCAGCGCATCTGGGCGCAAGCCGAATACCTGCGCGCCTTGACCTTGCGCTCCGACAGCCAGCCACGTCTGCAACGCCAGTTGCTGGCGCTGCAACAGCACTTTTTACATGCCGGTGGCTGGTACGAATGCCGGGATGGCGCAGGGAATGTCAGCCGCGAAGACATGCCGTCGACCACGCCGTATCACCTGGCGACGTGCTACAGCGGGTTGGCGCAGTACTTTAATAACTGACGCCTTCCACAAAAAGTCGCTGGCCTTGGGTTACGCAATCCACTTGCGATCCCCGGTAAAGCTGATGGTCAGCCAGCGGGCACTGTCAGCAGCCCCCAGTAGTTCGGATATTTCTTCGCGCAACGCATCGAGTGTCTTCACGCTGGTCAGTGGATAACCCGCTGGCAGCACAATATGAATCTCGATAAACCGCGCCCGTCCATGCTTCTGCACGTAGGTTTTGTAGCCTTCAAACCCATGGCGTGCCGACATGTCTTCGAGCACGTCGCGTACCTTGTCGTCGAGTCTGTCCGGGGCTATCCCCAGGACGTCACGCAAGGCCGGCTTGAGGATCTTGAACGCCGGGGCCAGCATGCTCAGGGCCAGCAAAATCAGGATCGCCGGGTCAACGTAGGCCGCCCACTGTGCATAACCCTGCTGCTTGAGCACCAGCGCCGTGACGAAACTTATCAACAGCCCCACCGACAGCATGGCGTCCACCAGCCAGCTGATGTTGTCGAACTGGATCAGGGTGGACTTGAGCTTGCGGTTTTTACGCCGCACCCAGAAGTAGTACGCAAATTCGATCACGGTAAACACCGCTGCGTAGACAATCACCATCCCCAGCTCGATGTCGCGCCCGCCATTGATGATGCCGAACACACCGTTCAGAAAGGCATAGATCGCAATCAACAAGAGGAAGCTGCCTTCGATCAGCAGCACCATGGGCTCCAGGTGCCAGAAGCCGAACTGGAAACGCTGGTTGCTTTCCTTGGCGATCAGCTGCGCCGTAATCAGCATCAGTACTTTGATAAAGGTGGCGATCAAAGAGAAGAATCCATCGAACATGATGGATTCAGAACCCGAAATAAAACCCGTCGCAATGCCCGCAATGGCCACCGCGAACATTAATACAGTCGATTGTTTGAGCAGTTTCTGCTCACCACGGTTACTCACAAAAACTCCTTTTCAGCCCGATTGAATGCGACCCCCTCAGGAGGTCGCAGGTGGGCTGCCAGGCGTGAGTTTACTACTTGGCGTGGCGCTCGATCGCAAAACCGCTCCAGGACTGCGTGACGGGCATCAGCTCAAGGCGGTTGATGTTGATGTGGGCCGGGGTGTTGAGCACCCAGAAAATGGTCTCGGCGATGTCCTGGGGCTGAATCGGCTCAGCACCCTGGTAGGTCGCATCGTAACGTTCCTTGTCGCCACCGAAGCGCACCATGGAGAACTCGCTCTCGCACAGGCCTGGCTCTACGTTGCTGACCCGCACACCCGTGCCCTGCAAGTCGCAACGCAGGTTCAGGGAGAACTGTTTGACGAAGGCCTTGGTGCCGCCATACACGTGGCTGCCAGGGTACGGGTAGCTGCCGGCGATGGAACCCAGGTTGACGATCCCGGCACCGCGGCCGTAGGCGATCAGTCGTGGCAGCAGCAGGCGGGTGGTGTAGAGCAGGCCCTTGATGTTGGTGTCGACCATGGTTTCCCAGTCGTCGAGGTCACACTTGGGCGCCGGGTCGGTGCCCAGGGCCAGGCCCGCATTGTTGATCAGCCCGCGCAACTTGCTGAACGAAGGCGGCAGATCGGCAATCGCGGCTTCCATCGCGACACGGTCACGCACGTCCACCACCAGGCCGTGGACCTCGGTCTGCTTGGACAACTCTTCGCACAGGGCTTTCAATCGATCTTCGCGCCGACCCGTCAGCACCAGTTTCCAGCCTGCTTGTGCAAACTTGCGCGCACACGCCTCACCAAATCCGGAAGTCGCGCCCGTAATAAACAGGGTGGAAGTCATCGTGTTCTCCTTGGCTGGCGGGCATCGGCCGCCGTTGAATTGGACGTTGAGCAGAATGCCCCGGCTGACGTTCAGCGGCAACCCATCGCGCATTCAGGTCGAAGCTGTACAAAAAACGATCAGTCGCCGGTAAGCCACTGTGCATAAGGGCTGGAGCCATATGCACTCACCTTATCCACAGGCCCGTCCACAGTCTTTGGGTGTAAGTCGAAAATACTCAAAGCCACAGTCCACAAGGGATAGAGCACAGGAAAAGGTGTTTTTGACTTGACCTGGACACGCCCCACATGCAGGCGCCCCAAAAAGGTGCAACCCAGGGAAACCCTGCAGATAGCCAGAGGCCAGTAATTATACCGCCTAGCGCATTCTTTCCAGAGTTTAACCACAGACTTATCCACAGGTTAGTCATTATTTCCGGTCGCTCTTTATGACCAAACAAACCTGTTGACAAATCACCTGGGGAGCCAGGCAAAAAGCACTGATCAAAAAACAACCACATCTCTACAGGCCTTGTAAATAAAGGCCTACAGCCAACTACTCCCACGTTACCCACAGCCACCTCCACAGCAAACGGGGACAAGTCAAAATGATGACAAAACAGGGGATTACAGCGGCTTTATGTCGCGGTTTCACAGAGTTGAAATATTGTTTTCCACAATTTGGGGCGGGGGTTGTACGGGAAGGAAATTGTCTGACAAAGAGACACTCTCACCCCCCGTAGTCGCTGCCGAGGAACGAAGGCTGCGACTACGGGGTCATGTCTTTCGGCTAGTGCCCGCCCAAGTACGCATTGCGCACTTCTTCATTACTCAGCAGCTCCTTGCCGGTGCCGGTCAGGCGGATTTCACCGTTGACCATTACATAGGCGCGATCGGACAACCGCAGGGCGTGGTTGGCGTTCTGCTCGACCAGGAAGATGGTCATACCCGTTGTGGCCAGTTCGCGCAGGGTGGCAAAAATCTGTTTCACCACGATGGGCGCCAACCCCAGGCTGGGCTCATCCAGTAATAACAACTTGGGACGGCTCATCAGTGCCCGGGCGATCGCAAGCATTTGCTGCTCGCCGCCCGACATGGTCATGGCCCGCTGGTTACGCCGCTCCTTGAGCCTGGGAAACAACTCGAACATGCGCTGCATGTCTTCGTCGGCATGCTTGTCGCCAATGGGGATGGTGCCCATCAGCAGGTTTTCTTCCACAGACATGTCCGGAAACACGCGACGGCCTTCGGGCGACTGGGCGATGCCGTTGGAGGCAATGTAGTGCGAGGACTTGTGAGTGATGTCCACGCCCTGGTAGATGATTTGCCCGCCGCTGGCACGGGGCTGACCAAAAATCGACATCAGCAGCGTGGATTTGCCCGCGCCGTTGGAGCCGATCAGGCTCACGGTCTCGCCCTCTTCAATATGCATCGACACTTTTTTCAACGCCTGGATCGGCCCGTAGTGAACGTCCAGTTCCTTGAGTTCGAGGATCGTGCTCGTCATATCAGCTCCTCTTCGTCTGCGCCGAGGTAGGCAGCAATCACTTTCGGGTCGTTACGAATAGCATCAGGCCCGCCCTCGGCAATCACGTTCCCGTGGTCGAGCACCACGATGTGATCGGAAATACTCATGACCATGCCCATGTCGTGCTCGATCAGCACCACGGTCAGGTCGTGTTCGTCGCGCAACAGGCGAATCATTGCGCTCAACGCTTCGGTTTCCTGCGGGTTGAGGCCAGCCGCCGGTTCATCGAGACAGATGATTTGCGGGCGGGTACACATGGCCCGCGCAATCTCCAACCGCCGCTGCTGACCGTAGGACAACTCGCCAGCCAAGCGGTTGGCGCAGTCCACCAGATCGACCACCTCCAGCCAGTAGAACGCGTGGTCCAGCGCATCGCTTTCGGCCTTGCGATAGCCCTTGGTGTTGAGGATACCGGCGAGCATGCTGCGGTTGACCCACATGTGCTGGGCCACCAGCAGGTTTTCCAGCACCGACATTTCCTTGAACAGGCGAATGTTCTGAAAGGTGCGGGCCAGACCTGAGCGGTTGACCAGATGAGTACCACCGAACATTTTGTAGTACAGACGACTGGCGAACGCCTTGGGCGATACGAAGTCAGTCAACTTGAACGGCTCGCCCAACAACTTGATGACGTTGGTGCGTGTGCCTCGGGCATTGAGTTCGATCTTGCCGCCACTGGCCTTGTAGAACCCGGTCAGGCAGTTGAACACGGTGGTTTTACCGGCACCGTTGGGGCCAATCAGGGCAAAGATCGAGTTGCGCTTGACCTTGAGGCTGACATCGCTCAGGGCCTTGATCCCGCCAAAGTGCATCATCAGTTTATCGACCGAGAGCACAACGTCGTCATTCAGAGTGGGTTCGTTCATGGCGCAACCCCCTTGCGTGGTGTGACCCCGACACGGCTGATGCGGATCAGGCCCCGCGGTCGCCAGATCATCATCAACACCATCAATACACCAAACAGCAGCACCCGGTATTCGGCAAAGCTGCGCAGCAGTTCAGGTGCCACGGTCAGCACGAACGCAGCGATCACCACGCCCACCGTCGAGCCCATGCCGCCGAGCACCACAATGGCGAGGATCAGTGCCGACTCGAAAAAGGTAAACGAGGACGGGTTTACAAAACCCTGATAACTGGCAAAGAACACCCCGGCAAGACCTGCAGTGGAAGCACCGATGGTGAACGCCGAGAGTTTGACCAGCACGTGGTTCAGGCCCATGGAGCGACAGGCGATTTCGTCTTCGCGCAGCGCTTCCCAGGCGCGGCCAATCGGCATGCGAGTCAGGCGGTGCTTGATGTACAGCACCAGCAGCACCACCAGAAACAGCACGATGTAGATAAACAGGAATTTGATATTGGGGTTGTAGTCCAGGCCGAAAAACTGGTGGAACGGCACCCCGCCCTCTTTGGCTACGCGGCCAAACTCCAGCCCGAGAAACGTCGGTGAAGGCACCGGCATACCGTTGGGCCCACCGGTAAACGACAGCCAATTATTGAGGATCAGGCGAATGATTTCACCAAAACCCAGGGTCACGATGGCCAAGTAATCCCCATGCATTCGCAATACCGGAAACCCGAGAATGCACCCCGCCATCGCCGCCGCAATGGCCGCCAGCGGCAGCACCGACCAGAAGCCCAGCCCAAGGTACTGATAACCCAGCGCCAGGCCATAAGCACCGATGGCGTAGAAGGCCACGTACCCCAGATCAAGCAAGCCCGCCAACCCGACCACGATGTTCAGCCCAAGGCCGAGCAGCACGTAGATCAGGCCGAGGATGACCACGGTCAGGATGTACTTGTTGGCAAAAAACGGGAACACGATGGCAATCACGATCAGCAGTGGCACGATCCAGCGCAGCCGCGATTTGTAATCGGGTGGCAGCACGTGCACGCCAGAACCGCTGGACTCAAAGCTCTGAAGGATCTTCAAACCCTTGGACGTTTGCAGGAACAGGCTCAGGACAAACCGCCCCACCATCACAATCGCCACCAGCCAGCCAACACGCGCTGGCTGCAGGTTAAAGCTATAGCCGTCGAGCACAACCCCCACGATCGGCCCGAACACAATCAATGAAATCAACCCGGCAAGGATCGAATCGATAACGCTTTTTTTGATATCAATCGGTTTGTTAATGGCTGCAGACATACTTACACCTTCGCCACGAGAGGACGACCCAGCAGGCCTTGGGGACGGAAAATCAGAATCAGCACCAGCAGTGAGAAACTGAACACGTCCTTGTAATCCGAGTTAACCAACCCGGCAAAAAGTGACTCGGAAATACCCAGGATGATCCCGCCGAGCATGGCGCCAGGCAATGATCCAATCCCGCCGAGCACGGCAGCGGTAAAGGCCTTGATGCCGATAATGAAGCCGGCATAAAAGTCGAACGTGCCGTAGTTCATGGTGATCAGCACACCGGCCAGAGCGGCCATGGCAGCACCGATCACAAACACGTAGGAAATCACCCGGTCGGTGTTAATCCCCAGGATCGATGCCATCTTGCGGTCTTGCTGGGTGGCGCGGCACATGCGGCCCAGCTTGGTGTACTTGATGATGTAGGTCAGCAGGCCCATCCCCACGAAGGCCGCGATCAGAATGAAGACTTTGGTGTAGGTGAGTTGTACAAAACCGGTGCCAATGTCCACGCGCCAGGAGCCGCTCAGCAGGGTTGGAACCCCTTGCTGGCGTGAACCCTGGGCAATTTGCACGTAGTTTTGCAGGATCAGGGAAATACCGATGGCGCTGATCAGCGGCGCCAGCCGTGTGGAGTTTCGCAGAGGTTTGTAAGCCACGCGTTCGATGACCCAGCCATACACGCCAGTCACCACAACGGTGAAAATCAAGGTACCCAACATCAGTAGCGGGAAGGATTCAATACCGAAGTATGCCAACAGAGCCAGACTGATCGCCGCGAGGTAAGCAGAGATCATGTACACCTCGCCGTGGGCGAAGTTGATCATGCCGATGATGCCGTAGACCATTGTGTAGCCGATGGCGATCAGGCCGTACACAGACCCGAGGGTCAGGCCGTTCAGCAGTTGCTGTAGGAAAATACCATCCATAACGCAATCTCACGCACTGGAGCCTTTGCGCAGACGCAAGCCATCCACGCCGTCAGAGGACAGCTTGGGTGGCAGGGTGTGTGCGACTCCTGGAAAAGAAGACAGGTGGTGCAGATACATTCCCGCCTGATGCCCGCCGAAGCGGACATCAGGCGAGTGATTCATCTCACTTCTGTTTTTCCAGCTGGTGATATTTGCCGTCTTTGTCCCACTGATAAACCACGTAGTCAGAGACTTTCAGGTCGCCTTTACCGTCCCAGTTTTTTTCACCCATCACGGTTTTAACCGGGTTGGCCTTGAGCCACTTGGCGGCGTCTTCGCCTTTGTTGGATTTGGCGCCATTGAAGGCGTCAGCCAGGGCCTGGATCGAAGCGTAGGCGTACAGGGTGTAGCCTTCAGGCTCGGTACCCGCTTTGCGGAACTCTTCAACGACCGCCTTGCTGTCCGGGAGCAGGCGCGGGTCGGCGCCGAAGGTCATGTACACGCCATCGACATACTGCGGGCCACCGGCAGTGGCCACCAGTTCGTCGGTCACGATGCCATCGTCCGACATGAATTTCACATCCTTGAGACCCGCTTCACGCAGTTGGCGGACCAGAGGACCGGCTTCTGGATGCAGACCGCCGAAGTACACGACATCGGCACCGGCGCCGCGGATTTTTGTGACCAGCGCGCTGAAGTCTTTTTCACCCCGGGTCAGGCCTTCTTCCAGGATGGGTTTCACGCCGCGCTTGGTCAGCTGTGCACTGGTGGCATCGGCCAGACCTTTACCGTAGGTGTCCTTGTCGTTGATGACCGCTACTTTCTTGCCCTTGAGCACGTCGACAATGTAGTCGCCTGCAACGATGCCTTGCTGGTCATCTCGTCCGCACATACGGAACACCGCATCCAGCCCGCGCTCAGTGACCTGCGGGTTGGTCGAGCCTGGGGTGATCATGATCACACCCGCATCGGCATACACCTCGGAAGCAGGAATCGTATTCGAGGAGCAGAAGTGACCGACCACACCGATCACTTTGTCCTGATCGACCAGGCGGTTGGCCACGGCCACGGCCTGCTTGGGTTCGCAGGCATCGTCGCCGGCAACCAGCTTGATCTTCTCGCCGTTGATCCCGCCCGCCTTGTTGATTGCATCCGCAGCCGCCTGCGCACCCTTCATGTACTGCTCGCCAAATGCCGCGTTAGCACCCGTCATGGGGCCCGCCACACCGATTTTAAGATCCGCCTGAACAAACGAAGAGACACCCAGCGCTGCTGCCACGGCGAGGGCCAGAAAACCTTTTTTGTAGAACGTCTGCGACATGAGGTGGTGCTCCTGAGGTTTTATTAGATGGCACTTCGACTTCACTTAAAGCTCAGAGCAAGCCGCGTGCCATTGGCTTTTTATTCTTGGAAAAGTCGTTCTTTTGTTGTTTTATCGACTGTTTCGAGCCCATTTTCATTGGGCGTGCAACCGTCTAAACCGAGGAAGGTGAAACCGTTAAGTTTTTGCAGGCGCAACCATTCACGACTAACGTTGCAACCGGGTTGCCCTGCATTGTGCAACCGACCTGTAACCACTTGCGTCACCGAACTGCACACTCTCGGTGCATGACTGCTACAGGCCGCACCACTAAAGGCTAGCTGCTACGCGGCGAAACGTTGTGCCGTCCGAAAAAAAACCCGTCAGATCACAATTCTCAAACATTGGCCCGCGTGATACAGCGAGAAACCCGCTTCGTACAAACAGCTGCGCAACCCCGTTCCAGAGAGCGGCCGCATCGGCGCAAAAGGAATCGGCAAGGCCTTCGCATCGCCATTGCACAGGTAGTCGGCAAACGCTTTTCCCACCACGCTGCCCGTGGTCACGCCACGGCCGTTGTAACCCGTGACTGCCACCAAACCGGGCGCGGGCTCGAATAAACGCATCAGGTGATCGGGAGTAAACGCGATACACCCGGTCCAGGTGCACTCCCACTCCACGCCCTTGAGGTACGGAAAGTAATGCTGTTGAACCCGGTCGGCCCAGGCTTTGAGAAACCACGCAGGCTTTTGATTGCCATTACCCAGGCTGCCCAACAATAAGCGGCCGTCAGCATCGCGGCGGATGCTGCTCAATACCTGGCGGGTGTCCCACGAGCCCTGGCCGCCGGGCAGGATGCGTTCAGCGGTTGCATCGGTCAGCGGTTTGGAGGCGACTTGATAGTAATAACCAGGGAAAAAGTTATGTCGCAGGTCAGTCCATTCGCCTTCGGTGTAGGCATTGGACGCCAGGACTACCTGCTCAGCATTGACCGCACCCTGAGCCGTCTGTACTGACCAGCGTGTGCCCTGGCGCTCTAACCCGGTGACTGGAGAATGGTCAAACAGACGCCCGCCCAGATCACTCGCAGCCTTGGCCAGGCCCGAGGTGTAAGCCATCGGGTTGAGTGTCCCAGCGCGCCGGTCGAGCAAGGCAGCGGCGATTTTCGGGGTGCCGGTAGCGGCTTCACAAGCAGCCCCGGTGAGCAGTTCAACCGGGGCTCCACGACGCTTCCATTGCGCTTCGCGGCTGCGCAGATCGGCTTCGCCCCGAGCGTTATGGGCCATGTGCAACGTGCCTTCGCGCCGCAGTTGGCAGTCGATCCGGTACTTGTCGATCAGGCTGAACACCAGCGCGGGCGCAGCACCGAGCATTCGATTGAGCTGACTGCCCACGGCTTCGCCGAAACCGGCTTCGATATCATCCGGAGGGATCCACATCCCGGCGTTAACCAGCCCCACGTTGCGCCCCGAACCACCGTGCCCGGTGCGATGAGCTTCGAGTACACAGACGCTTTTGCCTTGTTCAAGCAAATGGATGGCGGCGGACAGTCCGGTGATGCCAGCCCCAATCACACACACATCAACATTCAGTTCGCCCTTGAAAGCGGGCGCCTGGGGACGTTGTGGGGTGAGGTTTTCCCACAAACACTGTTCGAGTAAAGGCATTGCCAAGCTCCAGAAATGAAACCTAACGGTGATGCAATCATGGGCGCAACGGGTGTGGGAGCGGGCTTGCTCGCGATGCAGACAACCCGGTCTGGCTGGCAGACCGCAGCGATGCAATCGCGAGCAAGCCCGCTCCCACCGTATCCTCCCACCACAGGTGACTCAGGGCTTACCTCAATCGAAGGTAATCCCCTGCGCCAACGGCAGTTCCAGCGAGTAATTGACGGTATTGGTCTGGCGCCGCATGTAGCCGCGCCACGCATCCGAGCCCGACTCCCGGCCGCCACCGGTTTCTTTCTCGCCACCAAAGGCACCGCCAATCTCCGCACCGCTTGGGCCAATGTTGACGTTGGCAATCCCGCAGTCACTGCCGGTGGCCGACATGAATTGCTCGGCTTCACGCACATCGGTGGTGAAAATGCATGACGACAGGCCCTGAGGCACGGCGTTGTTCAAGCGCAAAGCCTCGGCAAAGTCGCTGTAACCGACGACGTACAGAATCGGGGCGAAGGTTTCGTCGCAAACCACATCGCTCTGCTCCGGCATTTCAACAATCGCCGGGGCCACGTAGTAAGCGCCGGGATACTGGCCAGCCAACTGACGCTCACCCCCAAACACCCGCCCGCCTTCGCTCAAGGCCTGTTCCAGTGCGTCCTGCATGCTTTCAAAGCTGTGCTTGTCGATCAGCGGGCCCACCAGGTTGCCTTGCAGCGGGTGGCCGATACGGACTTTGGAATAGGCGGCCTTGAGCCGGGTGACGATTTCTTCCTTGACCGATTCATGGGCGATCAGCCGGCGCAGGCTGGTGCAACGTTGACCGGCGGTGCCGACGGCGCTGAACAAAATGGCGCGTACGGCCATGTCCAGATCGGCGCTCGGGGCCAGGATCATTGCGTTGTTGCCGCCCAGCTCCAGAATGCTGCGGGCAAAGCGGGCTGCGACTACGGGTGCCACTTCACGCCCCATGCGCGTGCTGCCAGTAGCGCTGATCAGTGCTACGCGCGGGTCTTCAACCAGTGCCTGGCCCGCATCACGACCGCCGATAATCACTTGGGCCAGGTACTTGGGGGCGTCGGCAAATGAATTCAGGACCCGATCAAACAACGCCTGGCAAGCCAGCGCGGTGAGCGGGGTTTTCTCGGACGGCTTCCAGATCACGGCGTTGCCGCACACCAGCGCCAGCGTGGTATTCCACGCCCAGACGGCCACCGGGAAGTTGAATGCGCTGATCACCCCAACCACACCCAACGGATGCCAGGACTCACGCATATGGTGGCCCGGGCGCTCGGAGGCGATGGTCAAACCGTACAGCTGACGCGACAGGCCGACGGCGAAGTCGCAGATGTCGATCATTTCCTGCACTTCGCCCAGGCCTTCCTGGGTGATTTTGCCCGCTTCCCACGACACCAGCTCGCCGAGGTCAGCCTTGTACTCACGCAGCAAATCGCCGAACTGGCGCACCAGCTCACCACGGCGCGGGGCCGGCACCTTGCGCCAGGCCTCGAAGGCGTGCTCGGCGCGGGTCACGTGCTGCTCGGTTTCAGCACCACCTTCCCAGTGAACGGCACCTATCTGGCTGCCATCAATCGGCGTGTAAACCGGCTGATTGCCCTGTTGATACAGCGCGGGGTTTACACCCAGACGATCCAGTAATGCAGCGACCATTGAAGGCACTCCTTGAACGTGAAAAAGATAATTCGCAGGCCAGTAGTTGTAGCTGGGTCCCATGACGGCAACAAACGACCTTTAAGCGAGATATCATTCCGAAAATTCATGCTGGGTTGGTAACCTTGCCTGACAACAAGAATTAGGGGCCTTTCATGCTCAACAAGCGCCATCTACCTTCGATCACGGCCTTGCAGTGTTTTGAGGCCGTCACGCGCCATCTGAGCTTCACCCGCGCCGCCGAAGAACTGAACCTGACCCAGAGCGCGGTCAGCAAGCAGGTCGCGCAGTTGGAGGAGCTGCTGCAGCACCTGCTGTTTCGCCGGGTGCGACGCCGTCTGCAACTGACGCCCGCAGGTGATTTGTATCTGGTTGAAGTCCGAAAAATCCTGACCCAGATCGAAATGTCGACCCATACCCTGCGCTCCTATGGTGGCGAAACGGAGGTCTTGCGGGTCTCGACGCCATCAACCTTTGGTGCCCGCTGGCTGGTACCGCGACTCAAGGGCTGGGGCATACGCCATCCGCACATCCATCTGGACCTGTGCAACGAGCAGCAAGGCGACGACCTGCTTCAAGGGCGCAGCGATCTGGCGTTTTATTTCGGCCAGGGCTCACGGCCTGGCACCGAAAGCCTGAAGCTGTTTGGTGAAGAACTGGTCGCCGTGTGTGCGCCCGCGAGCCTGCCAAGCACTGCCCTCACCGATCCGACCCAACTGACCGATATGGTGCTGCTGCAGAACGCCTCTCGGCCCCAGGCCTGGCACGAATGGTTTGAGCATCAGGGCTTTTGCACCGACCACAGCTATCACGGGCCGCGCTTTGACACCTTTTATATGTGCATCCGTGCGGCGCAAGTAGGGTGTGGCGTAGCCTTGCTACCCAGATTTCTGGTGGAAGAGGAATTGGCCGACGGCAAACTGGTCATCGCCTGGCAGCACCTGATGCCGAGTCGCGACTCGTATTACCTGGCGTATCCTGAGCATTCGGCAGGCGTGCCCAAGGTGCGCGAGTTTGTGAGCTGGATGATGGAGCAACTGAATGACCCGTAATCCTGTAGTCGCTGCCGCAGGCTGCGATAAGGGCTGCAAGCCCTTTAAAAACCAGGGTCGCTGCGCAACCCATCGCAGCCTGCGGCAGCGACTACAGAGATCCACGCCGCTTCATTCTTAAAAACCGCTGGCAAAACCGCCCGCGGATATGCGCCACTAGCGCCATTCATTGAAAAAGCTGAACACCGTGGCAATCAGGCACGGGCAGCATGGAGATTGCCGCTATGAGCGAGAGTGTATTTGCCGATCGCATCGTGCAGAACCTGCTCGACACCGACTTCTACAAATTGACCATGATGCAGGCGGTGCTGCACAACTACCCCAACGTTGAAGTCGAATGGGAATTCCGCTGCCGCAACAGTGAGGATTTACGCCCGTACCTCAACGAAATTCGCCACCAGATCGAGCGTCTGGGCGAGCTGAGCATGACTCAGGACCAGTTGGGGTTCCTGGAGCGAATCACGTTTATGAAGCCCGACTTCATACGCTTTCTGGGCCTGTTTCGCTTCAATATGCGCTACGTACACACCGGCATCGAAAACGGCGAGCTGGTTATCCGCCTGCGTGGGCCGTGGCTGCATGTGATTTTGTTTGAAGTGCCGATGCTGGCGATTGTCAGTGAAGTCCGTAACCGCTCGCGTTATGCAGGCACCGTGCTGTCCCAGGCTCGCGAGCAGCTGTATCGCAAGTTCGACTGGCTGCAGGCCAACGCCAGTACCGAAGAATTGTCCGAGTTGCAGGTCGCCGATTTCGGTACTCGTCGACGTTTCTCATACCGAGTGCAGGAAGAAGTCGTCAACGTGCTCAAGCATGACTTCCCCGGGCGTTTTGTTGGTACCAGCAACGTCAACTTGTCCCGCGAGCTGGGCATGAAGCCCCTGGGCACCATGGCCCACGAGTGGATCATGGCCCATCAGCAACTGGGCCCACGGCTGATCGACAGCCAAAGCGCAGCGCTCGATTGCTGGGTGCGCGAGTACCGCGGGCTACTGGGCATTGCCCTGACGGACTGCATCACCACCGATGCCTTTCTGAAAGATTTTGATCTGTACTTCGCCAAGCTGTTCGACGGCTTGCGCCACGACTCGGGCGACCCGGTGGTATGGGCCGAAAAATGCATAGCCCACTACCACAAGCTGGGCATTGATCCGATGAGCAAGACCCTGGTGTTCTCCGACAGCCTGACCCTGCCCCGCGCGCTGGAGATTTTCCGGGCACTGCGCGGCAGGATCAACGTCAGCTTCGGTATCGGCACCAACCTGACCTGCGACATTGCGGGTGTTGAGCCGATGAGCATCGTGCTTAAAATGACCGCCTGTAATGGCTCGCCAGTGGCCAAGATCTCGGATGAGCCGGGCAAGACCCATTGCTCGGACCCAAACTTCGCCGCCTATTTGCGCCACGTTTTCCAAGTTCCTGAACAATCTTCCAAGGAGTGAATCATGCAGGCCGTACAGCGTCAGATTGCTGAAGACCTCAAGGTCCAGCCGCCGTTTAAAGACCTCCCGGCCCTTGAGGCCGAGGTCGCCCGACGCATCACTTTTATTCAGTGCTGCCTGCACAATGCCAGGCTCAAGACCCTGGTGCTGGGCATCAGCGGCGGGGTCGATTCACTGACCGCAGGGCTGATGGCGCAACGAGCAGTCCAGCAGTTGCGCGAGCAGACTGGCGACCCGTCCTATCGATTCATTGCCGTGCGCTTGCCTTACGGCGTGCAGCACGACGAAGTCGACGCCACGGCGGCTGTGGACTTCATCAATCCGGACGAGCGCCAGACCGTCAACATCGGCCCTGCGGTCAAGGCCCTGGCGGCTGAAGTCACGGCCTTTGAAGGCAAGCCCCCGGCCACCGTTGATTTTGTGCTGGGCAATACCAAGGCGCGGATGCGCATGGTGGCGCAGTACACCATCGCCGGCGCAACGGGCGGGCTGGTGATCGGCACTGACCATGCAGCGGAAGCGGTGATGGGTTTCTTCACCAAATTCGGTGACGGCTCCTGCGATCTGGCGCCGCTCAGCGGGCTGGTCAAGCATCAGGTGCGGGCTATTGCCCGGCATTTTGGAGCCCCGGAATCGCTGGTGGAAAAAGTCCCGACTGCCGACCTTGAAGACCTGGAGCCGGGCAAGCCTGATGAAGCCTCCCACGGCGTAACCTATGCCGAGATCGATGCCTTTTTGCATGGTCAACCGGTGAGCGAAGAGGCGTTCAGGATCATCAGCAGTACGTACGAAAAAACCCATCACAAGCGTGAGATGCCGTTCGCACCTTAAACGCTGTAGGAGCGGGCTTGCTCGCGACAGGATCACCTCGGTTTGCCTGACAAATCGCGGCGCCTGCATCGCGAGCAAGCCCGCTCCCACCGTGTTTCATCAAAGGCAGTACGAAAAAACGGAATGAACCCCGCATTTTTTTTCGCTTGTGGCTCCCGCACTCAAAGGCTTTGATAAGCGTCTATTTCGTCGCCAGAGCCCTGCCCCATGTCTTCTTTCGATGGTTTGTTCTCACTTGTCGATTCTTTGCTCGGTCAATCGGCATCCGGTTGGCTGCGCAAGCATGTCGAGGTGCCCGAAGGCCTGCTGCGCTTCAGTTGGCATGAGCAGGCGCTGCATCGGGCCTGGCTTGCCGAAGCACTGAACCTGTGCCTGCTGCACAAGCTGGTAGAGGCCGTGCCGGATGGCCGACGCTATGTGGAAGAGCAGGCCCGGCAAGGTCGCAAAGTGGTGTTCGACCACGGAGCCATTCGTACGGTGGACTGGCCCGAAAACGGAGAGTTACCCCGTGGTCGTCAGGCATTTTCGCGTTTGCTGGAGCCGCTAGGCTTTACTGACGTGCGAACTTATCCACTGACCAAACTGAACATGACCGGCTGGGGCTACAGACAAATGGACCTGCCCGAGGACATCGCCCAGTTCTTTGTCTCGGAACTGCACCCCGGCCGTTTCAGCGAGGCGTTTCAACAGGCCGTTACACGGGTGGTCGGCGCAAGCCTCGATCCGCTGCAAGCCGAACACCAAAGCATCCTCAAACGCCTTAGTCTCACCCGTCATTGCAGCCTGAGTGAAGCGCACACGTTATTGCCGGCGTTGTATGAGGCATTCGGTCGCCAGCATGGGGTGGTGCATGAAGGGGATTACCAGTGCCTGCTCAATGAAAGTGCCGAAATGGCCTGGATTGCCACTGAGGGCAACAGTTTCAACCACCTGACCGACCGGGTTGTGGATCTGCAAGCATGCGTCGCTCAACAACGCGACCTGCAACGCCCCATGAAAGACAGCATTGAAGTGTCGGCCTCGGGGCGAGTGATGCAAACCGCGTATCGCGCCTGTACGGTCAGTCGCGGCCTGGTCGATGCAACAGGGGTTTACCGCGAGCACGCAGTGCCTGGCTCGTTTGTGGAATTTATCCAGCGCGAGGTCGACCCTGACACTGGCCGGATCGACCTGAACTTCGACAGCAGCAACGCCCAGGGCATTTTCAAGATGACCGACTCAAAGGCCTGAATGCAAACAGCCCTGACGGCGCATGGCACGTCAGGGCTGCTGGTGGGCTCACGGAGTCTTATTTAAGAACCACAGCGCCTTTCATCATCGAGTTGTGGCCCGGGAAGGTGCAGAAGAATTCATATTCTTCGCCCGCCTTGAGCTTGGCCACGTCGAAGGTCACGGAGTCTTTCTCGCCAGCGCCGATCACTTTGGTGTGGGCGATTACGCGCTCGTCACCGTCCTTGAGGTAGTTTTTATCCAGACCGGCTGCAATACCGTCGGTGGAAACTGCCTGCATGTCTGCCTTTTTGCTCAAGACCCAGTTATGGCCCATGACGTTTTTCGGCAAGTTACCGGAGTGCGTCAGGTTAACGGTGAACGTCTTGCAGGACTTGTCGATGACGATCTCTTTCGTGTTGTAAGACATTTGGTCAGTCGAATCGACAGTCACAGCGCACTCAGCCGCCAGCAAATGGCCGCTGGCCAGCGTCAAAAGGGATACCGCAACAACTTTGGCAAACATGGTCTATCTCCAAGGCAGGGTATGAAAAACTAAAATCTGTATACAGATTGCCTGAAAATTGTCTCGATTCATATGATCTGCGTCATGGTCTATCGCCGCGATCGAGAGAATCCATCCCAAAATGGACTTCAGGCCTATAACCTTAGGTCATCATTTTGAATATTGGGGAATAAGTAATGGGACTTCCTGCATTGATGACCTGTTTGCTCGCCACGTATGCCTGTGGGGCTTGCGGCCATGACCGCCTCTGGTCCGAGATTTAATCCACAACAGGCTTTTGGGTGGGTGTAGAGTCGTATTTTTAGCGCAAAGTACAACCTTGCAAAAACCCAGCTAACGGCTAAGCACTAATACAGGGCAGAATACGCGCCGCTTAACCTCACCTTCGACCCCAAGAGGATCGCCCATGGCCAAACCAAACTATAACTTCGCTAAGCGTCAAAGAGACTTGGCTAAAGAGCAGAAGAAAGAGGAAAAGGCTGCACGCAAGAAAGCGGCGGCTGAAGGCGGCATCGTAGACACCGAGCTGGACCAGGACGTCGACACCGAAAATGAAGGCGCCGCAGAAGATACCGGCGCTACAGAAGATAAAGCTCCAACCGCTTGAGCCCTACCTAGGCCCGGTTATCCACAACCCGGCCCACAGGATCTGTGATCAGGATCAGCAGCCCGGCTGTTGATCCTCGCAGTTAGCCTGCTGCCCTCTCAGACGCTTCAAACCTCATCCCCTTACTCTGCGACAGCGAACAGCCTACAAACCCGTGGCAGGCTTCTCAGCGCGCAGAATGCACAACGCCAGCCCGAAGGTTGGCGTTGGCATGGCGCTACCCTGTAGCCGCCGCAGGTTGCGATAAGGGCCGAAGGACCTTCGCTCTTGAAAAAGCGCGACCCCTTCGGGCTCGATCGCAGCCTGCGGCAGCGACTACAGGGCTTGCATCAGGTTTAGCGCGGCACGACCGGCTTGCGGGTCGGCTTTTGGCTTTTTCCGCCCTTGGCTGCTTCGTGACGCTCTTTGGCAGCCTGTTTGTTACGGGCGAATGCGGCGGCCTTGGCCTGTTCACGCTTGTCCCACGGGTTGCCGCCATCGCTGGCACGCGGCGGGAGGCCGGTATGCTGGGTCAGGATCTTGGTGGTCTTTTCCCCGGCAACCTTGTGGCTGCCAGCGGGCGTCGAGTTTTTGCGGCGCGCACTCTGGTAGCTGTCAGTCGCAGGCTGGTGCAACGGGATCAGTTGATCCTTGCCCGAACCGATCAGGTCGGCGCGCCCCATACGGGTCAACGCTTCACGCAGCATCGGCCAGCCTTTCGGGTCGTGGTAACGCAAGAACGCCTTGTGCAGACGGCGCTGCTCTTCGCTCTTGACGATGGTCACCGAGTCGCTCTTGTACGTGACCTTGCGCAGCGGGTTCTTGCCCGAGTGATACATCGCGGTGGCAGTGGCCATCGGCGACGGGTAGAACGCCTGGACCTGGTCGGCACGGAAACCGTTGGTCTTGAGCCAGATCGCCAGGTTCATCATGTCTTCGTCTTTGGTGCCCGGGTGGGCAGCAATGAAGTACGGAATCAGGTACTGCTCTTTACCGGCTTCCTTGGTGTACTTCTCGAACATGCGCTTGAACTTGTCATAGCTGCCAATACCCGGCTTCATCATCTGGTTGAGCGGACCTTCCTCGGTGTGTTCCGGGGCGATCTTCAGATAACCACCAACGTGGTGGGTGACCAGTTCTTTGACGTATTCCGGCGATTCAACCGCCAGGTCGTAGCGCAAGCCCGATGCGATCAGGATCTTCTTCACGCCCGGCAAGGCACGGGCACTGCGATACAACTGGATCAGCGACGAGTGGTCAGTGTTCAGGTTCGGGCAGATGCCCGGGAACACGCAAGACGGCTTGCGGCACGCGGATTCGATTTCCGGCGTTTTGCAGGCGATGCGGTACATGTTCGCCGTCGGGCCGCCGAGGTCGGAAATAACACCGGTAAAGCCAGGCACCTTGTCGCGGATCTCTTCGATTTCACGAATGATCGACTCTTCGGAGCGGTTCTGGATGATCCGGCCTTCGTGCTCGGTAATCGAGCAGAAGGTACAGCCGCCGAAGCAGCCACGCATGATGTTGACCGAAAAACGAATCATGTCGTAGGCAGGGATTTTTTCCTTGCCGTACGCAGGGTGCGGAATACGTGCGTAAGGCATGCCAAACACGTAGTCCATTTCTTCGGTAGTCATCGGGATCGGTGGCGGGTTGAACCACACGTCCACTTCGCCGTGCTTTTGTACCAGCGCACGGGCGTTACCCGGGTTGGTTTCAAGGTGCAACACGCGGTTGGCGTGAGCATAAAGCACCGCATCGCCACGCACTTTCTCGACCGAGGGCAAGCGGATGACTGTCTTGTCGCGGGTCATGCGCGGGCTGGCCAGGATCTGTACGACCTTGGCTTCGTTCGGGTCTTCAACCGGACCTTTTTCCTGCTCGATCGCGCAGGCCTGGGTGTCCTGGGTATTGACGTACGGGTTGATGATCTTGTCGACCTTGCCCGGACGATCGATACGCGTTGAATCGACTTCATACCAGTCTTTAGGCGTATCGCGGCGAATGAACGCGGTGCCGCGCACATCGGTAATGTCTTCAATCTTGTGGCCATAGGACAGACGCTGGGCCACTTCAACAATGGCGCGCTCGGCGTTGCCGTACAGCAGGATGTCGGCGCAGGCGTCGATCAGGATCGAGTTGCGAACACGGTCCTGCCAGTAGTCGTAGTGCGCGATACGGCGCAGGGAAGCCTCGATGCCGCCGAGGACAATCGGCACATTCTTGTAGGCTTCTTTACAACGCTGGCTGTACACCAGGCTGGCGCGATCCGGACGTTTGCCAGCCATGCCACCAGGGGTGTAGGCGTCATCGGAACGGATCTTTTTGTCAGCGGTGTAACGGTTGATCATCGAGTCCATGTTGCCGGCAGCGACGCCGAAGAACAGGTTGGGCTCGCCCAGCTTCATGAAATCGTCTTTGGACTGCCAGTTCGGCTGGGCAATGATGCCCACGCGAAAGCCCTGGGACTCCAGCAGTCGACCAATGATGGCCATGCCGAACGAGGGATGATCGACATAGGCATCACCGGTCACGATGATGATGTCGCATGAATCCCAGCCAAGCTGATCCATCTCCTCCCTGCTCATTGGCAGGAATGGTGCTGGGCCGAAACATTCGGCCCAGTACTTCGGATAGTCAAATAGAGGCTTGGCTGCTTGCATGTCGATGACCGGTGTTGAGTACAGAAAATGGGGGCGCGGCATTTACTAAGAAATTCGCGGGCGCGGAATATAGCACAAAAAGTGATCAATTCCGACGGCGATGGTCGGAATTGATCACTCACCCGTGGGAGCGGGCTTGCTCGCGATGGAATCGCTGCGGCTGGACAGAGATACCGAGCCGCTTAAATCGCGGGCAAGCCCGCTCCCACAGAGAAGCGCCGGGTGTTTAATCGTCGTCGAAGTTGTAACTGCCCGGCGCCAGGTTTTCGAAGCGCGTGTACTTGCCGATAAACGCCAGGCGCGTCGTCCCGATAGGGCCGTTACGCTGCTTGCCGATGATGATCTCGGCAATGCCCTTGTGCTCGGTCTCGGGGTGGTACACCTCGTCCCGGTACACGAACATGATGACGTCGGCGTCCTGCTCGATGGCTCCGGATTCACGCAAGTCGGAGTTGATCGGGCGCTTGTTGGGCCGTTGCTCAAGGGAACGGTTGAGCTGCGACAACGCCACTACCGGGCAGTTGAATTCCTTGGCCAGCGCCTTGAGGGATCGCGAGATCTCGGAAATCTCGTTGGTACGGTTGTCACCGCCCGAACCCGGGATCTGCATCAATTGCAGGTAGTCGATCATGATCAGGCCGATATCGCCGTGCTCACGTACCAGTCGTCGGGTACGGGCGCGCATTTCCGATGGGCTGATGCCCGCCGTGTCGTCGATAAACAGCTTGCGGTCATTGAGCAGATTGACCGCCGAAGTCAGGCGCGGCCAATCGTCGTCTTCGAGGCGACCGGCCCGGACCTTGGTCTGGTCGATACGCCCAAGGGACGACAGCATACGCATGATCAGCGATTCGCCTGGCATCTCGAGGGAGTAAACCAGTACCGCTTTTTCGCTGCGTAGCACTGCGTTTTCAACGAGGTTCATCGCAAAGGTGGTTTTACCCATCGATGGACGACCCGCGACGATGATCAAGTCGGCAGGCTGCAGGCCGCTGGTCATGCCGTCCAGGTCGGTGTAGCCAGTGGACAGGCCGGTGATGGCGTTGTCGGTATTGAACAGCGTGTCGATACGGTCGATGGCTTTGGTCAACAGATCGTTGACGCTGACCGGGCCGCCGGTTTTTGGCCGGGCCTCGGCAATCGCAAAGATCTGGCGCTCGGCCTCGTCGAGAATTTCGGCAGCATTACGGCCTTCGGGGTTGAAGGCACTGTCGGCGATCTCGGTGCTGATGCCGATCAACTGGCGCAAGGTGGCGCGCTCGCGAACGATCTGCGCATAGGCCTTGATGTTGGCGACCGACGGCGTGTTTTTTGCCAGCTCTCCGAGATAACCAAGACCGCCAACTTGCGAGGTCTGACCTTCCTTGTCCAATTGCTCGGCAAGGGTCACGACGTCGATCGGGGAGTTCTGGTCCGCCAGCTTGGCGATGGCACGGAAGATCAGGCGGTGGTCATGCCGATAGAAATCACCGTCCGAGACCTGATCCAGCACGCGTTCCCAGGCGTTGTTATCCAGCATCAAACCACCGAGCACAGCCTGTTCGGCCTCGATGGAATGCGGAGGCACCTTCAGGGCTGCGGTTTGTAGATCGTATTGCTCAGGAGCGGAGATATCGTTCATGGCCACTTGGAATAAGTATGAAAATCAGAAACTGCAGAAAGACAAAGGGCACGACCTGTAAACAGGATCGTGCCCGATGTTAACCGTCCGGCACACAAGGTGCCAGTCAGTTAAGACTGCTTAAGCAGCTACCACAACAACGCGTACGGTTGCTTCAACTTCGGCGTGCAGGTGCACAGCCACGTCGAATTCGCCAACGTTGCGGATAGTGCCGTTCGGCAGACGAACTTCGCTTTTAGCAACTTCAACGCCGGAGGCGGTCAGTGCATCAGCGATGTCGTGAGTGCCGATCGAACCGAACAGCTTGCCTTCGTCGCCAGCGGTGGCAGTGATAGTCACTTCCAGCTCAGCCAGTTGGGCAGCGCGTGTTTCAGCCGAAGCTTTCTTGTCTGCAGCAGCTTGTTCCAGCTCAGCACGACGCTCTTCAAACGCAGCCAGGTTGGCAGCGGTTGCAGCGGTAGCTTTGCCGTACGGCAGCAGGTAGTTACGACCGTAACCGGCCTTAACATTTACTTTGTCGCCCAGGTTGCCCAGGTTCGCGACTTTTTCCAGAAGGATCAGTTGCATGTGAAAATCCTCTTAACTTTTAACCTTCACCGTCCGCAGAGTCTTTATCGGCACTTTTCGGTGCCAGACGTCCGCGAAAATCAATCAGGCTGTCGACAATGGCCAAAACCACGAGCAACGGATAGATCAGCTGCATAAACAGCAACAGCGTGACGTACAACCCCACCAGCCAGAACCTGGCCAGTCGCTTTTGCGCCACCAGCCCATGAATCAGGGCTAGCCCGGCGAAGAACAGCGCTACGCTGCACAACGGCGTAAGCATGGCCATTTCAGGACCGAAGTTCGGCCCTACAAGCATGCACGCCAGCAATACGAGCGCTGGTCCCAGCGGTAGGCGGATGCTGCGAAATTCGCTGGCAAAACCGCCCGGATTGTACAACAACGCCTGCCAATAACGCCCAAGCATCAGGCTAAGCACGCTGACGACCTGCATCAAAGCTGCAATCAATCCGGTGAGGACGGGTGCAATCAGTGCTCCAAGGCGCGCTCGCTCTACGTCAGATAACTTGTCGTAGAGACCATTGAGGACCTGCGGCAGAAGTTTTTCCAACTCCTGCGCCATCGCACCAATGGGTTCGCGGAAAACCGTACCCAGGATCACGCCATACACCACACCCAACGCTACGCTGACCAGCAGCACGCGGTTCCAGGACTGTTCGGCGCGCAACATCAACGCCAACCCCAGAGTTCCAAGCAGCACCATAAGGGTGCGAGGCTCTCCGAGAAACCACCAGACCAAGGCCGGCAGTAAAGCCCATGAGAGGATGCTCAAGGCATCTCTCGGACCGCGCCGCAGGAGCACAAGACTACCTGCAGCAGCACTCAACCAGAACAAGAACGGCAATGCCGCACATCCGGCCACGATTAACGTGGCCTGCACACGGCCTCGCATGATGAACTCAGCTAAGGCGCGCATGCTTTCAATCCTTTACTACTTGTCGACTGCCCGGTCTCAGCGGCCGTGGCTGTCGGTGTAGGCCAGCAGGGCCAGGAAGCGGGCGCGCTTGATAGCGGTGGCCAGCTGACGCTGATAACGAGCTTTAGTACCGGTGATGCGGCTTGGAACAATTTTGCCGGTCTCGGATACGTAAGCTTTCAGAGTGTTGAGATCCTTGTAATCGATCTCTTTCACTTCTTCTGCTGTGAAGCGGCAGAATTTACGACGACGGAAGAAACGTGCCATGTAATTGGCTCCTCAAAAGGTCCGTGGATTACTCGTCAGCGTTATCGCTGGCGTCGCTGTTATCGCTGTCATCGCCATCGGCGCTGTCAGAATGCTCAGGACGGTCACGACGCTCACGGCGCTCACTGCGGTTTTCTTCAGCCTTGAGCATCTCGGACTGGCCAGTTACGGCTTCGTCGCGACGGATGACCAGGTTACGGATCACAGCATCGTTGTAACGGAAGTTGTCTTCCAGCTCAGCCAGGGCTTTGCCAGTGCACTCAACGTTCAGCATCACGTAGTGAGCCTTGTGAACATTGTTGATTGCGTAGGCCAGTTGACGACGGCCCCAATCTTCCAGACGGTGGATTTTGCCGCCGTCTTCTTCGATCAGCTTGGTGTAACGCTCTACCATGCCGCCGACTTGTTCGCTTTGATCCGGGTGGACCAAAAAGATGATTTCGTAATGACGCATGAATGCTCCTTACGGGTTGTAGCCTGCCGCTAACTAAAAAGCGGTCAGACAAGGAGTGAATGACACTTGTGTGTCTTGCCTAGAGAGGCACATATGCGCCCGCCATGACGGCAAGGGGCGCAATTGTAGAGAAGGGACAACAGGGGCGCAAGGCAATTGGTGATTATTTGAACAATATTGCATTGCAAACACCTCAAACAACGATGGGAGCGGACTTGGTCGCGATGGCATCGACGCGGTCATCCTGACACACCGCGTGATACGCATCGCGAGCAAGCCCGCTCCCACCGTTAAATCCGTCTGCGGTTACTTCTTTTTCGCAGGGGACTTGGCTTTGACGCTGCGCTGACGCAGGGCTTCGAACAGGCAAACGCCTGTCGCTACCGAAACGTTCAGGCTGCTGACACTGCCCGCCATCGGCAGGCGTACCAGGTAATCGCAATGCTCACGCGTCAGGCGACGCATGCCTTTGCCTTCGGCACCCATGATCAGGATGGTAGGCCCGGTCAGGTCTTGCTCGTACAGCTCCTGCTCGGCTTCGCCGGCAGTACCGACGATCCACAGACCGCGCTGCTGAAGCTTCTTCAACGTGGCCGCAAGGTTGGTAACTGCAACCAACGGAATCACTTCCGCTGCACCACAGGCTACTTTTCGCACAGTAGGGGTCAACGTTGCAGACTTGTCCTTAGGCACGATAACCGCCAAGGCGCCGGCGGCATCCGCCGTGCGCAGGCAAGCACCCAGGTTGTGCGGATCGGTCACACCGTCCAGCACCAGAATCAGCGGAGCACCTTCGGTGCGATCCAGCAATTCGTTGAGCATGGCCTCGCCCCACACCTGACTCGGGCTCACATCAGCCACAACACCCTGGTGTACGCCCTCAACCCAAACGTCCATCTCGCGACGTTCGGCATTACCTACCGGCACCCGGCTTTCATCAGCCAGCGCGATCAGGGTCTGAACGCGCGGATCGCTACGACCCTCGGCCAACCACACTTGCTTTACGCGCTTGGGATGATGACGAAGCAACGCTTCTACGGCGTGGATGCCGTAGATTTTTTCCAACTGACTCATGACTTGGCCTTAGGTTTGCGCGACCCGCCGCTTTTGGCAGCAGGAGCGGCGCCCGATTTTGGCGGGCCTTTACGATGTTTACTCGGTTTTGAAGGCTTGCCTGCATCTTTAGCAGGTGCTGCCCTACCCGACTTTCCCGGCTCCGATGTCCGACCGCCGCTTTTAGCTTCGGCCAACAGCGCCTGTTTCAATTCGCGACTCTTGCGCAGCTCGGCGTTTTTTGCGGCGGCATCACCAGGGCGATAGGCGTCGTCAGTCGTCTTTT
Organism: Pseudomonas sp. ML2-2023-3; assembly: GCF_037055275.1. NCBI lineage: Bacteria > Pseudomonadati > Pseudomonadota > Gammaproteobacteria > Pseudomonadales > Pseudomonadaceae > Pseudomonas > Pseudomonas sp. ML2-2023-3. Next base: position 163,142 of record NZ_CP146343.1, read on the forward strand.
TCACGGCCTTGGCTGGCGCGCTGCGTCGTGCAGCAGGTGCTGGCTCGACTGGCTTTTCAGTGGCCTTGGTGCCCGACTTGCCGGCATTTTTGGCCTTGGGCGCATCAGTGGTGCGATTTTTACGACCAATCGGTGCACTGAGGGTTTTTTCCGCCATTTCGAAGTCGATCTTGCGTTCGTCGAGATCGACGCGCATCACCCGCACTTCAACGGTGTCGCCCAAGCGGAAGCTACGACCGGTGCGTTCGCCCGCCAGGCGGTGATGCACAGGGTCGAAGTGATAGTAGTCACCCGGCAAGGCGGTTACGTGAACCAGACCTTCGACATAGATATCGGTCAGTTCCACAAACAGACCAAAACCGGTCACCGCCGTCACCACACCAGGGAACGACTCGCCGACGCGATCCTTCATGAACTCGCATTTGAGCCAGTTGGTCACGTCACGCGTAGCTTCGTCAGCACGGCGCTCGCTCATCGAGCACTGCTCGCCGAGCTGCTCCAGAATCGCTTCGTCGTACGGATAGATACGCGCTTTCGGAATGGTCATCGCGCCAGCACGGCGAACGTGCGGGGTGTCCATTTTGGAATGGATCACGCTGCGAATTGCACGGTGCGTCAACAGATCCGGATAGCGACGAATCGGCGAAGTGAAGTGGGTATAGGCTTCATAGTTCAGGCCGAAGTGGCCCTGGTTATCAGCGCTGTACACCGCCTGACTCAACGAGCGCAGCATCACGGTCTGGATCAGGTGGAAATCCGGGCGATCCTTGATGGTTTCAAGCAGCGCCTGGTAGTCCTTCGGCGACGGACCATCCTTGCCTTTGTGCAGGCTCAGGCCCAGCTCACCCAGGAAGGCGCGCAGTTTTTCCAGACGCTCCGGTGGCGGACCATCGTGAACGCGATACAACGCAGGAATTTCGTGCTTCTTGAGGAACTCAGCGGTGGCCACGTTGGCTGCCAGCATGCATTCTTCAATCAGCTTGTGCGCGTCGTTACGGGTGGTTGGGCGAATTTCAGCGATTTTGCGCTCGGTACCGAAGATGATCCGGGTTTCCTGCGTTTCAAAATCAATCGCGCCACGGGTATGACGAGCGGCCAGCAGCACTTTGTACAGCGAGTAAAGCTGCTTGAGGTGCGGCACGACATCAGCGTATTCGCTGCGCAGTTGCTTGGCCTCAGTGGTTTTCGGCTGTTCCAGGATGGTGCTGACCTTGTTGTAGGTCAGACGTGCCTGGGAGTGAATCACCGCTTCATAGAACTGATAATCAGTCATTTCGCCGGTTTTGGAGATGGTCATCTCGCAAACCATGGCCAAACGGTCGACTTTCGGGTTCAGGGAGCACAGACCATTGGACAGCTGCTCAGGCAGCATCGGGATCACGCGCTCAGGGAAGTACACCGAGTTACCGCGAACCTGCGCTTCGGCATCCAGAGCGGAGCCGATTTTCACATAGCTGGAAACGTCGGCAATCGCCACGTATAACTTCCAGCCACCGGAGAACAGGCGCAGCTTGCCAGGCTTGGCTTCACAGAAAACCGCATCATCGAAGTCGCGGGCATCTTCGCCGTCAATGGTGACGAATGGCAGATGACGCAGATCGATGCGCTTCTCTTTGTCTTTTTCTTCGACTTCCGGCTTCAACCGGGCCGCTTCCTTAAGGACAGCTTCCGGCCAGACGTGGGGAATGTCGTACGTGCGCAGGGCAATATCGATTTCCATGCCTGGGGCCATGTAGTTTCCTACGACCTCAAGCACATCACCTTGCGGCTGGAAGCGCGGCGTCGGCCAGTGAGTGATCTTCACTTCGACGAACTGGCCAATTTTTGCGCCAGCGTTGCGACCCGGCGTAACCAGCACTTCCTGCTGGATCTTCGGGTTATCGGCCACTACGAAGCCAATGCCGCCTTCTTCGAAGTAGCGACCCACGATGGTTTCGTGAGCACGCGAGACCACTTCCACGATCACGCCTTCACGACGACCACGGCGGTCCAGCCCCGAAACACGGGCCAGGGCACGGTCGCCATCGAACACCAGACGCATTTGCGACGGGCTCATGAACAGATCGTCACTGCCATCATCCGGGATCAGGAAGCCGAAGCCATCGCGGTGACCACTGATGCGGCCGAGAATCAGGTCGAGCTTGTCCACCGGCGCATAAGTGCCACGGCGCGTGTAAATCAGTTGGGCATCACGTTCCATCGCTCGCAGGCGACGGCGCAAGGCCTCGATTTGGTCTTCTGTAGTCAGACCGAACTCTTCCACCAACTGTTCGCGAGCAGCAGGCGAGCCACGCTCGGCCAGATGCTGAAGGATCAGTTCGCGGCTAGGGATAGGGTTTTCGTATTTTTCCGCTTCACGTGCGGCCTCGGGATCGAGGGTCTGCCAATCGGCCATTAGATAGTTTTCACCTTGTCTATATGCGGGTTAGTTTGGCATACGCGTATTGAAACGGGAAATTTCAGGGCCACACTGGGCCTTAATAGTCCTTAATGACGCGCTTTGACGCTACCAGCCAACCGTTCGCGAAAAATTTTCAATATTTTTAATCACAACGCTTTACAGGTCAAAGGGTCATCCGTATAGTGCGCGCCATCGACAACGGCAACGTTGAAGATGTTGCCCAGATGGTGAAATTGGTAGACACGCCAGCTTCAGGTGCTGGTGATCGCAAGGTCGTGGAAGTTCGAGTCTTCTTCTGGGCACCAATTCAGAGAGTCAGAGTAGTACAACTCTGGCCCTCACACAAAAACCCGCGAAAGCGGGTTTTTGCATTTCAGATATTCATAAGCCCCTGATTTAATAAAATTAAAACAGGGGTTTACAGATTCAAAAGCTCTCCGTATAGTGCGCCACATCAACAGCGGCAACGTTGCTGATACTGCCCAGATGGTGAAATTGGTAGACACGCCAGCTTCAGGTGCTGGTGACCGCAAGGTCGTGGAAGTTCGAGTCTTCTTCTGGGCACCAATTCAGGTTTACAGATTAACGCTGTATAACCACTCTAAAAGCCCGCGAAAGCGGGCTTTTTAGTTTCCGAAATTGCTTACCCTCCCCCCAAGGTTTCTTTATCAGCGATTCCAAAGTCGCATTTGATAATCCATCTCATCCGCATTAATATCCGGCCACCTTCAGATCGCTAGCGCGCCCACCCGGATTCTCGTGCCCGACAACAACGACAGGCTACAGCTCTACCTCACGCATCGCCTTGCCCTGGTCGATTACGCCGCACCTATCGTGGGCTGTCGGGCCAAGGCAGAAGACGTGGTTCAAGAAGCCTGGCTTCGTTTCAGCCAAGGCGCGGACAACCTGATCCCGCTGACGCAGCCGGTCGGCTACCTTTATCGCATCGTGCGCAACCTGGCCTTCGACCTCAATCGCCGGGCAACCCTGGAAAACCGCCACACCACACGCAGTGAATCACTGGACGAGCATATTTCCAGCACCCCGTCGCCCGAGCAGCAAGCCCTGCATCTGGACGAACTGCGCAAATTGCAACATGCTCTGTCGCGCCTGCCAGAGCGTACGCGACAGGCCTTTGTACTGCATCGACTGAACGGCCTGACGTTTCAACAAATCGGCACACAACTTGGAATCTCCGTGAGCCTGGCCCACCAATTGGTCCGCGACGCCCTGACCTACTGCGCGGAACAACTGAGTGATGACTGACAATCCGAACCCGATCTGGGAAACCGCACTGGACTGGCTGCTGCTGATCCAGGAGAACCCCCACGACCACGAACTGGCCGAACGCTTGAGTCATTGGCGAGCCAGCGCTCCCGAACATGACGCGGCGTATCGCAAGGCCCTGAAAGTGTGGCGTTTGAGCGGTGAAGCCTTGAGTTCGCCGATTGCCGCAGTGCCCGCGCCGGTGACTCTACGCCCTCCCACACCCCTGAGCCGACGCAAGCGCGCACTGGTCGGCGCTGCCGTGGCCGCGAGCGCCCTGCTGATGTGGGGCCCCGACTGGCAAGCGATACAAGCCGACTACCGCAGCCCAATCGCTGAACACCGCACCATCGCGCTGAGTGATGGCAGCCAGATGCTTCTGGACAGCAATACACTCGCTGACGTGCAGTTCAACCCTGAGCAGCGAGAGATCACGCTGGTGCGCGGACAGGCTTTTTTCTCGGTGACACACGATGCCAACCGCGCCTTCTACGTAAACGCCGGCGACGTGCGGGTTCGCGTGACCGGCACTGCGTTTGCGGTCAATCTGGGCGACAACGGCGTCGATGTCAGCGTCGAGAGCGGGACGGTTGTCGTGCAAACACCGCAATCCTCGACCTCGTCCACACACCTGCTGGGCCAGGGCGATCAACTGCACTTCACTGCAAGCGATCAGCACACCCGCATCGCGCAATTGCCCCCGGAGCAAATCGCCCCGTGGCGGCGCTGGCAGCTGGTGGCTGTTGATCAATCGATCGATGACGTGATCATGCAGTTGCGCCGCTATCAGCCCGGCCTGATTGTGCTGACCGACAAGGCACTGGGCCAACGCCGCATCACCGCCGCCCTGAACTTGCGCAATCCAAAAAGCGCATTGCAGGCCGCAATCGCCCCATTGGGTGGGCGCCTGCAAGACAGCGTGCCGTATACCCTGATCGTCTCGACCAAGCCTTAGTCATCTCAGAACAGCTGCACCTCACTCCGGCAGTCTTTTAAAACTATTTTCATTTATTTCTGGAAATCCTGCGGCACCAAGAGTCTTTACCTACGAACGTCACTGATAAAGATTCGCATTAGTGACTATGGCGTTTCATTTCGTAGGTCACTTCATGCCCTCTTTGCGTTTGCAATGCGTCAGCCTCCTGCGCTGCCGATCGCTGTCCATGGCCCTGCTGCTTGGGTTGCCTGCGCTGGCCATTGGCGCCAGTCCTGTGTCCAACGTGCAAACAAAACAACAGCAGTTGCCGTTGCATTTCCAGATCCCGGCCCAGCCATTGGCCAGCGCCCTGATTGCGTTTTCCCAGCAGTCGGGCTGGCAGGTCAGCGCGGAAAGTGCATTGCTCACCGGCCTGAGCGGTTCATCCGTCGATGGCAGCATGAGCCCCGAGAAAGCCCTGGCCCGCCTGCTACGCGGCAGCGGCCTGCAATGGGAGGTCACCTCCGCCGACAGCGCCTCCATCCTGCCGCCTGCTGAAAACGATGTGCTGCAGATCAAAAGCACGCCAATCACGGCCATAGACTCGGTGTTCCAAGGCGAACAGGTCATTGACCGGCATATGATCGAAAGCCTGCCTTCAGGCAATGGCGATATCACCAGCCTGCTGCGCACCAACCCCAACGTACAGTTCGATAACAACCAACTGAGCAGTAAGACCCCGGGGGAAATTGCCCCTGCCGATATCAGCATCAACGGCGCAAGGCCCTGGCAAAACCTGTTTATCGTTGACGGCATGAGCATGAACAACGATCTGGACCCCGGTGGCACCAACGATGACTTCGATGAAATGCCGGGCCGCAGTCAGGGGCTGGCACTGGATACCGATCTGCTCCAGGACATCAAGGTCTACGACAGCAACGTACCCGTGGAATTTGGCGGCTTTAACGGCGGCGTGGTCCAGGCCAATACCCGCGACCCCAAGGCCGACTTTCACGGCAAGCTCTCGGTACAAATGTCACGCTCCGAATGGACCCGCTATCACCTGAATGAAGATGACCCGGACCTCGACAATTTCGAGGCCGGCTTTGGCAACAACAGCCAACCCGACTTTAAAAAAATCATCACCCGCGCCACTCTCGAAGGGCACTTGAGCGACAACTTCGGTTTGCTGGGCAGTTTTTCGCGCAAGGACTCGACCATGCCCACCCGCGTGTTTGCGGTGTCCAACCAGACCGATACGGCCAATGCGGCTGAAGTACAGACCCGACGCATCGACAATTACTTTCTCAAGGCTGTCTGGCAGGTCAACGAGGACTGGAAGCTGGACGTGAGCCTGACCCACGCCCCGGAAACCGCCAAGACATTTGGCCCCAGCGCAATCTTCTCCGCTCGCGAAATGGAGGCTGGCGGCGATAGCCTCAGCGCACGGCTGGTGTGGAATGCTGCGCTGGCCCGAGTAGAACAAAACCTGAGCTGGAGCAAACTGAACACCTCCCGCTACTCCGACAGCGACTACATGGTTTTCTGGCGCACCTCCACGACCAAAAACTGGAGCACCTCAGGGGCGGCTACCGAGGGCGGTTTTGGTGATATTGAAGAAACCCAGAGAAGCCTGGCTTACAAGCTCAAGGCCGACTGGAACAGCTTCAGTTGGCTGGGTGTTAACCACGCCTTGCAAACCGGCCTTGAACTGTCGCAAAACACCGCCAGTTATGAGCGCAACACGCCATACAACAGCTACACCGTCGCCGCCACAAGCGCTTGCGTGGGCAATGACCCCTACTGCTCGATGGGCACCACCCTCACCGATGGCTGGGACGGCCAGTACGCTAAAAAGAAAACCCTGAGCCAGGGCAAAACCAGCCTCGACACCCGCACCTGGGCGTTGTACCTGCAAGACGAGATGCGCTACAAACGCCTGACCGTAAGGCCCGGCGTGCGGATCGACGGTGATGACTACATGAACCAGACCACCGTGGCACCGCGCCTGGCGATTGAACTGGACGTCTTCGGCGACAGCTTGACCCGCATCACCGGCGGCGCCAACCGCTACTACGGACGCAATCTGTACACCTACCGCCTGCGTGACGGCGTCGCCGCCATGGGCACCGAATACACCCGTGCCAGCCAGACCTCCGACTGGGTACTGACCAAGCGAGTGGCCAACGACAGCAAATTCAACCAGCTCAAAGTACCTTACGATGACGAACTGACCCTGGGCCTGAGCCATGTGCAATGGAACACCGAGTTCGCCGTCAAATACGTAAAACGCATGGGCCGGGAGCAAGTCAGCCGCGCCTGGGGCTCGCAGATCGGTGAGCCCTCCGATGACACGGCCACCCTGGCAGCCAACTACTACACCTACTACAACGGCGGCAAAAGCGACGCCGACATCTACACCCTGACCATCACCCCGCTGCAAGCCTTTACCCTGGGCAGCACCCGCACTTCAGGGCAGTTCGCCATGGACTGGAGCAAAATCCACAACACCGGACTGTCCAGCTATACCGCCAATATTGGCGCCACCTACGTCGAAGACCCGACCATCCAGTACGACGGCAAGTTCATGAAGTACTCCGACATGCCAGCGGCCAACTACAACCGCCCGTGGACTGCGCGCCTGACCACCCTCACTGAAATCGAGCCACTGCATCTCACCTGGAGCAATTTCTTGCGTTATCGCGATGGCTATCGCCGCATCGCCGCCACGGGCAAGAAAGTCCAGCACGAGGGAAAGGACGCTTATGTCTGGGCACAGACACCCTTTTCCGGAGCGCTGACCTGGGACACCCGCCTGGCCTAGGAGATGCCCACCGCGAAGGAACAGACGGTGTTCGTCAACCTCGACGTGACCAACCTGCTGGACAAGAAGATCGTCGGCGCCACCGAGACCAGCGGCCTGGCTACCTATGAAGTCGGCCGTCAATTCATGCTCGAAGTGGGGTACACGTTTTGAAACCTGCAGCCCTCTTCGTCGGCCTGACCCTGAGCGGCCTGACCCTGAATGCAAGCGCCTGCGATGAACAGGCCGCCAACTACAAGGCGTGCATCGCCCAACAGTACCGTCAGCCCGTCGCCCAATGGCCCGCACCCCAGGTGGATACCGATGTGGACTGGCAGGAAATGGCCGCCTTGCCTGCACACGCTCCCGCACCTCCTGAAAACCCCTTCAGCGAACCCAAGGCCGCACTGGGCAAAAAACTGTTCAACGACCCCACGTTGTCGCGCTCCGGACAGATTGCCTGCGCGTCGTGCCATGAGGCCGATATGGCCTTTGCCGATGGCCGCCGCGTGTCGTTCGGTCATGACCGCCAGAGCGGTCGGCGCAATGCTCCCAGCCTGGTAATGAGCGGCTACAGCACGGCGCTGTTCTGGGACGGGCGAGGCGGCAACCTCGAACAACAGGCCATGCACCCCATCGTCGATCCGGTGGAAATGGCATTCGACATCCCGCAACTGCTGCAACGACTCAATACCGACACCGCCTACCGCGAGCAGTTTGCACAGGTTTTCGGACCGGGGCCGATCACCACGCAGCAAACCGCCCAGGCCCTGGCCACCTTTCAGCGCACACTGGTGAGCGCCACACGCAATACCCCCTTCGAACAACTGCTACGCGGGCGCCCGCAACGCATGAGCGAGGAGCAGCTCTACGGCCTGCACCTGTTTCGCACCAAGGCGCGCTGCATGAACTGTCATTTTGGCCCGGCCCTGAGCGACGAGCAGTTTCATAACGTCGGCCTGAGTTACTACGGGCGTAAATACGAAGACCTGGGGCGCTACGAGGTGACGCGCAAACCTGAGGACGTGGGCGCATTCCGCACCCCGTCGTTGCGACTGCTGATGAAAACCGGGCCGTGGATGCACAACGGTCTGTTCGTGAACATGGAAGGCACCCTGGCGTTCTACAACATGGGCATGCCCCGCCCGCGCCCAAACGCGCAACAGGTCGATGACCCGCTGTTTCCGCGCACAAGCGACCGGCTCAAGGCGCTGAACATGGATAAGGACGAACTGCGAGCCTTGCGCAGCTTTCTGGACACGCTGTAGACAGCAACCTGCTTTGTGGGAGCAGGTTTGTTCGCGATGCAGACGACGCTACCTACCCGTAAAACTGGCAGCGAACCCATCGCGAGCAAGCCCGCTCCCACAAAAGCAGAACGGGTCGCCAACATCTCATTTCGTCGCGCTGGCACAATTGGACGCTGGGTCAAGCGCACTTGAGAAACAATATCGTTTATTATTGTTACAAGTTTTGTAGTACCCAAGCGAGGAACCCAGCGAATGATGCTCCGAAATACCCGGCTTGCGACATCCCTACTGCGCGGTCTGACTCTCTCCATTCTTGGTCTTGCACTGACCTCTCCCGCCCACGCTGGCGAACCTGTGTCGCTGACGCTGTACAACGGCCAACACAAGGAAGTCGGCGACAACCTCGCCAAGGCCTTCGAGGCCAAGACCGGTATCCACGTCAACGTGCGCAAGGGCAGCAGCAACCAGCTGGCCAGCCAGATCATGGAAGAAGGCGACCGCTCGCCTGCGGACGTGTTCTACGCAGAAGAGTCGCCGCCGCTGAACAACCTGGGTGAGCAAGGCTTTCTGGCCAAGGCCGATGACAGCACGCTGCAAGCACTGCCCAAGGAATATGTAGCTGCCAACGGCACCTGGATCGGCGTCACTGCGCGTACCCGCGTCGTCGCGTTCAACCCGAAGAAGATCAGTGAAGACCAGTTGCCCAAGTCGGTACTGGATTTCGCCGATCCGCAATGGCAAGGCAAGATCGGCTTTGTCCCCACCAGCGGCGCTTTCCAGGAACAGGCCGTTGCAATCATCAAACTGCACGGACGCGAAGCCGCCGAAGAATGGCTGACCGGCCTGCGCGCTTTCGGCAAGACCTACACCAACAACATGGTGGCGCTCAAAGCAGTAGAAAACGGTGAAGTGGCCGCGGTTCTGGTCAACAACTACTACTGGTTTGCCTTGCAGCGCGAGAAGGGCCAACTGGACTCCAAGCTTTATTACTTCACCGATGGCGATGCGGGCGGTTTGGTGACCGTGTCCAGCGCTGGCGTGCTGAAGGCCAGCAAACACCCCAAGGAAGCCCAGCAATTGCTGGCTTACATGGCCAGTGAAGAAGGCCAGCGCGTCATCACCAACACCACCGCTGAATACCCGATGCGCAAAGGCATGGTGTCCGAGCGCGGCCTTAAGCCATTTGAAGAGCTGCAACCGCCAAAAGTGACCCCGGCCGACCTGGGCAACGCGGAAGAAGCGCTGGACCTCGAACGTGATGTAGGCCTGCTCTGATGCTGTCTGGCGCCCAACCTGCACGCTTTACGCCCACCCGCAAAAAGCCTTCGATCTGGCTGTTGTTGCCCGTCCTGCTACTGGTGGGCCTGAGCCTGTTGCCGCTGCTGTATGTCGGCACCAAGGCCTGGCAAGCCGGATGGTCTGAAGCACTGCACCTGTTGTGGCGACCATACGTTTTTGGCCTGATGCGCAACACCCTGATGTTGATGGTCGGCGTCACCGTGACGTGCGCGCTGATCGGCCTGTCCCTGGCCTGGCTGCTTGAACGCAGCAACCTGCCGGGACGGCGCTTGTGGGGTGTGATCCTGTGCCTGCCGTTTGCGGTGCCGGCGTTCGTCAGCAGCTTTACCTGGGTCTCCCTGAGCGCCAGCTTTGAAGGCCTGGGCGGAGCGATCCTGGTGATGAGCCTGTCCAAGTACCCGCTGATTTTCCTGCCGGTCGCGGCCACCCTGCGCAACCTTGACCCGGCCCTGGAAGAGTCGGCCCGTACCTTGGGGCAGAACCGCTGGGGGGTGTTTTTCAACATCACCCTGCCACTGCTCTGGCCCTCGCTGCTGGCCGGTTCATTGTTGATTGCCCTGCATATGCTGGTGGAGTTCGGCGCACTGTCGATCATTGGGCTGCAAACTTTCACGACGGCGATTTATCAGCAGTTCGAGCTGGAGTTCAGCAACGCCAACGCGGCGATGCTGTCTGCGGTGCTGCTGGTGATGTGCCTGAGCCTGCTATGGCTGGAGTTGAAAGTACGCGGTAAGGGCCGCCATATTCGCATCGGCCAGGGCGCCGCCCGCCACGCCGAACAAGTACGCCTGGGCAAGTGGTCGGTGCCGGGGCAACTGTATTGCCTGGCGCTGGCAGTGGTTGGCAGCGGCATCCCGCTGGGCATGCTGGTGTACTGGCTGGTCAAGGGCAGCTCGGCCGCTTTTCCGATGGCCGAGATTGGCGAGGCATTGCTCTCGTCGCTGTCACTGGCTTTGGGCGGCGCAGCGCTGTGCCTGGTCCTGGCCGTGCCGGTTGGATTACTGGTGGTGCGCTACAAAGGCCCGCTGGCGATCTGGGCGGAACGTTTGCCGTACCTGCTGCACGCCCTGCCGGGGCTGGTCATTGCTCTGGCGCTGGTGTACTTCGCCCTGCACTTCGTGCCGGCGCTGTACCAGACTTCAGCGTTGCTGCTGATTGCCTATGCCCTGCTGTTTTTGCCGTTGGCGCAGGCACCGATCCGCACAGCCCTGAACAAGGCAGCACCGCAACTGGAAGAAGCGGCCCGCACGTTGGGTGCCACATCGTTTTCGGCATTTTGCCGGGTAACGCTGCCGATCATCTTCCCGGCCCTGGGGGCAGCGTTTGCCCTGGTGTTTCTGGATGCCATGAAGGAACTGACCGCCACCTTGCTGCTGAGCCCCACCGGGCTTAACACCTTGGCGACGCAGGTTTGGTCCCATACCTCGAATATAGAATTTGCAGCGGCGGCGCCTTATGCGGCGTTGTTGATTCTAGTGTCGGGGCTACCGGTGTACTTGCTCACTACGAGAATGTATTTGAGCCGCTGACAGCGGATCCAGCATACCCCGTGCGGGAGCGGGCTTGCCCGCGATGGCATCGACGGGGCATGCAGATACATCGCGTTGCCTGCATCGCGAGCAAGCCCGCTCCCACAGGGGCAGACCCGCTTCTTTACGCCCTGAACTGCCCCAGGCTCGCCTTGAGCTGCGCCGCCAACCCGTCCAGCACCTTGCCGCTGGCCGTGGTCTGGGTCACGGCCTCGGCCGCACGCTCCGCCTGGGCATGGATCACCTCAACCCGCCCGCGCACCGCATACGCACCTTGTGCCTGATGCTCTGCCGCCTTGGTGGCCTCGCCAATGGCCGTGTGCACCTGTTCGACCGAGGTCTGTACGGTTTGCTGCAACTGAACGCTGCCACGCAGCACAGCCAACCCCTCATTGGCCTGACGCCCTGCCAGACCAATCGCCGCAACAGCCTCTTTCGCGCCCTGCTGCAATGCCACGATATGAGCCTGTATATCCCCTGTGGAGCTTTGGGTTTTGCTGGCCAGCGCCCGCACCTCATCTGCCACCACCGCAAAACCGCGCCCCGTCTCACCCGCCCGCGCCGCCTCGATGGCCGCGTTAAGTGCCAACAAGTTGGTTTGCTCGGCAATGCCGTGAATCACCGTCAGGACGACTTCGATCTGCTCGCTTTGTTGTGCCAGGCGCTCAATGACCTTGGCGCCCTCGCCTACCTGCCCTGCCAGCGCCTCGATCAGGCCGCCCACCTTGGCCGAGGTGCGAGTGTTTTCATCCGTGGCCTGACGGATATCGACCACCTGCTTGAGCGCAGCCTGCATTGCCTGGCTTTCGGACTGCGCCGCATCCGCCATGGTCGACAGCGCGTGCAGGCTTTGCGCGACTTCATCACGCTGTAGTTTCGCGGCAGCATCCGCGCCCGCGTTGCGCAGGGTCATCACGCCGATCTCGATGCCGGTGCGCTGCGCCACATCCCCCGCTTCACGCACGATGGGCTGCAGCTTGTCGACAAAGCGATTGACCGCCGCCGCCATGTCGCCGATTTCATCCTTGCTGTTCAGGCCCACACGCTTGGTCAAATCACCTTCGCCCGCGGCCAGATCATCCAGGGCCGCAATCAGCAACAGCAACTTGTTGACCACACGCCGCCCCAGCACCACGGCCAGCAACAGCAACACCCCAAGGCCCACAACCGCCAGCCCCAGGCCAATGCGCCAGCGCAAAGTGTCAGCCGCCTCGCGCACGGTTTGCGCAGTGTTGGCCTGCATCTGTGCCGCAGCAGCCTGCGCCGACTCCAGCCGCGCCCCCAGTGCCGCCGAACTGTCGCTGGCAGCGCCTTGCAGGCTCTCACCGACCAACTGCTCGCTGTTGACGATCAGGGTCGCAAAACGTTTATCGAGTGCGGCCAGATCCTGTTCAACCGAGGCAGTGGAAACCCCCATCAGTACTTTGCCGATTTCGACCCCATTCGGGTTGATGGACGCTTCGAGGTAGTACACCGACGGATCGTGACGGGCCGCATCGAGAACTTTATCCAGCGCCCGCTCCCCCTTGCCCTTGGCCAGGAGGGTCTGGTTGATCGGGATATCGCGATTGAGGTATCGAGTCAGATGTTGACCTGTAGCGTCGTCATACACCACGAACAACACATTGGGATTGCGCTGAGCGCGACGGGCGAAATCGGACAGCGTGGGCACGTCATTGTCCCAGATGGCACGGGGCGCCACGGCGGCCAGCAATTGCGCCATGTCGTTGGCCGAATCCTGCAGGTTCTTCTCCAGCGCTTGCTTGAGTTGCATTTGCTCGTCTTTCAAGCGCGGTTCCAGGCCCGCGGTGAGACGCTGGCGGGTACTGGCAGACAGCGCTTCAAGGCTGCTTTTGACTTCACGGCCAGCCTGCTCCAGTTCGGCCGTCAGCTTTTGACTGTCAGCCCCCAGACGGGCGTCCAGATCGGACTCCAGGGCCGTCACCGTGCTGCGCGTCAGTGCGACAGCCACCAGCACTTGCACCAAAAGAGCGATACCCAGGGTAACGAATACAGGCCGAAGCAGACGGCTTTGTAACAGTGAGAGAACGGCAGACACAGAAAACCCTCCACTTAGGTGCCATTATTTTGATAGCACGCTTATTGACGGTTATCACAGCAAGGGTCGTGCCGCACAACAGGCAGAAACAACAAAAGGCCCCGAAGGGCCTTTTGTTTAACATCGACAGCGACTTAAGCGAACGGGTGACGCAAAACGATGGTTTCGTTGCGGTCCGGGCCAGTCGAGATAATGTCGATCGGCGCGCCGATCAGTGCCTCAACGCGCTTGATGTAAGCACGTGCGTTCTCTGGCAGCTCTTCCAGGGTTTTGGCACCCACGGTCGATTCAGTCCAGCCCGGCACTTCTTCGTACACAGGCTGAAGGCCTACGTAGCTGTCAGCATCGGTCGGAGCAATTTCAACACCATTTGCGTCTGTGTAGCCTACGCAGATGTTGATGGTTTCCAGACCGTCGAGTACGTCCAGCTTGGTCAGGCAGATGCCCGAAATGCTGTTCACATCGATAGCGCGACGCAGGATGACGGCGTCGAACCAGCCACAACGACGAGCACGGCCGGTGGTAGCGCCGAACTCGTGACCTTGCTTGGCCAGGTGAGCGCCGACGTCGTCGAACAGCTCAGTCGGGAACGGACCCGAACCTACGCGAGTGGTATAAGCCTTGGTGATGCCCAGGATGTAGTCCAGGAACATCGGGCCAACGCCCGAACCGGTGGCAACGCCGCCAGCAGTGGTGTTGGAGCTGGTCACGTACGGATAGGTACCGTGGTCGATGTCCAGCAGCGAACCCTGGGCGCCTTCGAACATGATGTCTTTGCCAGCACGACGCAGGTCATGCAGCTCGGCAGTCACGTCCAGCATCAGCGGCTTGAGCAGTTCGGCGTATTCCTTGCACTCGGCCAGGGTCTTGTCGAAATCGATGGCTGGCTCTTTGTAGAAACCCACCAGCATGAAGTTGTGGTAGTCCACCAGTTCACGCAGCTTGGCTTCAAAGCGCGGCATGTTCAGCAGATCGCCAACACGCAGGCCACGACGAGCAACCTTGTCTTCGTAAGCCGGGCCAATGCCGCGACCGGTAGTACCGATCTTCAGCTCGCCACGGGCCTTTTCACGCGCCTGGTCCAGCGCAACGTGGAAGGACAGGATCAGCGGGCAGGACGGGCTGATACGCAGGCGCTCGCGCACCGGTACGCCTTTCTCTTCCAGCTTGATGATTTCACGCAGCAGGGCATCGGGAGCAACCACGACACCGTTGCCGATCAGGCATTGCACGCCTTCGCGCAACACGCCCGACGGAATCAGGTGCAATACGGTTTTTTCGCCGTCGATCACCAGCGTGTGGCCAGCGTTGTGGCCACCTTGGTAACGCACTACAGCGGCAGCATGTTCGGTCAGCAGATCAACGATCTTGCCTTTGCCCTCATCACCCCATTGGGTGCCCAGGACTACGACATTCTTACCCATAACACTTGTCCTCATTCGCGCAAACTTGGTGCCGGCAGCCGCCGGCAGGAAAACTCAAGAAACCAGCGGCACTACTTGCCACAGGCCGTTCTGCTGAATCAATTGGCGGTCGCAGTCTGCCTCATGGGCCCCAGCCTGCTGTTGCCCAGGCAACGCCTGAACCACACGCTGACCTTCACTGCGAAGCTGGCAAACCTGCTGCCAGAGTGCCGCGTCTGTGCTGTCAGGCATCCAGATACCGCCAGACGGTAGCTCGACTTCAGCACGCCCCAGGGTCACCAGGGTTTTCAGATCGGTCGAGAAACCGGTAGCCGGACGGGCACGTCCGAAAACAGCACCGATATCGTCATAACGACCGCCCTGGGCGATGGAGTCCCCAACGCCCGGTACAAAGACCGCAAACACCACACCTGTGTGGTAGTGATAACCACGTAACTCACCCAGGTCAAAATACAGCGGCAACTGCGGGAAACGCACGGACAACCCCTCGGCAATCGCCACCAGGTCATCCAGAGCAGCCAGCACGGGGGCCGGAGCCTTTGCCAGACGCTCACGCGCAGCAACCAGCACGTCGCGGCCGCCACACAAACTAACCAATGCCTGAAGCATGCCTGCCAAATCAGCCGGCAAACCTTCGGTCAAGGCCGTTACTTCGTCGATCGCCTTGCGTTGCAGGGCGTCGAACAATTGTTGTTCCACTTCAACCGACAGGTTGGCCGCACGGGCCAGACCACGGTAAATACCAACATGCCCCAGGTCCATGTGCACATCCGGCACATCGGCCAGTTGCAGCATCGCCAGCATCAGGCTGATGACTTCAACGTCGCTGCTAGGGCTCGCATCGCCATACAACTCGGCACCCAACTGGATCGGGCTGCGCGAGGATGACAACGCACGCGGCTGCGCATGGAGCACGCTACCGGCGTAGCACAAACGGCTTGGGCCTTCGCGACGCAGGGTATGCGCATCGATGCGCGCCACTTGCGGCGTGATGTCGGCACGAAAACCCATCTGGCGACCCGTTTGCGGGTCAATAACCTTGAAGGTACGCAAGTCGAGATCCTGGCCAGCCCCCGTCAGCAGGGACTCCAGGTATTCGATATGCGGAGTGACGACGAACTCATAGCCCCAGCTCTGGAACAGATCCAACACCTGACGGCGCGCCACTTCGATGCGGGCTGCCTCAGGTGGAAGTACTTCTTCGATGCCATCTGGCAAGAGCCAGCGGTCTACCGTTGCCATTACGCCATTCCCCTATGATCCGGGCGGCCAGCCAGCAGGCGAGCCTTGAGTAAAGCAGAACGTGGCTGCGTCTTGAACGCGCACAGCAAAAAAGCCCAAGCGACAGGCTTACACAGCACATTCCTCGAAAAATCTACCGATGCTGTAACAGCCATTCGGTCAATCAAACATGCAGACGCAAAAAAGCCGGGAATTTCCCGGCTGCCGCATCATACACCCGTTTTCTAAAAGGATCACCCCGCGAGGCCATTTGACCGCCCGGCGGAGTGAAAGCAGGGTCTGTGATGAACATGCCAACCCTTCTGAAAACAGTGTGGGAGCGGGCTTGCTTGCGATGGCATCAACTCGATTTAGCAGACATACCGAGTTGTTTACATCGCGAGCAAGCCCGCTCCCACAGGTTTCAAGCGTTTTTACTACTGTGCAGGCTTGGATTTTTCCAGGTAGCGGAAGAAATCGCTGCTTGGGTCCAGAACCAGTACGTCGCTCTTGTTCGCAAAGCTTTCGCGGTAAGCGCGCAGGCTGCGATAGAACTTGTAGAACTCTTGATCCTGACCATACGCCTTGGAGTAGATCGCAGCAGCCTGGGCATCACCATCACCGCGTGACTCTTCGGACTGGCGATAAGCCTCAGCCAAGAGTACGCGGGCCTGACGATCGGCGTCAGCACGAATGCCTTCTGCCAGCTCGTTACCCTTGGCGCGGTGCTCACGAGCTTCACGCTCACGCTCACTGCTCATACGCTCGAACACGCTGCGGTTAACTTCCTTCGGTAGGTCGATAGCCTTGACCCGAACATCGAGAACTTCGATACCCAGCTCTTTTTCAGCCATTTTGTTCAGCGATGCAGTCAGTTCTGCCATCAGCGCATCGCGCTCACCGGACACAACTTCGTGCAACGTGCGCTTACCGAACTGGTCACGCAGACCCGATTCGAGACGACGCGACAAGCGCTCGTCAGCAACCTGCTTAAGACCCGAAGTCGCAGCGTAGAAGCGACCCGCATCTTTCACACGCCACTTGGCGAATGCATCAACCATTACTGCTTTCTTTTCCAGCGTCAGAAAACGCTGAGTCGGTGCGTCCAGCGTCATCAAGCGGCCATCAAACTTGCGCACCTGGTTGACGTAAGGAATCTTCACATGCAGACCCGGCGGAACATCGTCCTGCACCACACGGCCAAAGCGCAACATAACGGCACGTTCGGTTTGTGAAACGATGTAGAAGCTGTTCCAGGCAACAATCGCCACGACAACGGCAACAATAAGGGCGATCAGCGATTTATTGCTCATCAGCGACTCTCCCTGGTACGCGGTGGTGTCGGCATTTCCGACTTGGCATGGGATGCCGAGTCGTTATTGCCCGCCGCAGCTGCCGAACCCGTTGCCGGGTTGCTGCCATTACGGCCTTCGATCATTTTGTCCAATGGCAAGTACAGCAAGTTGCTCTGGCCGTTTTTGTTGCCGGTCACGAGTACTTTGCTGGTGTTGCTGAAGACATCCTGCATGGTGTCCAGGTACAGACGATCACGCGTTACATCCGGAGCCTTGCGATACTCGGCAACCAGTTTGGTAAAGCGGTCGGCTTCACCCTTGGCACGAGAAATCACTTCATCACGATAGCCGTTGGCGTTTTCGATGATGCGTTGGGCCTGACCGCGCGCTTCCGGCACCACGCCATTGGCGTAGCTTTCTGCCTGGTTGCGGGCACGCTGCTCGTCTTCACGGGCACGGATCACGTCATCAAAGGCTTCCTGTACTTCACGCGGTGCCGCTGCGTTTTGTACGTTGACCTGAGTGACGGTGATACCGGTCTTGTAGGTATCCAGGAAGCGCTGCAAGCGTT
This sequence comes from Pseudomonas sp. ML2-2023-3, assembly GCF_037055275.1. Classification (NCBI taxonomy): domain Bacteria; kingdom Pseudomonadati; phylum Pseudomonadota; class Gammaproteobacteria; order Pseudomonadales; family Pseudomonadaceae; genus Pseudomonas; species Pseudomonas sp. ML2-2023-3. The sequence goes on from NZ_CP146343.1 coordinate 181,176, forward strand.
CCTTGATGTCTACAGCCATCTGCTCACGACCTTCGGTCAACACCTGATCCATCGCCGTGGAACCCACGACGTGACGCAAGGCGCTTTCGGTAGCCTGTTGCAAGCTGACTTCCGGTTGATCAACGTTCAACACGAAATCACGCAGGTTGCTGATTTTGTACTGCACGGTCAGCGGTACTTCGACGATGTTCTCGTCTTCAGTCAGCATTTGACCCTGCTTGGTGTACGCACGCTCACGCGTCACGTTCTCCATGTACTTTTTATCGAACGGCGGGAAGTAGATGTTCAGACCCGGCCCAACGGTGTCGTAGTACTTGCCCAGGCGCAGCACGACGGCTTGCTCCTGCTCATCGACTACATAAACAGCGCTGTACAGCCAGGCAGCCGCCAGTACGACAAGGCCGATGCCGAGCAGGCCGTAACCGGCGCCCTTGCCATTCGAACCACCATCACTGCCGCTACCGCCAGTACGTTTTTTCCCACCACCGAACAACCCATTCAGGCTTTCCTGCAGCTTTCGGAAGGCCTCGTCGAGATCTGGTGGTCCCTTGCGGTCGCCATTATTAGGGCGTTTGCCACCCCAAGGATCTTGATTATTCGAGTTGCCACCCGGCTCATTCCAAGCCATAGCGCTCTCCATCTGATAAAGCAAAGACGCGCCCACGGCGCGCCGACCAATGCTACAGAATGCCTATCACAGCGGCACAGCCGCTTTGCGAGGCTTTTATTGCAAAGTGTGTTCTTCGATGAATTCCAGCGGCTGCATCCCTTCGCGGCTGACCAAGCGATTCAACTCGGCTCGCGGCAGGCGTACGTCCAACAGACTGGAGCCCTCATCGTCATGCTCTTCCTTTTGCACAACCCCCAGTTCGAAGAACTGTGCACGCAGTCGAGCAAAACGTTGCGGCAAGCGCAAGGTGCCAACAAACAAATCATTGCCCAGCAACTCGGCGATGGCCTGTTCAAGCAACTCCAACCCTTGACCATCACGGGCCGACAACCAGACCCGCTGCGGCTTGCCATCGGCATCACGCTGGATCTGCGGCTCGACACCTTCAAGCAAATCGATTTTGTTGTAGACCTCGAGAATCGGCAAGTCCTGCGCACCAATTTCGCCCAGCACCACCATCACCTGCTCGATCTGAGCCATGCGCTCAGGTTCGTGCGCATCAATCACATGCAGCAGCAAATCGGAATTGCTCGACTCTTCGAGCGTAGACCGGAAAGCTTCAACTAGCTTGTGCGGAAGATGGCGAATGAAGCCCACGGTATCGGCCAGTACGATCGGCCCCAGATCGCCCAGATCAAGGCGGCGCAAGGTCGGATCGAGCGTGGCGAACAACTGGTCAGCGGCGAATACGTCAGAGCCGGTGACCTTGTTGAACAGCGTGGATTTTCCGGCGTTGGTATAGCCCACCAGCGACACCGTAGGAATATCGGCGCGCTGGCGGCCTCGACGGGATTGCTCCCGTTGACTGCGGACTTTTTTCAGGCGGGCTTTGATCTGGCTGATGCGTACACGCAACAGACGGCGGTCGGTTTCGAGCTGGGTTTCACCCGGCCCGCGCATGCCAATGCCGCCACCCTGACGCTCAAGGTGAGTCCAGCCACGCACAAGACGCGTGCTCATGTGGTCAAGCTGGGCCAGTTCGACCTGCAGCTTACCTTCATGGGTACGGGCGCGTTGAGCGAAGATATCGAGAATCAGCCCGGTACGATCAAGCACGCGACACTCGAAAACTCGTTCGAGGTTACGTTCCTGACTGGGCGTGAGCACGTGATTGAAAATCACGATGTCTACCTTCTCGGCCTTGACCAGGTCGCGCAACTCCTCGACCTTGCCACTGCCAATCAGGTATTTGGCCGATGGCCGATGACGCGGCACGTTAAAAAACGCGACGGTATCGGCGCCAGCCGACACAGCTAACTCCTGGAACTCCTGCGGATCTTCGCGCGCCTCAGGGTCCTGTCCTTCCAAGTGAACGAGGATTGCTCGCTCACCACCACCGTGGCGCTCAAAGAACAAAGGATGCTCCTATTTAGGCGTTACCTGGTTCAGCGTCTGCCAGATCCGATTCAGTTGCGCTAGGCAGACGAATTGGACGTACTGGTACGACTGTCGAAATTGCGTGTTTGTAAACCATTTGGCTGACGGTGTTTTTCAGCAGAATCACGAACTGGTCGAAAGACTCGATGGTCCCCTGCAGCTTGATCCCGTTGACCAGGTAGATGGAAACGCCAACCTTCTCTTTACGCAAAGTATTCAAGTAAGGGTCTTGTAGCGAATGCCCTTTTGACATATGCCGCACTCCTGTAAGGATAAAAAATAGAAACAAAAATTAGATGACCGCTGTCGCCACATCCATAGGATAGACGGCATTTGCCAAGACTCAGCTCAATATGGAGACCGATTCCAGGTATTTCAAGGCTCGTGGCAGATTGTCGCAGTCCAGACTGTCCAGCCAATGCAAGTCGTCCCAACTGCGCAACCAGGTGAACTGACGCTTGGCCAGCTGGCGCGTGGCAATGATGCCGCGCTCCTGCATCTGCGCCGCTGTCAGCTTGCCGTCCAGGTAATCCCAGACTTGGCGGTAACCTACAGCACGTATAGACGGCAACCCGGCATGCAGGTCACTTCTACGGCGCAGGCTTATGACCTCGTCAATGAACCCCTGTTCCAGCATCTGCCCGAATCTTAGTGCAATTCGCTCATGCAGCACCTGACGGTTCGCCGGAGCGATGGCCAGATTCGCGACAGTATAGGGCAATTGGCTGTGCCCAGAAGCCGCTGCTTTAGTCGTTTGCTCAGATTGTTTTTGCCGGTGGGCCGTCACACTCATGCCGCTGACCCGATAAACCTCCAACGCCCGCGTCAGACGCTGAGGATCATTGGGGTGAATCCGCGCTGCAGACTCCGGGTCGATGGCCGCCAGCTGGTCGTGCAAGGCTTGCCAGCCAAGGCGTTGAGCCTCTTCTTCGAGCTGCGCACGCACCTCGGGATCGGCCGGGGGCATGTCTGCCAGGCCGTCGATCAGTGCTTTGTAATACAGCATGGTGCCGCCCACCAGCAGCGGAATATTGCCGCGCGCGGTGATTTCGGCCATTGCCTTGAGTGCGTCGCGGCGAAAATCAGCTGCCGAATAGCTCTCAGCCGGGTCGAGAATATCGATCAACTGATGAGGGTGGGCAGCCAGAATTTCTTTCTCCGGCTTGGCCGTACCGATATCCATACCGCGATAGACCAGTGCCGAATCGACACTGATCAGCTCGCACGGCAGCACCTTGGTCAGCTCGATGGCCAGATCGGTCTTGCCGGCAGCCGTCGGCCCCATCAGAAAAATGGCCGGGGGTAAAACGTTGGAACCTGTCATCAGCGACCGCGCAAAAAGAGTTTGTCCAAGTCGTCCAGGCCCATTTGGGTCCAGGTGGGACGACCATGATTGCACTGACCACTGCGCTCGGTGTTTTCCATGTCACGCAACAGGCCGTTCATTTCCGGGATCGCCAAACGGCGATTGGCCCGGATCGCACCGTGGCAGGCCATGGTGCCAAGCAGCTCATTGAGATGCGCCTGAATCCGGTCACTGGTGCCGTATTCCATCAGGTCGGCCAGTACGTCATGGACCAGGCGCTGAGCCTCAGCCTGCTTGAGCAGGGCCGGGATCTGGCGGATAGCCAGGGTTTCCGGGCCAAGGCGCTGCAGCTCAAAGCCCAGGCGCTGGAACCACTCGGCGTGCTCTTCTGCACAGTCGGCTTCACGCTGACTGACTGCAATCGATTCCGGCACCAGCAGCGGCTGACCACTCAAGCCTTCGCTGGCCATGGCGATTTTCAGGCGCTCATACATGATGCGTTCGTGGGCCGCGTGCATATCCACCAGCACCAGTCCCTGGGCGTTTTCGGCAAGGATATAAATGCCCTTGAGTTGCGCCAGCGCAAAGCCCAACGGCGGGATATCGCCCTGCCCGTCCGGCAAGGGTGCAGCATTGGCCTCGGGCAATGGCGCGAAAAACTCGCGATAGGCATTGCGCGCTTCTTCGACAGGAACTGAAGGCACCGAAGACTGCGGCCGGTACTGATACTGATAACCCGCACCGGCACCCGAGCCTGCGACATGCTGACCAGGCGCCGCTTGCGGCTGCTCCAGTACGTTGGCTGCCAGACGCATTTCACCTTGCGGACCAAACTCACCGGCGTCGAGCCCCGTAGGGCGTTCAGCACCGGGCACAGGCGCAGGAGCGGCCAGTTGGTCTTCCGGACGCACATCACCCAAGGCGCGATGCAACGTGCCATACAAAAAGTCATGCACCATGCGCCCGTCACGGAAGCGCACTTCGTGCTTGGTCGGGTGGACGTTGACGTCGACAACCGAAGGGTCGACTTCAAAAAACAGGACAAAGGTCGGATGACGACCGTTGAACAGCACATCGCGATAAGCCTGGCGCACCGCATGGGCCACCAGCTTGTCGCGTACCGCACGGCCATTCACATAGAAATACTGCAAGTCAGCCTGGCTGCGCGAGAAAGTCGGCAGACCCACCCAGCCCCACAAATGCAGGCCATTGCGCTCGATCTCGATCGGTAGCGCCTGCTCCAGGAACGCCGAGCCGCACACCGCCGCCACACGTCGGGCGCGGGCAGTATCGTCCCGGGCTTCATGCAGATTGAGGATGGTTTTACCGTTGTGTCGCAAATTGAACGCCACATCAAACCGGGCCAGCGCCAGGCGCTTGATCACTTCTTGCAGATGATCGAACTCGGTTTTTTCGGTTTTAAGAAATTTTCGCCGCGCCGGGGTATTGAAAAACAGGTCACGTACTTCAACCGAGGTGCCGACCGGATGTGCCGCCGGTTGCACCCGGGGTGCCATGTCGCGGCCTTCAGTCTCGACCTGCCAGGCCTGATCGGCACCACGGGTGCGCGAAGTCAGGGTCAGGCGGGCAACAGAGCTGATGGAAGCCAGGGCCTCACCGCGAAAACCCAGGCTCATCACCCGCTCAAGGTCTTCAAGATCACGAATCTTGCTCGTGGCGTGACGCGCCAGTGCCAGCGGCAAGTCGTCACTGGAAATACCGCTGCCATCGTCACGCACCCGTAGCAGCTTGATCCCGGCCTGCTCCACATCCACGTCAATGCGCTTGGCGCCCGAGTCGAGGCTGTTTTCCAGCAACTCTTTGATCACCGATGCCGGACGCTCAACCACTTCGCCAGCAGCAATCTGGTTGGCCAGGCGCGGGCTGAGCAGTTCAATCCGCGCGCTGCTGTTCAAGACGCCGTCACTCATTATTGAGCCGCCAGGGCGGTGGCCGGAATGTTCAGGTTTTGGCCGACTTTAAGCTCATCGGTTTTCAGGCTGTTGCTCGAACGCAGCGTCGCCACACCCACTTGATATCGCACGGCAATCATCGCCAGTGTTTCGCCGGGACGGACCGTGTGTTCACGGGCGCCCTGGGCAATTTTGCCCGTGTCACGCAGCCAGGCGATATACGTGCCCGGTGGCGGGTTTTGCTGGAAGAACTGACGCACGCCGCTGCTGATCGAACGCGCCAGCGCTTGCTGGTGGCTGCTCGACGCCAGTTTCGAAGCTTCGTTGGAGTTCGAGATAAACCCGGTTTCGACGAGGATCGATGGAATATCCGGCGACTTGAGCACCATAAACCCGGCCTGCTCCACGCGCTGCTTGTGCAGCGGTGTCACCCGACCGATGTTGCTCAAGACCTTTTGCCCCACGTTCAGGCTGGACGTCAGCGAAGCCGTCATCGACAAATCGAGCAATACACCCGCCAGCATGCGGTCCTTATCGTCAAGGCTCACATTGCCCGCGCCGCCGATCAAGTCAGAACGGTTTTCGCTGTCTGCCAACCAGCGCGCAGTCTCGGAAGTCGCACCGCGCTCGGACAAGGCAAACACCGAAGCACCAAAGGCGGCCTTGGACGGCGCGGCATCGGCGTGGATCGACACAAACAGGTCGGCGCCCTTTTTGCGGGCGATTTCGGTACGGCCACGCAACGGAATAAAGTAGTCGCCGGTGCGCGTTAGCTCAGCCCTGAAGCCTTTCATGCCATTGATCTGGCGCTGCAGCTCTTTGGCAATTGCCAGCACCACGTCTTTTTCCCGCTGGCCTGCAGAGCCCGAGGCCCCCGGGTCTTCACCGCCGTGGCCGGCGTCAATGACGACCACCACACTGCGTTTTCCGCTCGGAATCGGCGGCAACTTGACGTCAGGCTGGGCCGGAGTGACCGGAACCACAGGCACCGTCGCCACATTGGTGGCAGGCAAGCTCGGAGAGAGGTCGGCACCCTGGTCATACAGGTCAACCACCAGACGGTTGCCGTACTGGGCATTCGGCGCCAGCACGAAGCTCTTCGGAGTCACCGCCTTTTTCAGGTCGATCACCACGCGCAAATCCGTGGGGGTACGTTGCGCCGAACGCATGCTGGTAATAGGCGTATTGGCGGTTTGCACATTCAACGGGCCGGCCAGGGTCGCACCATTGATATCAATCACCAGACGGTCAGGGGCTGTCAGCGTAAACACGCTGTGCTGCACCGGGCCGGTCAGATCAAAAACCAGTCGTGTGTTGTCCGGCGCCCGCCACAAACGTACGCTTTTGACCTGTGTCGCCGCCAAAGCGTTGACCGCCATGACACTGAGCAACACACCCACCACACTTACTAACGCGCGAAAGCGCATACCAAACCCCATCATTATTTGTATTCCGGTGCCAATGCGGCACACCAAGACTCGCCACGTGAACCTTGGGGCGTCAGCTTCAGCAAACGCCCGGTGTTGTGCGGGCTAATGGTAATGGTCAGGTCAGGCTTTGGCAAAAAGCCTGCACCTTTATCGGGCCATTCAATCAAGCATAGGGCGTCTTCGTCGAAATAATCGCGAATCCCCATATATTCGAGCTCTTCAGGGTCGACCAGACGGTACAGATCAAAATGAAAGGCGCGAATATCGCCAATTTCATAAGGCTCAACCAACGTAAAGGTCGGACTTTTAACCGAGCCGGTGTGCCCAAGGCCGCGAATCAAGCCTCGTGACAGGGTGGTCTTGCCCATCCCCAGATCACCGTCCAGAAAGATCAGGCCATGACCTTGAGTCACGGTCGCCAGGCGCGCGCCAAAGGCGGTCATTGCCTCTTCATCGTCCAGTTGCAGTGTTATTTCGTGCACGGTGCGTGTTCCTCCAACAACTGACGAATGACTGGAATCAAATCACTGGCCGCCAGCCCACGGCCCAATTGTCCCTGTTGTTCTCCGGCGCGGGCATGCAGCCACACCGCCAGGCACGCCGCATCGAAGGCGCTCATGCCCTGGGCCAGCAGCGCGCCAATCACGCCTGCCAGCACATCCCCCAAACCGGCCGTAGCCATGGCCGGGTGTCCCTGATTGCAAATGGCCAATTCACCGTCCAACCCTGCAACCAGAGTGCCTGCTCCTTTAAGGACGCAGACCACTGAATATTTTTTAACCAGCGCTCGGGCCGCTGCCGGGCGATCTGCCTGTACTTGCCCGGTACTGATGCCCAGCAACCGCGCGGCTTCGCCCGGGTGCGGGGTGATCACCGAGCCGGACGCCAGCCCAATGACTGCGTTGGACAACAGATTCAGCGCATCGGCATCCCACACCTGAGGCATTTTTGCCTGCGCAGCTGCCGACAACAGACTACGCCCCCAGGGGGCCTGCCCCAAACCCGGGCCCACCACAACCACCGAAGCCTGCGCCAGCACACCCATCAACTGATTGGCTGACGACACGCCAAGTGTCATCACTTCAGGCACCTGCACCAGAGCGGCCGCCACGTGCTCGGGACGCGTGGCCAGTGATACCAGGCCAGCGCCACAGCGTAGTGCAGCCTGGGCACTCAGGGTAATCGAGCCGCCAAACCCGCGATCCCCACCCACCAGCAGCACATGGCCGAACTGGCCTTTGTGGGCGCTTGGGGCCCGCACAGGCAGTCGCGGCAGGTTATCTGCGCAAAGGGCTTTGGGGTCAGCTAAAAGGTGTTTGGTCTGCGGCATACGTGTCGGGCTCCGATGTCTGGCAGAATTATACGCATCTCAGCTCCGGTTTCTCTTGCCTCATGCCTGCTATTACTGCCGACCTCCCCGCTCTCGCTCAGTCCATCAAGGAATGGGGCCGCGAGCTGGGCTTTCAACAAGTCGCCATTGCCGGCCTCGACCTTGGAGAACACGAACACCATCTGCAACGCTGGCTCGATGCTGGCTACCACGGCGACATGGACTACATGGCTGCCCACGGCAGCAAGCGTTCGCATCCCGAAGAACTGGTCCCCGGCACATTGCGCGTGGTGTCCCTGCGCATGGACTACCTGCCCGGCGACACCCACATGGCGCAGCTGCTGGCCCAGCCTGAAAAAGCCTACGTGTCGCGCTACGCCCTGGGTCGCGATTACCACAAGCTGATCCGCAAGCGCGTGCAGCAACTGGCCGACCGCATCCAGAAGGACATCGGCCCGTTTGGCTTTCGCGCCTTTGTCGACAGCGCCCCGGTCCTGGAAAAAGCCATTGCGCAGCAGGCTGGCCTGGGCTGGATCGGCAAAAACACTTTGGTGCTCAATCGCAAGGCGGGCAGCTATTTCTTCCTGAGCGAGTTGTTTGTCGACTTGCCGCTGCCGGTCGACCCTCCCCACGAGACCGAGCACTGCGGACGCTGCACTGCCTGCCTGGACATTTGCCCCACCAATGCCTTTGTCGGACCCTATGTACTGGATGCGCGCAAGTGCATTTCGTACTTGACCATCGAGCTGAAAACCGCGATCCCCGAAGAGCTGCGCTCAATGATCGGCAACCGGGTGTTCGGGTGTGATGATTGCCAGATTGTCTGTCCGTGGAACCGTTTTGCCCGCACTACGGCAGAAGGCGACTTCAAGCCAAGGCACAACCTGGACAACGCCGGGCTGGCCGAGCTGTTTATGTGGGATGAAGACACGTTCCTGAGCAGCACCGAGGGCTCCCCTCTGCGCCGGGCAGGGTACGAGCGCTGGCTGCGCAATCTGGCAGTGGGGCTGGGCAATGCGCCGTCGACGATCCCGGTGCTTGAAGCCTTGAAGGCGCGGCGCGACTACCCGTCCGAGCTGGTGCAGGAACATGTGGAGTGGGCGCTGGCACAACACGCCAAGCGCGCCTGACCACTCCCGCAATTGCTTAATGCTCGTCGTTGTAAACGAACTTGGGCATTTCCCAGTTAAAGCGGATCGCCAACAAACGCAGCAGTAGCCCGCCGAACAAGGTCACGAAAATAGCCTGCTCGCTGGGCATTTCGAGCCAGGTACACAGCAAGAAACACCAGGCTGCGGCAAACGATACGCTGGCGTACAGCTCGCGACGGAAGATCAGCGGGATGTCGTTGCAGAAGATATCCCGCAGGATGCCGCCAAATACCCCGGTGATGACCCCGCTCACCGAGGCCACCAGCATGCCTTGGCCCATTTCCAGCGCAGTCATGCAACCAATCAGGGTAAACGCTACCAGCCCCAGGGCATCGAGCACCAAAAACAGCGAGCGCAAATGGCGCATTAATGGCGCGATAAAGATCGTCACCAGCGCGGCAAAGGTAGTCAAGACCAGGTATTCCGGGTGTTTGACCCAGGTCAGCGGGTAATGCCCCAACAGTACGTCGCGCACCGAGCCGCCGCCTAGCGCCGTGACACAGGCAATCAGCACCACGCCGAACCAATCCATGCCCCGACGCCCGGCAGACAGCGCCCCGGTCATGGCTTCGGCAGTAATGGCAACTAAATAGAGCATCAGCAACATGGCAGCGATCCTTGCAAGAAGGCGCGCAGTCTACTCTCAGTTGGCATTGGCACCAAAAGGGGGCGTAACTTTGTAGTCGCTGCCGAAGGCTGCGAACCTGAGATCTGAACAGCTCGCAGCCTTCGGCAGCGACTACAACGTTACGATCAGAATTTGATGAAATGCTTGCGGTAGTGCTGCAGTTCGGCGATCGACTCGCGAATGTCGTCCAGCGCAAGGTGCGTGCCTTTCTTCACCAGGCTGTCGCGCACTTCAGGTGCCCAGCGCGCGACCAGTTCCTTGAGCGTCGAAACGTCCAGGTTGCGGTAGTGGAAGTAGCTTTCAAGCGCTTTCATGTGGGTGTACAGGAAGCGGCGATCCTGACAGATGCTGTTGCCGCAGATCGGCGACTTGCCTTTGGGTACCCACTGTTCAAGAAACGCGATGGTTTGCGCCTCGGCTTCGGCCATGGTGGTGGTGCTGTCTTTGACGCGCTGGGTCAGGCCACTGCCACCGTGGGTGCGGGTGTTCCATTCGTCCATGCGGGCCAGCACTTCATCGCTGTGGTGGATGGCGATGACCGGACCTTCAGCCAGGGTATTGAGGTTGCTGTCGGTAACGATGGTGGCCATTTCGATAATGACGTCGTTGTCAGGGTCCAGACCGGTCATTTCCAGGTCGATCCAGATCAGGTTCTGCGCGTTTTGCATAATGGCCTCCAGTGCTTGGTTGCGCAGTTTAGCTTAGGCGTGCAGCCCTCGTGCTAAACTCGCCTGCGTTTTACCCTTCTTATCGTTTTATCAACACGGAACACCCATGGCCAAACGCCAGCTCAATCGTCGTCAGAATTGGCGCATCGAAAAGATCCAGGGCGAGCGCGCTGCCCGCGCCGCCAAACGCGAATCCAGTGCCGTCGAAGCGCTTGAGGGCGGCGATTTAGGCCCCGAGCAACTCGGCCTGGTGATCGCGCACTTTGGTGTGCAGGTCGAAGTCGAAGCCCAGGAAGGCGAGCTTAAAGGCCAGATGTTCCGCTGCCACCTGCGCGCAAACCTGCCCGCACTGGTGACCGGCGACACGGTTGTATGGCGCGCCGGCAACCAGGGCATCGGCGTCATCGTCGCCCAACTGCCGCGTAAAACCGAACTGTGCCGCCCGGACAGCCGTGGTCAGCTCAAGCCGGTCGCTGCCAACGTCGACATGATCGTGATTGTGTTCGCGCCCATGCCCGAGCCCCATGCCAACCTCATCGACCGTTACCTGGTCGCCGCCGAGCACGCGGGGATTCGTCCGTTGCTGCTGCTCAACAAGGCTGACTTGATCGACGATCAAAACTCACCGGCGCTCAATGCGTTGCTGGGGGTTTATCGCCAGCTGGGTTATCCGGTGCTGGAAGTGTCGGCGCACCACGGTGATGGCATGCAGCAGTTGCAAGCGCAACTGGACGGCCATATCAGCGTGTTTGTGGGTCAGTCGGGCGTGGGCAAGTCGTCCTTGGTCAACAGCCTGCTGCCAGAGGTCAACCTGCGGGTCGGGCCGCTGTCGGAAGTCTCGGGCCAGGGCACGCACACCACCACCACGGCGCGGTTGTTCCACTTCCCGGGTGGCGGCGAGTTGATCGACTCACCGGGTATCCGCGAGTTCGGCCTGGGCCACGTGAGCCGGGCCGATGTCGAGGCGGGCTTTATCGAGTTCAACGACTTGATCGGCACCTGCCGCTTCCGCGACTGCAAACACGACCGCGAGCCTGGCTGTGCATTGTTGATGGCCCTGGAAGATGGCCGCGTTCAACAGCAGCGCATGAACAGCTATCGCTCGATCATTGCCAGCTTGCCCGAGTCGAGCTACTAAGCCACGTAACGATGTAGTCGCTGCCGCAGGCTGCGATCGGGCCCGAAGGGGTCGCGCTTTTCAAGAGCGAAGGTCCTTCGGCCCTTATCGCAGCCTGCGGCAGCGACTACAAGGTTACGGTGCCTTGTCGTCAAACAGATTCAGCTTCTGGCGCTCTTCATGCATCGGCAGTGGCTGTTTGTCGGCGGGCAACTGGATCGGATCGATCGCAGCCTTGGGCAACTCCTGGGCCTTAACCGGCTCCACACCCTGCTCACCTTCAATCGCCTGCTGGGCCTTTTTGGTCAGCACCACGATGTCAATTCGACGGTTGATCGGGTTATAGGGGTTGGCCTTGTCGAACAGCACTGACGACGCATACCCCACCACCCGCGCAATCTGCGCATCAGGGTAGCTACCCGCCACCAAGGCACGCCGGGCCGCATTGGCACGGTTGGCCGACAATTCCCAGTTGCCGTAATCGCCACCTCCCGCATAGGGCATGGCATCGGTGTGGCCGCTGATGCTGACTTTGTTCGGCACCGCTTTGATCGTGTCGGCCATGGCCAGCAAAATATCTTCGAAGTAAGGCTTTAGCCGCGCGCTGCCCACATCAAACATCGGGCGATTTTCGGCGTCCATGATCTGGATCCGCAAACCGTCCGGAGTGATTTCAAACAGCAACTGATCCTTGAATTTACGCAGTTGCGGGTTTTCTTCGACCTTGTTCTGCAACTCCTGAAGCAGCAGTTCGAGACGTTCTTTCTCGACCTGCTCCGCCATGTTTTCAACCTGATCGGCATCGACTTTGATCTTGTCGGGCTGAGGCTGCAGTTTCTCTTCGGGATTGAGGGTGTTGTCCGGCGCCAGCGCGGGCGTGCCGCCCAGGTCGATGATGTACGGTGTGCCGCTTTCGCTGAAACCGATCGGGTCTTTGAAGTAGCCGCCAATGGCGATCTTTTGCTCTGGCGTGGCGGCCGTCATCAGCCACATCACCAAAAAGAACGCCATCATCGCCGTGGCGAAGTCAGCAAAGGCAATTTTCCAGGCGCCACCGTGATGGCCTGCGGCGTAGCGCTTTACGCGCTTGATGATGATGGGCTGGTTGTTTTCCATAACTCAGCGACCGCGAACCACTTGTTCAAGCTCGGAAAAGCTCGGTCGATGCTTGGGGTACAGCACTTTACGACCGAACTCGACGGCAAGCGACGGCGGCATGCCCGAGGCCGAGGCCACCAGGGAAGCCTTGATCGACTCGTAAACGTTGATTTCTTCCTTGGCATCGTGGGCCAGGGACGTCGCCAGCGGACCGAAGAAGCCATAGGCGGCCAAAATACCGAAGAACGTCCCCACCAGCGCGGCACCAACGTGCATGCCGATTGCGGCCTGATCGCCCTCACCCAGCGAGGCCATCGTCACGACAATACCCAGCACCGCCGCCACAATGCCGAAACCGGGCATGCCGTCGGCGATCCCGGTCACGGCATCGGAAGGATGCTCCAGCTCTTCCTTGAGGTTGAAAAGCTCCATGTCAAACAGCCCTTCGAGCTCGTGGGGCGCCATGTTGCCCGACGACATGATGCGCAGGTAATCGCAGATAAACGCCGTCATGCGCTCATCCTTAAGGACAGTGGGGTACTTGGAGAAGATCGGGCTGGCGGCCGCGTCTTCAATATCGCTTTCGATGGCCATCATGCCTTCGCGGCGACTTTTATTGAGAATCTCGTAAACCAGCCCCAGCACTTCCAGATAAAAAGCGTGGGAGAAGCGTGATCCAAACATGCTGAGTGATTTTTTGATCACGTGCATGGTCATGTAGCCGGGGTTGGCTTGCAGGAACGCGCCAAAGGCCGCCCCACCGATGATCAAAACCTCGAACGGCTGAATCAACGCACCGATTTTGCCGTGAGAAAGCACGTATCCGCCAAGCACACTCGCGAACACGACAATGATGCCGATAATTTTAGCCATAGATAAAAAGTACTTACTGAGTCGGGTTCAAGGTCATATTCCAGCGAAGCTAAAACTCTTCTTCTCCTTATCGGCGAATCTGCGCCAGACTATAGCCGGCAAAGCCGAAAATCCATTCGACCTCCACAATCGATGATGATCGCGTTCCCCTAATGGCCAACGAAACCTGCGCACCGACATCAACACCCACTACTCTGGATGCCTGGGTATCACGCCTGGACGCTGTTGATTTGCCGATCCCGCAAAACAGCCATGAGCGCGTATTCAAGACGATCAACGACAGTCGCCGCTCATTACGCGAAATTGCCGAGGTCATGCAGGACAGTCCGGCGCTGGCACTGAGGCTGATCCGCGAGGCCAACCAACACGTCCAGAGCAGCCTGAGCGAGCCTGCCGAAAGCCTTGAAGTGGCCATCAACCGCCTGGGCCTCAAGCGCACCCAAGTGTTGCTCGAGCGCGTACCCGCACTGGCGATCGAAGACATCCCGATGGCCTATCGACAAATCCAGCTCATCAGCCAGCACGCCGCACAACAAGCAATCGGGCTGTTCGGCAATCGCCTGGCGCGCCTCTGGCAAGAAATCTACTGGAGCAGCCTGCTGTTTCTGTCGCCGTTATGGGCGTTGGCGCTCACTCACCCGCTGCTGCTTGAAGCCTGGGAGCGACGGGTGATCGAGCAAGGGGAATGCGCCAAAAAGGTCGAGCTGGAGCTATTTGGTGTTCCGCTGTTTGATATCTGCCGCACGCTGGCCGAACTCTGGCGATTGCCCGCCTGGGTGATGCAGGGCTATACGGTCATCACCGACGAGCGCCGCACGCTGGTCAAGGTGCTGCACATTGCCCGCGACACTCATCATCCGCTGCGCCAGCAACAGCACCTGGACGCCGATCCCGAGCTGCGCCGCTGGTTCAACCAGCCCGCCAACAGCGTGCTGCTGGCCAACTGCCTGGCACTTTCAGCGCAACAGGCATGGGACACGCCGCACAACTTGCGCTGGCAGTACGTCACCAGCCTGTACCTGCAAATGCCGCTGGATGACATACAACAGCAAGTGCACCAGCACGCGGTAAACAGCGGGCGCTATCACTCGATGCCAGAACTCTGGCACCCGGCCCAGGCGCTGCTCTGGCCATGGGATGCACGCCGCACCCGCCACAGCTCGCTGGCCGCGCCGCCCCCCTCGGCCGAGGCGCTGGCGGCGTGGCGCAGACATTGCGGGCAATTGCTCGAGCAACCCAGCGCATTCAGCAACCCGATGCACCTGACCACTTGCGCCCGCGAAGCCCTGCTGGCGTGCGGCATGCGCCGAGTGATGCTGCTGACACCCGACAAGACCTCAACCGCCCTGAGCGTGAATCAGATAGCCGGACTGGCAAAGACAGCCTTCGACCTGAACATCACCATCAACGAGAGCACCGCACTCCAGCGCTTGATGGCGCAACCGGCTCAGGTACGCCTGACACCCGAGAACAATGGCGTCATATCCGCGGTTTTACCCTACAGCCTGCGCAGCCTGTTCCCTGGCGAGCATCTACTGTTACGCTCTCTGAGCAACAACGGCCGCGTGGTCATGCTGGTACTGGCAGACCAGGGCGGCGGACCCTTTTCGGAAACCAGCGTGCAGGCATTCGGCAAAACGGCCCAATGCATCGAGAAAGCCCTGAATAGCTTTAGTAGTCGCGGGCGCTAGCGCTACAATCCCCCCCTTTTTTGCTCTGGAGGCTTCACATGCCTGGCTTCTCTGGCTTGCCGTTAGTGATTGAACCAAGCGACCTGTTCGCCCGGCTCAACGCTCCCGAACTGATCGTGGTCGACTTGACCAGCGTCGCGCGTTACGAAGCCGGGCATATTCCGGGGGCTCGCTTCGTCGACCCGAAGCGCACGCAACTGGGGCTGCCACCGGCGCCCGGCCTGCTGCCGACCCAGGCGGCGCTCGAAGCGTTGTTCGGCGAGTTGGGGCACAACCCCGATGCGGTCTACGTCGTGTATGACGACGAAGGCGGCGGCTGGGCCGGGCGCTTCATCTGGCTGCTGGATGTGATCGGACACAAGGCTTATCACTATCTGGATGGCGGCATTCACGCATGGACAGGTGACGGTTACGCCGTCAGCCAGGATGTACCCGCTGCAGCCGGTGGCCCGGTGGCACTGACTCTGCACGATGAACCCACCGCAACCCGCGAGTACCTGCAAAGCCGTTTGGGCGCCCCGGATCTGGCGATCTGGGATGCGCGCAGCGAAGCCGAATACACGGGCGAAAAAGTGCTCGCCGCCAAGGGTGGGCATATCCCCGGCGCGAAGAATTTTGAATGGACCGCAGGCATGGATAAAACCCGCAACCTGCGTATCCGCACTGACATGGCGCAGATCCTCAAGGATCTGGGCATCACGCCAGACAAAGAAGTGATTACCCACTGCCAGACTCACCACCGTTCTGGCTTTACTTATCTCGTTGCCAAATCGCTCGGTTATCCGCGCGTCAAAGGCTACGCCGGCTCTTGGGGCGAATGGGGCAACCATCCCGATACCCCTGTCGAGCTGCCTGTAAAAAATTAAGGACCTTGAATGAAAACGCGTTTGTTTCTCCTCAGCCAGTACCTGTTGCCGCATCACCTGCTGTCACGCCTGGCCGGCTGCATTGCCGAGTGCCGCGTGCGCTGGTTCAAGAATGCATTCACAACCTGGTTCGCCAAGCGTTACCAAGTGGACATGTCCCAGGCACTGGTTGAAGACGTTACCGCCTACGAGCACTTCAATGCCTTCTTCACCCGCGCCCTGAAAGACGGCGCCCGCCCGCTGGATCAAACTCCGGGCGCCGTGTTGAGCCCTGCCGATGGCGCTGTCAGCCAACTGGGCCCGATTGAACATGGTCGCGTGTTCCAGGCCAAAGGCCACAGCTACAGCGTGCTGGAACTGGTGGGTGGCGATGCCGCTGTGGCAGCACAGTTCATGGGCGGCGACTTTGCCACCATCTACCTGTCGCCAAAGGATTACCACCGCGTACACATGCCGTTGGCAGGCACCTTGCGCGAGATGATCTACGTGCCGGGCCGCCTGTTCTCGGTTAACCAGACTACCGCCGAAAACGTGCCGGAGCTGTTTGCCCGCAACGAGCGTGCAGTGTGCATCTTTGATACCGAACGCGGCCCGATGGCCGTGATTTTGGTGGGTGCCATGATCGTGGCGTCGATTGAAACCGTATTTGCCGGCCTGGTCACGCCGCCTAAACGCGAGCTGAAAACCTTCCGCTACGACGAAGCTGCACGTGCGCCGATCCACCTGGAAAAAGGTGCCGAGCTGGGTCGCTTCAAACTGGGTTCGACTGCAATCGTGCTGTTCGGTGCCGATCAAGTGAAGTGGGCTGAAGGCCTGGCGGCGGGAACGCCGGTGATGATGGGGCAGAAGATCGGTGAGTAAATAATGTAGTCGCTGCCGAAGGCTGCGATGGGCTGCAAAGCGGCCCCCGCTTTTGTATTAAAAGCGAAGGCCCTGCGGGCCTTATCGCAGCCTGCGGCAGCGACTACACGTATTCACTAGCCCTGGCTGTTACGGTCGCGCTGGCCCAGCAGGTACAGCACACCATCCAGGCCCAGAGTCGAAATGGCATGTCTGGCCGATTTTTTAACCAGTGGCTTGGCGCGGAATGCCACACCCAGCCCGGCAATTGCCAGCATCGGCAAGTCGTTGGCACCATCACCGACCGCAATGGTCTGCTCCAGGCTCAAGCCTTCCTTTTGCGCCAGCTCACGCAGCAAGTCCGCCTTGCGCTGTGCGTCGACAATCGGCTCAACCGCAACACCGGTCACCTTGCCATCCACCACTTCCAGCTCGTTGGCGAACACATAGTCGATGCCCAGCTTCGCCTGTACCTGCTTGGCAAAATACGTGAAGCCGCCCGACAGGATGGCGGTCTTGTAGCCCAAGCGCTTGAGTTCCGCGAACAGCACTTCGGCGCCTTCGGTCAGGCGCAGCGAGGCACCGATGGCATCCAGCACGCCCACATCCAGACCTTTGAGCAGCGCCATGCGCTCCTTGAAGCTGGCCTTGAAGTCCAGCTCACCGGCCATGGCGCGCTCGGTGATTGCAGCCACCTGGTCACCCACGCCCGCAGCCTTGGCCAACTCGTCGATCACTTCGGCTTCGATCAGGGTCGAGTCCATGTCGAACACCGCCAGACGGCGATTGCGGCGGAACAGGGTGTCTTCCTGAAGCGCGATATCAACACCCAGCTCTTGGGCCAGGTTGAAGAAATCGGCACGTAGCGCGTCAATATCCGCAGGCTCGCCGCACACACGCAGTTCGATGCAACTTTTGCTCAACTGCGTCGGGGCGTCCAGCGGTACACGGCCAGACAAGCGATCAGTCTGTTCGATGTTCAAACCGTGCTGGCTGATCACCGATGTCACGCGCTGCAACTCATGGGCAGTCACCTGGCGGCTCATCAGCGTCACCACATGACGGGTCTGGCTTTGCTCATTGACCCAGCGCTGGTAATGCTCTTCGCTGATCGGGTCAAAACGCAGTTGCAGCCCCTCTTGGGCGATCAATGGCTGCAGGTCTTTGAGCACCGCCGAAACCAGCTCTGCTTGTGGAATTTCCACCAGAAAACCCAACGACAAAACGCCATGGATAGCGGCCTGACCGATGTCGAGAATATTCACACCATTGCTGGCCAATACACCAGTAATGGCCGCAGTGAGACCCGGACGGTCCTCACCTGTGATGTTTATCAGGACGATTTCGCGCAAGGCACACCCCCATTCGCTAAAAAAAACGCATTCTACCCACTTTCAGTGACCATCGGGCACCGCCAAGGCTTTGCCGCCTTCAGGCTGCTCGCTATACTGCGCACCAACTTAACGGACTAAGAGCCGCGCTCAGTGAACCGGCCATTGCCTGTCAAAACCGATAATTTCTTCCTGTTGATCTTCCGGGCCCTGCGTGATCGCCGCGTTCCGATTGCTCTGCGTATCGCCAGCCATAACGTGATCCTGGTCGCCCTGGCGCTGGTCATTTATGCCGTGGTGATGGGACTGCAATTCAAGCAGGCCATGCACGAGCAGGCAGATGCCCTGGGTCAGAGCCTGACCACACAAACCGCCACCTCGGCGACCGAGCTGCTGGTGTCCAATGACATCCTCAGTCTCAACGTGCTGCTCAACAACCTGACCAAAAACCCGCTGGTGGCCCACGCAGCTATCTACAGCGTCGATAACCGGATCCTCGCCGAAGCCGGCCAGCGTCCCAAAAACGGCTTGCTGGGCGAAACCGAAGGCGTGTATCAGACCAAGATCACCTTTCAGGATGTGACCGCCGGGCATCTGCGCATCAGCCTGGACATGCACCAGTTTGAGCAGCCGATGACCATCAGCCTGCAGAGCATGGGCATTTTGAGCGCCATTCTGCTCGCCCTGGCCCTGGCCTTGAGCTTGCGACTGGGACGCCACATCACCACGCCGCTGCTGCAATTGCGGGTATGGTTGCGCGAGCCCGATCCTTACACCCCGGCCATTCAGCGCCAGGATGAAATCGGTGATCTGGCCCGCCAGCTTCACAGCCGCCTCGCCCCTGCGGCGCCAGAGCCGGAACCCGAGCCAGAACCGGAAGAAGACTACGACGACAGCGACTACGAAGAAGCCGAAGACAACGAGCCGACCTTCGAAGTGCGCAACCTGAGCGATCCGACGTTCGATGAAGCGCCTGCTGCGCCTGCTCCCAAAGCCGCTCCCCGGCAGTTGGTCAGCACCGCAGAAGACGAAAACGACGACGAAGACCCGTTCGCTGACTTGCGCGACACCAGCACAGCCACTGCTGCGCCGATTGCGCTGGCCAAGCCAAAACAGGTCGTATCAGCTGCGCCACAGCCAAGCGCCGTACTGGCGGTGCAGCTGGGGGCACAGGAACAACTGCGTCGCCTGCCCCGCGCCCGCCTGATGGAACTGCTGGAGCGTTATCGCGATTGCCTGAACCAGGCAGCTTCGCTGTATCAAAGCGAGCTGCATACGCTCAACGATGGCAGCACGCTGATGCTGTTCCATAGCGAAGACAGCGGCGACGATTACCTGACCAACGCCATTTGCTGCGGCGAACTGCTGCGGGCCCTGGGTCACGCCTTGCAGATCGAAGTCGCGGACAGCGGCATCACCCTGCAATTGCAACTGGGTCTGGTGCTGGGCGAAGGACTGAACGGCATGAGCCAGATTGACTTGCTACTGACTGAAGTCGCACAGGACGCCCTGGCGCTGTCGCAACACAGCCGCAACTTGCTGCTGGTGGAGCGCAAGATCAGCGACGACCCGCTGATCCGTCAGCGCGCCCGTATCCGCCCGATTGCCAGCCCTGAAGGTGCCTGCTGCGTCGAGCGCCTGATGGAGCCTTATCCATCCATGCTTGAGCGCCAACTGGCGCGGATGCATGAGAATCGTGGCTGACGGCGTGCTCCCGTAGAGGCAAAAAAAATCCCGCACATGTGCGGGATTTTTTGTTTCGGGTTACGGCCTCAGAAGCGAAACACTTCCATATCCGTACGGATCGGTGAAGCCATCGGAATTCGAGGTTTCTCCGCACCCTGCTTCGGTGCAGCCTTGGTCTCGGGCTTGCGCATCTCAACCAGCGGCGGCTGGTTGGCCAGTGGCTTGAGCGCCACGGCCAATTGCTCGCTCAGCTGTTGCAACAACTGACCTTGAGCCTTGACCTGATCCGCCGTGCTGCCCCCGTGTGGCTGCTCCAGGTGAACAATGCGGTTGTCACGCACCTGACCGCGACGGTCGATCAAGCGCCATTGCGCATCCAGCACCGCAGGCAAGTTCTTGCCCGAGTCCAGGCGAGTGATCGACAACAGCACCTGCACATCCGGGCTGAAGCCCGCCGTAGCCGGTGCCAGGACAACCCGCTGGCTGTCCAGGCGCCACGCCAGTTGACGTACCAGAAGTTGATCGATATCCGAAGACAGGCTGCCAGCCCATCGACCATCAGTGGCCGCACTCAGACTGCCATCGGGCTGACGTTGCAGCAGGGTTTCACGCTGCAGGTAGTCGGCCACGCTGATCGGGCCAAGTACCACGGCCATGCCGGCGCTTTGCGCGGGCTGGCCTGGGGCGCCGCTGTCCAGTTGGTACAAGGCCGCTGGCTGGTGCGTGGTGCACCCCGCCAGACCCAGCACACCGGTCAGCAACGCAATTAAAGGAAGGCGTAGAACGTTCATCATTCCATCCAGGTGGCCGCCATAGGGCCAGCCACAGTGTGATTCTCGAAAGGTTCGCAAGCACATTGCCATAAGCCGTGCAGCAAACGCGGCATATCATCCGCGAATATTGGACCTGACTCCAGCGTTGTCGCGCCGATCTGCGCGTAAAAACCCAGATCGGGGGCGCTAAACAGCCTTAATTGGGCGTTTCTACCAACAAGGCATCCACACGCTGGAAACCACGGGGCAGCTTATTGCCACGACGGCCGCGCTCGCCTTTGTAGTGCTCCAGGTCGTCAGCCTTGAGTGACAGTGTGCGCTTGCCCGCCTGCAATACCAGCGTGGCGTTGTCTGGCAGCACGGCGAGGTCGGTCACGTACTCTTCACGACTGGCCACGCGCTCACCGGGAATACCGATGATCTTGTTGCCTTTGCCTTTGCCCAGTTGCGGCAAGTCGCTGACTTTGAAAATCAGCAGACGACCTTCCGTGGTCACGGCCGCCAGCCAGTTGTGCTCGCGATCTGCCACAGGTCGTGGCTGCATGACTTGCGCCCCTTTAGGCAGGCTGAGCAGCGCTTTACCGGCCTTGTTCTTGGCTTGCAGGTCTTCACCCTTGACCACAAAACCGTAACCGGCGTCGGACGCGATGACGTACAGCGCATCGTCTTCAGGCAACAGCACGCACTCGAACGTCGCACCCGGCGGCGGGGTCAGGCGCCCGGTCAACGGCTCACCCTGGCCACGGGCATTGGGCAGTTTGTGAGCAGGCTCAGAGTAACTGCGCCCGGTCGAGTCGATAAACACCGCGAACTGGTTGGAGCGTCCGGAGGCCGCTGTCTTGTAGCCATCCCCTGCCTTGTAGGACAGGCCGGTTGCGTCAAGGTCATGGCCTTTGCCGCAACGAACCCAGCCTTTTTCCGACAGTACAACTGTGACGGCTTCAGTCGGGACCAACTCGTTTTCAGACAGGGCCTTGGCTTCAGCACGGGACACAATCGGCGAGCGACGGTCGTCGCCATAGGTTTCGGCATCGGCCAGCAACTCGGTACGCACCAGCTTTTTCAGCTTGGTTTCGCTGCCCAGCAAGGTTTTCAGCTTGGCTTGCTCTTTGCGCAACGCATCCTGCTCGGTGCGCAACTTCATCTCTTCAAGGCGGGCCAATTGGCGCAGACGCGTGTCGAGGATGTAGTCAGCCTGGATTTCGCTCAGGGCAAAGCGCGCAATCAGCTCGGCCTTGGGATGCTCCTCGGTGCGGATGATGTGAATCACTTCATCGAGGTTCAAGTAGGCGGTGAGCAATCCGTCCAACAGGTGCAGGCGGCGCTCGACTTTATCGAGGCGGAACTGCAAGCGACGGCGTACGACATTGACCCGGAATTCCAGCCATTCCACCAGCAAGGCGCGCAGGTTTTTCAGTTGCGGTTTGCCGTCCAGACCAATGATGTTGATGTTGACCCGGAACGTGGACTCAAGCTCGGTCACGGCGAACAAGTGCTGCATCAGCTCGTCGAGATCGACTTTGTTATTGCGCGGAATGATCACGATACGGCACGGGTTTTCGTGGTCGGACTCGTCGCGCAGGTCGGTGACCATTGCCAGCTTGGTTGGCTTGGCCTGCATCAGGGCCGCGATCTGCTCCAATACTTTGGCGCCCGATACCTGATGGGGCAGCGCAGTGACCACAATGTCGCCGTCTTCAATGTGATACACGGCACGCATGCGCACCGAACCACGGCCGGTCTGATAGATCTTCAGCAGGTCGGCACGGGGGGTGATGATTTCAGCTTCGGTCGGGTAGTCCGGGCCCTGGATGTGCTCGCACAGCTGCTCGACCGTGGCCTTGGGCTCATCGAGCAAGCGCACGCACGCGCTGGCAACTTCACGCAGGTTGTGCGGTGGCACGTCAGTGGCCATGCCCACGGCAATGCCGGTGGTGCCATTGAGCAGGATATTGGGCAAGCGCGCAGGCAAAACCGCAGGTTCGTCGAGGGTCCCGTCAAAGTTGGGCACCCAGTCCGCCGTGCCCTGGCCCAGTTCGCTGAGCAGCACTTCGGAATAACGGGACAAGCGCGCTTCGGTATAACGCATGGCCGCGAACGACTTGGGATCGTCCGGCGCACCCCAGTTGCCCTGGCCGTCGACCAGGGTGTAGCGGTAGCTGAACGGCTGCGCCATCAACACCATTG
Source organism: Pseudomonas sp. ML2-2023-3 (assembly GCF_037055275.1). NCBI lineage: Bacteria > Pseudomonadati > Pseudomonadota > Gammaproteobacteria > Pseudomonadales > Pseudomonadaceae > Pseudomonas > Pseudomonas sp. ML2-2023-3. Next base: position 204,111 of record NZ_CP146343.1, read on the forward strand.
CTTCGTAGCACGCCGAGTCGCCGTGGGGGTGGAACTTGCCGAGTACGTCACCGACGGTACGCGCCGATTTCTTGTGCTTGGAATCAGCGTCCAGGCCCAACTCGCTCATGGCGTACACAATGCGCCGCTGTACGGGCTTGAGGCCGTCGCCGATGTGCGGCAAGGCCCGGTCCATGATTACGTACATGGAGTAGTTGAGGTAGGCCTGTTCGGTGAAGTCGGCCAGTGACCGGCGTTCTACGCCGTCCAGGCTGAGATCAAGGGAGTCGCTCATGCGGACCTCATTCAATTCGTTGTCTGGCGCAGCAGCATGGTGCCGCCGCGCTGGGTAAATTCAAGTTTTTTCAGCGCACTCATGCCCAGCAGCACTTGCTCGCCTTCGAGCCCTGGAGCAGCCACTGCACGCACGTCGCGCAGCACAATGGCGCCCAGTTGCAGGCGGTCGATGCGGGTCTGATAGCCCTGAGTGCGACCATTGGCAGTGTTCAGCGTCACCGGGACACCTTTGGGCAATGCCAGTTGCCTGGCCAGCTCCATCGGCACCGCCACATCGGTGGCGCCGGTATCGAGTAAAAATTCCACCGGCACGTTGTTGATCCGGCCGCTGGCAACAAAATGACCCTGGGCGTTGCCGAGCAGTTTGACTTCGATATAACCCTCGCCCTGTTGCGAGGAGACTTCGGTGTTGGGGTTTTCCTGACGCTGTTCCCAGCGCCCGAAAAACTGCGCGGCCAGATACAAACCGGCACACCAGGCCACAATCATAAAGACCCGACCCACACCTTTACCCGGCGCTTGCTCGCTCATGACTTGGCACTCCAGCCACCTTGCGGGGCAGCAAAGCGCCAGACAATGGGGCGTTTTTCGCCATCGGCGCGTACATGGTTGCCGTTATCGACGCCGATCCAGGCACCTTGGGCATCCAGGCTCAAGGCCTCGGTATTGCCATAGCCACTGTTGTATAGCCGGTTGTCGGTCAATGCATCGTTGGCAAACGACCAGCAGCGTTCGATTTCACCTGTGTCCAGGGTACGACGACAAATGCGGTAGGCCATGCGTTCAAGGGTGAACAGCTTGCCTTCGAACAGCGCCAGGTCGGCAAAATCCTTTTGCTGCGCCTTGGCCTTGAGTTGTGGCGGCGCCTGTTCAAGCCCCCCTTCACTCATCAATACGCAACCGTTTTCGCAGTCCCACACACTCTGCTTTTTGCGGATCGTCAGCAAGCCGCGGCGCTCGCGCTCGGCCGCCAGCCATATCTGGTTGCCCTGCGGGTTGACGGCGATACCTTCAAACAGCGCATTGAAATGCAGCAGCATGCCGCTGGCCCGGGCCTGACGGACCAGCGAAGGGTCGATCTTGAGCCACACCGGTGGGCCTGCCGGCGGAACTTGCAACACCGCCGCATGGGCTTCACTGACCACATAACGGTTGCCCGCGTCGTCGCAGCTGATGCCTTCAAAATCCAGATTGCCGCCGCGCAACGGGCTGATGGCTTTACCCATCATGCGTACACCCCACGGCAAACCGCTTTCGGGCGGCGGCGGAACATCGATGTTCAGGGCCTCGGCGCTCCATTCGGGGTAGCGCTGGTCAAGACGATAAATCTGATCGTCATCACGATCGGATACCGCCCACAACTCACCCGAGCACAGGGCCAGGCCAGACAGGTTGCCACCTCGCATGCCTTCTACCGGATGCTCCGACTGCATGACCAACTCTGGCCAGGTGCTGGCCATTACTGGCGCAGCACCCAACCAGAGCAGCCCCAGCAAGGCACTGCGCATCAGGTCAGCACCTGCGCCAGGTTGCCTTTGGATTCAAGCCAGGTCTTGCGGTCACCGGCGCGTTTCTTGGCCAGCAGCATGTCCATCATCTCTGACGTGGCGGCGAAGTCTTCAAGGGTCAGTTGCACCAAGCGACGGGTGTTTGGGTCCATCGTGGTTTCGCGCAGTTGCGGCGGGTTCATCTCACCCAGCCCCTTGAATCGCGTGACCTGTGGCTTGCCGCGTTTTTTCTCGGCGACCAGTCGGTCAAGGATGCCATCACGCTCGGCTTCGTCCAGGGCGTAGAAAATCTCCTTGCCCAGGTCAATGCGGTACAACGGCGGCATCGCCACGTAAACGTGACCGGCGTCCACCAGCGGACGGAAGTGCTGAACGAACAACGCGCACAGCAAGGTGGCGATGTGCAGACCGTCGGAGTCGGCGTCGGCAAGGATGCAGATTTTGCCGTAACGCAATTGGCTCATGTCAGCCGCGCCCGGATCGACACCGATCGCGACGGCGATGTTATGGACTTCCTGACTGGCCAGGACTTCGCTGCCGTCAACTTCCCAGGTGTTGAGGATCTTGCCGCGCAACGGCAGGATCGCCTGGAATTCCTTGTCTCGTGCCTGCTTGGCCGAGCCGCCTGCGGAGTCACCTTCCACCAGAAACAGTTCAGAACGCATCGGGTCCTGCCCGGCGCAGTCGGCCAGCTTGCCCGGCAAGGCCGGCCCCTGGGTAATCCGCTTGCGCTCGACCTTCTTGCTGGCCTTGAGCCTGCGCCCGGCATTGTTGATTGCCAGCTCAGCCAGTTGCATGCCCAGCTCGGGATTGGCATTGAGCCACAGGCTGAAGGAATCCTTGATCACGCCCGATACAAACGCCGCCGCTTCACGGGAGGACAGACGCTCTTTGGTCTGCCCCGAGAACTGCGGCTCCTGCATTTTCATCGACAGCACGAACGCAATGCGCTCCCACACGTCTTCGGGCGCCAGCTTCACGCCGCGCGGCAGCAGGCTGCGGAACTCGCAGAACTCGCGCATCGCATCGAGCAAGCCCTGACGCAGACCGTTGACGTGAGTACCGCCTTGAGCCGTGGGGATCAGGTTGACGTAGCTTTCCTGAACACTGTCACCGCCCTCAGGCAGCCACAGCAAAGCCCAGTCGATGGCTTCTTTATTACCGGCCAGGCTGCCGCAGAACGGCTCATTGGGCAGGCGTTCAAATTCGCTGACCGCGTCAACCAGGTACGAGCGCAGACCGTCTTCGTAATGCCACTCGACCTTTTCGCCGGTGTTTTTGTCTTCAAAGCTGACCAGCAGCCCCGGACACAGTACAGCCTTGGCCTTGAGCACATGCTTGAGGCGGCTGACCGAAAACTTGGGCGAGTCGAAGTACTTCGGGTCCGGCGCGAAGTACACGCTGGTACCGGTGTTGCGCTTGCCGACCGTACCGATGACTTCCAGATCGGTCGCTTTATAGCCATCGGCGAAGGTCATCTGGTATTCGTTGCCGTCACGCTTGACCTTGACCCGAACCAGTGTCGACAGCGCGTTGACCACCGAAATCCCCACGCCGTGCAGGCCGCCGGAGAACTGATAGTTTTTGTTGGAGAACTTGCCACCCGCGTGGAGCTTGGTAAGGATCAGCTCGACACCTGACACGCCCTCTTCAGGGTGGATGTCCACAGGCATGCCGCGCCCGTCATCGCTGACTTCCAGCGAGTGATCGGCGTGCAGGATGACTTGCACCGACTTGGCGTGACCGGCCAGGGCTTCGTCGACACTGTTGTCGATGACTTCCTGGGCCAGGTGGTTGGGCCGACTGGTGTCGGTGTACATGCCGGGGCGTTTGCGCACCGGGTCGAGGCCCGAGAGGACTTCGATGGCGTCGGCGTTATAAGAGCTAGCGCTGGGAGTGGCCATAGGGTCTCGTCGTTAGTCGTAAATGAAAAATAAGGGCCATTCGACGGGTGCCTCAGAGGGCCGCGAAGTCGATGGTTTGAAACTGTTCGGCGCCAATCCCTGCAAAATTCAACAGATCAGGCAGTTGCTGGGCAAAACCTTGATAACTGTGGTCACCGCCCGCCTGAATACGCAATGTACACGCCGCGTAGTACTTTTCAGCGTAGCGGTAGTCCAGGGTTTCATCGCCAGTTTGCAACCACACCTGATACCGCTGCGGGTCTTGGGGGGCTGCCACTTCGAGTTCGGCCAGGGCCTGGACGTGATCGTGGGTCAATTCCCAGGTTTGGCCGCTGTAGTGGTTGGTCTGCGTGCCCAGATAACCGTCGAACATCCGATGCGGGCTGACGGCCGGGTTGACCAGCAAGGCCTTGAGGCCATGTTGTTCGGCCAGCCAGGTCGCATAGTAGCCGCCGAGCGAGCTGCCTACCAGCAATGGGCGGCCCAGCTGGCTGATTGCGGCCTGCAATTGGGCCATTGCCTCACGCGGATGGTGGTGCAAGGCAGGCACCCGCAGCTGCTCGGCAAGCCCCATGCGCTGCATCACCGAGATCAACTGTGTGGCCTTCTTGGACTCGGGGGCACTGTTGAACCCGTGGATATACAAGATGGAACCCGACATGCGATGACCCCCGAAGACACATTAAGCTGAACACAGCATCAAGAAAGACGCGCAGTTTAGCCTGACTCAGGGGCAATGACTCGCTTCAAGATATTTCAGTAATTGTTGGCGCTGTAATCCGGCTCGAACGAGAAATCAGCCAGGCGTGACACGCCGGTTTGCAGCGTGCCATCAGGCTGCAAGCGCAACCAGCGATAGCCCGGGGCCTCGTTGCTGACCTTGAAGTCCGGGCTGGCGACAGCAAACTGGATGCAGGTCGAGGGCGATGCCAGCAACCTGACACCGTTGCGTTGCTGATCGAACGGCTGGTGGACATGCCCCCAGAGCACCGCCCGTGCTTGTGGATAACGGTCCATGACCGACCAGAAATCCTTGGCATTGCGCAGACCAATCGGCTCCAGCCATTGGCAACCCACCGAGACCGGGTGGTGATGCAGGCACACCAGGTGATGGCGTTCGGGGGCTTCGCTCAAGGATTGCGCCAGCAGTTGCAACTGGTCGTCTTCCAGATAACCGGGGGTGGAATGGGGCACTGCCGAGTTGAGCAACGTAATGCGCCAATTGCCGATATCGACCACGGGCTCAAGCAGACGGCTTTGCACGGCCGCTTCGCGCATCTGCGCAATTTGGTCATGATTGCCGGGGATCCAGCGGGCAACGCCGCCCAGCGGTGACGTCATCCTGCGAAAGTGCTGATAGGCCTCGACGCTGCCGTCCTGGGTCAAGTCGCCCGTGGCCAGAATGCCGTCGATGTGCGGTTGTTCGGCGCGAGCCAGATCGATCACCTGCTGCAGGCTTTGCGCAGTCTTGAGGCCGAGCAGGGAACCGTCTGCGTCAGCAAACAAATGGCTGTCAGACAGCTGCACCAGCAGCACCGCATCTTCGGTGGTCAGCGTGGATACATTCGGCAAGATGACTCTCCCGGGGGGTGTTGATTTCAAGGCTAGCGTACTTCTGCGTATTCATGCCCGCATGCCAGGCAATGGCTGAGCCACTCACCCAGAAACACATTGAGCTGGGCTTTTTCGTCGGGCTGGTGCATGGCGATGTTGGGGTACGGGTAGATGCTGCGAAAGCGCCGGGCGTGCTCGGCAGCAACGACTTCAGCCATGCGCGCATCGTGATAAACCTGCACCTGCAACTCGGGCACCGGCAACCACGGCAAGCTGTGTTCCTGACGGATTCGCAGGGTGCTGGTGTACGGGCAATCGAGGATCACCTCAAGCGTCAGCACGCCCAGCATCTGGTCCCCCTGAGTCACGGCAATCCGGCGCGGGCCGGGTTGCTCACGCATTTCAGGCAACAAACGCATCAGGCGCGCATAGTTGGCCTCGCAGGCAGCCTGCAAACCGATCAGGTCGACTCGATAACGATCGCGAACCCCATTTACGACCATAACCCCCTCACTTCAGCGCGATTAAGCGCCAGCCATTGCAGGGCAATAATGCTCGCTGCATTGGAAATACGTCCATCACGTACAGCTTGCAGCGCATCTTCGTACGCCCATACCGTTACACGAATATCTTCTGCCTCTTCTTCCAGCCCATGCAAGCCCCCCACACCCAAGGTGCTGCAACGCCCCAGAAACAAGTGAACAAACTCGGTACTGCCCCCCGGCGAAGGGAAATAGCGGGTGATGGGCCACAGTGACGAGAACACAAGACCGGCCTCTTCTTCGCCTTCACGGTGAGCGACTTCTTCGGGCACTTCAGCCTTGTCGATCAGCCCGGCCACCAGCTCGATCAACCAGGGCGTTTGGGTCTTGCCCAGGGCGCCGACCCGGAACTGCTCGATCAGCACCACTTCATCGCGCTGGGGGTCATACGGCAGCACACATACCGCGTCATGGCGCACGAACACTTCACGACTGATCTCACGGCTCATGCCACCGGCAAAGAGTTCGTGACGCAGGTGCACGCGGTCCAGTTTGTAAAAACCCTGATAACCGTTCTCGCGCTTTACGATCTCAACGGCACTTGGCGTGGCCTTGGTGATGTCAGTCATTGCAAACCCCTTACTGGCGAATTTCACCGGGGTGGCCCTCGGCATCGCGCATCCTAACGCGCCTGCACCTGCGGATGCAGCCTCTTTTATGACGCAGGGATAGACGGATCGCCTGCAAAACAACTCTAATTGACTCTATCAAGCTTAGTGGCGAACCGATGCCCATGCTGGCAGTCGAACCACCATAATTTTCTCTTTCTTTCGACGATGAAGGACGACCATGTCGCTTTTAAAGTTTGCCTCCATGACTTGCATCGCCCTGACCCTGGGTGCTTGCCAAAGCGTGTTTCAACCTTCGGCACAAAAGCCGCTGGCGTTTACCAATGACGCCTCGGAGCAGGTCAAATCCGGCTGCACTGGCCCGGACTGCCCGCTGGTGAATATCGACACCCTGCACTTTGCCGATGCTCCCAACCTCGACGCGCTGATCGAAAACCGCCTGTTGAAGATGACCGTAAACTCGCCCGACGACAAACTGGCGCCATCGCTCAACGCGTACCGCGAGCATTTCCTGCGCACAGCCGACAGCCGCAACAGCACCTACTTGCAAGCCAAGGTACGCGAGGAGCATGACGGTCTGGTGATTGTCGAGTTGTCCAGCTACCTGGACACCGGCGGCGCTCATGGCATGCCGGGGCGCGGCTTTATCAACTACTCGCGTAAAGAGCAGAAAGAAGTGACCTTGCAGGACATGCTCTTGCCGGGCCAGGAGCAAGCCTTTTGGGGGGCCGCAAAAGTGGCCCACAACAACTGGTTGATCAACAGCCATTACAGCAGCGACCCGGAATACGTCAAAAACTGGCCGTTCCAGAAAACCCCGCACGTGGCATTACTCAAGGACAACGTGGTCCTCAAATACGACGTGTACAGCATTGCGCCGTACTCTGAAGGTCATATTGAACTGAAGATCCCGTACTCGCGCCTGAACGGGATTCTGAAACCCGAGTGGTTCCCGGGCCGCGGGTAATCACCCCATCTCCCGTGGGAGCGGGCTAGCCCGCTCCCACAAGATCATGCAACCGCTTTTGAGCGCCCTGCCACCCACTGCAACAACCCCGCCAGCAGCAACGCCGGCAACGTCGCGCCCACATCAGGCATAAAGTTCGCCAGCAGGTGATAAGTCACCACCCCGCCCAGCCATGCCAGCAAGGTCGTCCAGCGCATCAGGGTCGGGGCGACCCGGGCACTGCGCTTGCGCAGGATAAAGTGATCCACCAGGACCACCCCGAACAATGGCGCGAACACCGAGCCAATCAGCAGCAGGAAGTTCTGGTACTGCGCCAGCGGCGAAAAGCAGGCGATCAAGGTGCATACCACACCGATAGCCAAGGCCAGATGCTCGACTTTCAAACGCAGCAACATCCCGCCGGACACCGCCGCCGAGTGAATATCGGCAAATGCGTTTTCGGACTCGTCGAGCAAGATCAGCAGCAGTGGAATTCCCAGGCCTGCCCCCGCCAGCGCCAACAGCAGCGCATTGACTTCACCGCTCGGCGCAAAGGCCAGGGTGTAGGCCACGCCCAGGCTCATCAGCCAGAAGTTGCCAATAAAGAAGCCCAGTGCCGTACCGCCAAACACACTGTTGGCGCGCTTGCCGAAGCGCGAATAATCCGCAATCAACGGCAACCACGACAGCGGCATGGCGATGGCAATGTCAAAACCCACGGCAAACGGCAGTGAGCCATCGCCCTTTTGTGCCCACAATGCGGGCAGGTCGGCCTTGGCGAACAAATTCCAGGTCAACCAGATGCAAGCCGCCAGCAGCAGCCAGATGCCCCATTTGCGCAAGACCTTGCGCACAAAGGTCAAAGGCCCGCTGACCGCAAGCAGCGTGGCCAGGGCGCCGAAAAACAGCGTCCACATCAAGGGGTTGCTCAACCAGCTGCCTTCATTGAAGGCCCGTGCACCCAGCAGGCTGGCCGCATCGCGCATCACAATGATTTCGAACGAGCCCCAGCCGATCAGTTGCAACACGTTGAGCACGGCCGGGAGCATGGCGCCGCGGCTGCCGAGGCTGAGTTTCAGCGCGGCCATGGACGACAGCCCGGTGTCGCTGCCGATCACACCGACCGAGGCCAACAACGACACGCCGACCAGCGTGCCGAGAAAAATCGCCAGCAATGAACCCGAAAGGCCCAGCCCCGGCGCAAGCAACGCGCCGGTCTGCAACACCATCAGGCCTATGCCGAGGGAGAACCACAGGGAAAACAGATCTCGACCGCCGAATACGCGCCGGTCCTGAGGGACAGCAAGGTCGGGAGAGTAGGTACTGGGTGTGTTCAATGGGTTGAATCTCACAAATAGAGAGTTGCCTGAAAGCCCTGTGGGAGCGGGCTTGCTCGCGATAGAGTCGACACGGTTACACTCAAAGACCGTGACGTCTGCATCGCGAGCAAGCCCGCTCCCACAAGGGAACTGCTCACATCACACTTTTTTGTACAGCTGGCTGCCTTCCTGCTTGAAGCGCTCGGCCTGTTCGGCAAGGCCCTTCGCAACATCTACATCGATGGCATCGATGCGCTGGTTGGCGGCGTAGATACGGACTTCCTGGGTGATTTTCATCGAGCAGAATTTCGGCCCGCACATGGAGCAGAAATGCGCGACCTTGGCCGAGTCCTTGGGCAAGGTTTCATCGTGGTACGAGCGGGCGGTGTCCGGGTCCAGACCAAGGTTGAACTGGTCTTCCCAACGGAACTCGAAGCGTGCCTTGCTCAAGGCGTTGTCACGGATCTGCGCACCCGGATGGCCCTTGGCCAAGTCGGCAGCGTGGGCCGCAATCTTGTAGGTGATGATCCCGGTCTTCACGTCATCCTTGTTCGGCAACCCCAAGTGTTCCTTGGGGGTGACGTAGCACAGCATGGCGCAACCGAACCAGCCGATCATGGCCGCACCGATGCCCGAAGTGATGTGGTCGTAACCCGGTGCAATGTCGGTGGTCAGCGGGCCGAGGGTGTAGAACGGCGCTTCGTCGCAGCACTCCAGCTGCTTGTCCATGTTCTCCTTGATCAACTGCATCGGCACGTGACCGGGGCCTTCGATCATGCATTGCACGTCGTGCTTCCAGGCAATCTTGGTCAGCTCGCCCAGGGTTTCCAGTTCGCCGAACTGGGCCGCGTCGTTGGCGTCGGCAATCGAGCCCGGACGCAGGCCGTCGCCCAGCGAGAAGCTGACGTCGTAGGCCTTCATGATTTCGCAGATTTCGTCGAAATGGGTGTAGAGGAAGTTCTCTTGGTGGTGCGCCAGACACCACTTGGCCATGATCGAACCGCCACGGGACACAATGCCCGTCACACGCTTGGCGGTCAGCGGCACGTAGCGCAGCAGCACGCCGGCGTGGATGGTGAAGTAGTCGACGCCTTGCTCGGCCTGTTCGATCAGGGTGTCGCGAAACAGCTCCCAGGTCAGGTCCTCGGCCACGCCGTTGACCTTCTCCAATGCCTGATAAATAGGCACGGTGCCGATCGGAACCGGCGAGTTGCGGATGATCCACTCGCGGGTTTCATGGATGTGCTTGCCGGTGGACAGGTCCATGACCGTGTCCGAACCCCAGCGAATGCCCCAGGTCAGTTTGGCCACTTCTTCTTCAATCGAAGAGCCCAGTGCACTGTTGCCGATGTTGCCGTTGATCTTCACCAGGAAGTTGCGGCCAATGATCATCGGCTCCAACTCAACGTGGTTGATGTTGGCCGGGATGATGGCGCGACCGCGGGCGATTTCTTCGCGCACGAATTCAGCGGTGATTTCTTTCGGGATGCTGGCGCCGAAGCTGTGGCCAGGGTGCTGCTGATCCAGCAGACCTGCCGCCCGGGCTTCCTGCAGCTTCATGTTTTCGCGGATGGCGACGTATTCCATCTCGGCGGTGATGATGCCCTGACGCGCATAGTGCATCTGGGTAACGTTGGCACCGGCCTTGGCCCGACGCGGGTTTTTGACGTGGGCAAAACGCAGTTTGGTCAGCTCTGCATCCTCCAGACGCATTTGCCCGAAGTTCGAACTCAAGCCCGGCAGGCGCTCGGTATCGTCACGGTCATCGATCCAGGCCGAACGCACATCGCCCAGGCCTTTGCGCACGTCAATTTGCACAGACGGGTCGGTATACGGACCCGAGGTGTCGTAGATCAATACCGGGGCGTTCACTTCGCCGCCAAAATCGGTGGGGGTGATATCCAGGCTGACTTCACGCATCGGCACCAGAATGTCCGGGCGCGAACCCTGTACGTAGACTTTTTGCGAGCGGGTAAACGGCTTGACCGACTGCTCATCGACCTTGGCCGAATCACTGAGGTTGATCGCGTTTTTTGGTTTTGTACTCATCACGGCTCTCCAGACTGCATCCAGGCGGATTGTCGGAGGGAGAACCTGAAAAATGTACGGATGCACCCAAGGACTGGGTGCTGAGTGGCGGCCTCGAACAACTGATCACTTTTTGACCAATTGATCCCGGACAGCACTCAAGAGGACTCGCCGGGAGACGAGAAATCTTGTTCCCTACGCAGGCGTTAACCTGATCAGGTTCAACGGGATCCGAAATTATTCGATCTCAGCCTCATAGCAAGGCACCCCGACAAGAACCCGGCCAGTCTAGACAAGAGTGAGGCAGAACGCCAATCCCACAATTAATGCAGTGATGAAAGGCGTAACAATGGCATTGTTGCAAGGTGCCACCACTACTACACTCGCTACGGCTTGAAACCGCGAATCGGGCTCGGGCACTTATTTTTCGCAACCTTGAACTAGGGATCGCTCATGCTGCGCAAACTATCACTGGCTATAGCCGTGTCTTGGGCGACCAGCGCAATGGCTCTGGATACAACCGCCCCATTGTCCAGTCAAAACGGGTTGGTCAGCGTTTACCACGAAGCGGTAGACAACAACGCGGACCTGGCTGCAGCCCGCGCCAATTACGCGGCTCAAAAGGAAGTGGTGCCCCAGGCCCGCGCCGGTTTGCTGCCCAACCTGTCCGGCGGCGCCGAGTCGAGTAATGTGCGCACCGCCATCGACCAGCCTTCGCTGACGACCACCCGCAGCGCCGTGGTGTACCAGGCCACGCTGGCACAACCGATTTTCCGGATTGATCGCTGGTTCCAGTTGAAAGCCGCCGAATCGATCAACGAGCAGGCCGCGCTGCAACTCTCGGCCACCGAGCAGAATTTGATCCTGCAGAGCGCCAACGCCTATTTCTCGGTGCTACGCGCCCAGGACACGCTGGCCGCGACCAAGGCCGAAGAAGCCGCCTTCAAGCGCCAACTGGACCAGTCCCGGGAGCGCTTTGACGTGGGCCTGTCGGACAAGACCGACGTGCTGCAATCCCAGGCCAGTTACGACACGGCACGGGCCAACCGGATGCTGGCTCAGCGTCAGGTAGAAGACGCCTTTGAATCCCTGGTCACCCTGACCAACCGCCAGTACAACGCGATTGAAGGCATGCGCCACACCTTGCCGATCCTGCCGCCGATGCCCAATGACGCCAAGTCCTGGGTCGACACGGCCGCACAGCAGAACCTCAACCTGCTGGCCAGCAATTACGCGGTCGATGCCGCCGAAGAAACCCTCAAGCAGCGCAAGGCTGGCCACGCGCCAACCCTCGATGCCGTCGCGCAGTACAAGACCGGGGACAACGACGCCTTTGGCTTGAGCAACCCCAATGCCCTCAACCAGCGTTATGGCGGCGACGTGTCGCAACGCAGCATTGGCGTGCAGTTGAACATCCCCATCTACAGCGGCGGCCTGACCAGCTCGCAAGTGCGTGAGTCGTACTCGCGCCTGGACCAGACCGAACAGCAGCGCGAAGCCTTGCGTCGCCAGGTGGTCGAAAATACCCGCAACCTGCACCGGGCGGTGAACACCGACGTTGAGCAGGTACAGGCGCGCAAACAGTCGATCATCTCCAACCAGAGTGCACTGGAAGCCACGGAAATCGGCTACCAGGTGGGCACGCGCAACATCGTCGACGTGCTTGACGCCCAGCGCCAGCTCTACAACTCGGTGCGTGACTACAACAACAGCCGTTATGACTACATCCTCGATAACCTGCGCCTCAAGCAGGCAGCGGGAACCTTGAACCCTGGCGACCTGGACGCACTGTCGCGCTACCTCAAGGCCGACTACAACCCGGACAAGGACTTCCTGCCGCCCGACCTGGCCAAAGCAGCCGAAGCCAACTTGCGCTCACCGGGCAATTGAGCCAGCCCCTCCCGCAGGGGGGGATTCACAGAACTATCCAGCTACCACCCCTCCTTGTGAGCACCAGAAGTTAATACGGCACCGGTCGTGTGACCTTCTGGCACTCTCAAGGAACCCCCTTATGACAACGCCCCACCTCGCCCCTGCACAAAACGCCGTTCGGGAACAATTCGCCAACCCGCCCTCACTTGAATCTGTCACCCGGCAAATGCTCGCGGCGGCCATTGCCCAAGAGTACCCCACCCTCAAAATTGATCTGGCCCGCACCCGCCTCGCCGTCCCCCGGCCTCAAGGGGGCTGGGACTTGCAGCCATTCGTGCCCAAGGTGCTGGATTACCTGGGCACAGGCGCCGAACTGGATCTAAGCCCGATCAACACGCAACCCTACTACCTGACCGATGACGCTCCCGACTGGCTCAAGCCCGAAGAGGGCGAGCTGGATATGCGCGTCATCGAGCGCCTGGTCAAAGAGCTGACCTGGCGCCTGCCCATTGGCCTGCAAAATGCTTTGAGCAACTTTTGGTCAGAGCCGGCGGATACCGGCGTCAGCCGTTGGCAATGGCTCAGCGATGTGCTGAAAGACTCCCTGCGCATCGGCGTCCTCCAGCAATCCGACCTGCCTCAGACAGCCCGTGAGGCCATCAACCAAGTGATCAACGCCCCCGAACTTGAAGAGCGTGTCCGTCAACACGCACAAAACGCTGTTCACGCTTACTGGCTCAAAGCCACGCTCGTGAATGCAGGCGTGACCCGCTCCGGGATGAGTTCACGAATCGTCCTGGTGACTCCGGAGCACATACTCGTGTGCAATGCCAACGGCAAGACCCTGACCTATCGAAATCAGGATTCATTGGGCCGGGGCTGGGCCCGAAAGATCAGCCGGTCCTTCAGCGTTGACGAAATCCGTCTTGAACAATATGAACTCGACGGCAATGTATTCGACGCCGCCAGCGCTGCCCTCCTTAACCGGCAGCTGGAGAGTATTGGCTTGCTTGAACTGCCTTCCAGCGTCGGTTGGCAGGCGCTGGACACGGTATACAGGCATATCACCGAGCCCTCCCGCTATTTTGTCGCCGCCCCTCAAGCCAATCTGCACACCCTTGAAACCCTCAAGCAACACTTGCCCGACTGGCTGAAAAACGCGAGTGCTGCCGATCAGGCACGCTTGCGCCAGTACAGCCTGGCCTTGGCCGCGGCGAAAAAAACCAGCCAGGGCCGGACCTACCTGTCCGACATCAGTACGCTGCGTGCGTACGCCGCCGATGTGCTGCATCAACAAATGCGGACCGATCAACTGCAATTTGAGCTGGACACGCCCGTACACGCGATCAGCGAGCTGTTGAACCCCGACGAAATCGAGCTGACCTTTCTGACAGTCGCCGGGGCTTATGGCACCTTGGGTGTCGTGGAGCCCGTGACCATGAGCCTGACCGACCTGGCCCTGAAAAACCTGATCGGTCGTCCCAAAGGCACGCTGAGCGTGCGTCACCATCTGGGTCTGGACCTTCCCCAGTGGCTGACGCCCGATTACATCACACGACGCGGCGGCCTGATTGAACAGGTCAACATCGGCAAAGCCTACCCCGAGCGCCTTGAAAGCTTGCTGCTGAGCAACACACCCGACGCCCAGGCGCGCGAAAAACTGTTCGCCGAGCACCTGCGCGCGCAACTGCCACTCCAAGCCCTGGAACTGTGCCTCAAGCAAGAAGGCTCCATGACCACCCTGGGCGCCAGTTATGTCGCGGCGGTGGTGCAAAACCGCGCCGCCGATCGCGTGGTCGAGGGCGTGCCAGTGGTGATCCGTCACCTGGCGCTGGTGCGACAGCCCGAAGCGGTGCCGGACATCGTCAACAACATGTTCATCATTGAACCCGCCAACGTTGAACATGGCCCGCATGTGCTGTATCACCCGCTCTACGCCCCTTCCTTGCTGGAATTCAGCACCCGTGACGCCTTGCTGGACGCTATCGCCGAGTCCGGGGAACTGCAAAACAGCGTCATCACCTGGTTAAGTGACAGGGCCCGCCCGATCTACGACCACGGAGGTTTCAAGGAACCCCACTTTGTACGTTTTGGCCTGGGTAGCGAATACGACCCCATTGAAGTGCCCAAGCCCGCGCTGCTCGCCGTTGACGGCATCAGCAACGAGTTGCTGCAATACCTGCACAACGGCCAATTGATGCAGTTCCTGTACGGCTGCAATGCCAGGGCTCTGGTGGAACAGGCCAACGCAGAATCGGTGACCAACAGTGAAAGCCGCTGGGCCGCGCTGCTGGAGGGTGGCGGTCTGATTTTCAACAGCCTGCTGATGCTGCCGGCAGTGCCAGCGCCACTGATGCTGACGGGCGGGTTGCTGGGCCTGATGGGCCTGGCCAGCCAGACTATCCCTGCACTCGCAAGTAATGACCCGACCGTCCGGGAGCAGGCCGCCGCCGACATACTGCTCAACGTCGGGCTGTTGCTGCTTCACCAGGCTCCCGGTTCCCGCAGCGTACTCACGACACTGCCCACCGGGCTGCGGACGCAAGCCATGCGCCCGTTTACAACCCTGCGCGTGCCGCAGGTCTGGCCCGAGCCAGCGCCGCCTCGCGTTATCTCCGGCAGCGTGGCGCTGCCCGGCCAATTGCCCAACGCAGAAAGCACCGTGCTGGATTTAAGCTTCGCCAATGCTCGCAATCAGCTGACACCCAGCCAGCGCGAACGACTGGCCGGCTTCAAGGTGACGCGTCCCGCTGCGCTGCCGACCGCACAACCCGACGGCCCCCGCAAGGGACTGTATTACATCGACCGGACCTGGCATGCCTTGATCGACCAGAACCTGTACGCCGTCGATATCGACCCCGAAGGAACGGCGGTCATCGTGTCCATCACCGATCCCCGCCACCCGGGCCCCAGCCTGCAATCAGACCGTCATGGCAACTGGTCGCTTGATCTGCGATTACGCTTGCAGGGCGGTATGCCGCCCAAGCGCATCGCCGCCTTTCAACAACACAGGGCGCTGCGGACAACCCAGCTGGGCAATGATCTGAAAGATTTTTTCCCACGGGAAATACCTCTGCAAAGAGCCGTTGAAATCACTCACAAGGCCCTGAAAAACGCTAACGCCGACCCCCGTTTCACCGAGCAACAACTGGCCGGCCTGCGTGACAAACTGAGTACAGCCCTGCACGCCGAATTGAGCGCTTACCAGGCATTGCTGGCCAGCAATCAGGAACGCATTGAGCTCAAGATCCCCTTTCACGAAAGCATCGTGGTGTCCTTGCTCGAAAAGTCCTTCGACAACCGCAGTTTTTCCATGGCCATTTCGGCAGGCGAGCAGAGCGCACTGATGCAAAAGTGGGCGCAGTTCACCACCCCGGGGCCCGGCCAGGAAGCGGCGGCAGAAACCGATAGGGCAGGCTTCGCCCAGTTCATGCATGAGCAGGTGGCACTCAACCAGGCCACCATCGAACGCATCGAGCAAAGAAACCACTACCTGGAAGAATTGTTCAACCTCAGCGAAGCCGGGGCCACCGTTGCCGGCAATCTGGCCCTGGAGATTCCCGCCGACGCGCACACCAGTCTGAGTCTCAAAAGCTTTCAGCTGGACTGCCTGAAACTGTCCAGTTCCATGCCCTTGGCAGGCAGCATGGTAGAGGGCACTCTGGACATCACGATTGATCCGCTTAAAGAGCATGTAAACACCCATAACCAGCTCAACCTCCTGGAGTTCGACACCAGCAAGCGCCTCGAAATTCTGGGCAGTCTGGTGGAGTGCTACGGGCAGGCGCTGGATGCCTTGCAAGGAATTGGCATCGTTTACAGCGATGAACTAAACCTCGAATACTTCAACCAGCTATCTGCCCTGGTCACCGATCTTTACCAGGACGCCACCCGCCAACTGGCGGCCGAAATCAGGCCGCCGGCGCAACCGCCAGCCAAGAAGCCACGCAAACGCACACCTTCGACTGCGGGCGTGCGACCCAGAAAAATGATCAGTGTGCGAGGCAAAGGCAAGTTGATTGGCGAGCTAAGACCCGCCGACAGCGAATGGCACAAGGAGGTCATTGAAGTCCGTTCCGACTACGACAAACACCTGCTCTCGACCTACTTGCAGCATGGCGACGAATGGGTCGAGATCAAGGCCGATCACCCCGTACCAGCACCGCACACCCGGCCTCTCAACGTCATCAAGGGCGATGCGCGCAAGCTGTTCAGCCAGTTCGAAGGTCATCTGCGCAAGGCCGGGAACTACAAGGCCCTGTCCCGCCACCCCCAGGAGGTCGAAGAGCTGCTGACCTACGAGGCCCAAAAACTCGACAAACTGGCCACCGAAATGCACGTCGCCTTGCAAGCTCAGCCTGACGACGCTCGCCTGCAGGACGATCAAACCCTGGTCAACAGGATGCGCAATGCGGCGCAGCAGATGGTGAGTGAAGGCAAGGCCATGCGCATTCAGTTGAGCCTGGAACTGCCACCGACCCACGGCAACCTGCAGTACCTGATTGATCAGGAACTGGTCCAGATTGCCGGTCTTGGCAGGCGCATCCAGTTAACGGGCGAGCGCAGGGACTTTATCCAGGAGTATGCAATCAACGACCGTAAGGGTGAGGCGCTGTGGTATGCCCACTTTCACTATGCCGAGGCCGACACCCCGAAGCAGGACTACACCGTGGCTCATTTGAAGACCAAGGCACAACGCACGCTCAGCTATTGGTCGCAGCTGGCCAATGCAAAAAGCGGACAAGCCATTGTCAACGTCCACCGTGGCCAGATCGGCCGGGCACTGGCAGAACGCTGGTTTCTGCCAGTGGGCCAATAGGCTTAGCGCGCCATCAAGCGCGCCAGGCCGTCGAGCAATCGCTGCAAGGCGCCCTGATTGAGCTGCATGACTTTGAGGCCTGCCTCAGCCATGCGCTGTGCGTCTTGCGGCAACTCAAACAGGCGCTGCACGGCGAGGGCCAGACCTTGCGCATCCTCGACCTCTTCCAGGGCTGCCGCTTCGCGCAGCTTGGCGGCAATTTCGAGGAAGTTGAACAGGTGCGGCCCGCTCAGCACGGGCTTGGCCAGCGCCGCCGGTTCCAGCAGGTTATGCCCGCCGTTGGGCACCAGGCTGCCACCGACAAAGGCGCTGTCTGCCAGGGCATACAAAAACAGCAATTCACCCATGGTGTCGCCCAGCAGCACCTGGGTTTGAGCCGCAACCGGCTCACCGCTTGAGCGGCGCACGGTGGCAAACCCTTCGCGCTGGCACAATTGGAATACCGAATTGAAACGTTCAGGATGACGCGGCACCAATATCAGCAGCCCATTGGGGTAACTGGCGAGCAATTGACGATGGGCCGACAACACGATCTCGTCTTCGCCCTCGTGGGTGCTGGCAGCAATCCACACCGGACGCTCTTGCGCCTGCCATTGCTCACGCAACGCTCGGGCTTTGACCAGTAGTTGAGGATCAATACTCACGTCGAATTTGATCGAGCCGGTGACCTCAACGCATTCAGGGCGCGCGCCCAGGAGCCGAAAACGCTCAGCCTCCGCCTCGGTCTGCACGGCGATCAGGCTCATTTCTTCGAGCATGGGCCGGGTCAGGCCCGCAAACCGCGCATAGCCTTTGGCCGAATGCGCAGACAACCGGGCATTGGCCAGCGCCACCGGGATTCCGCGCTTGGCGCACTGGTGGATATGGTTGGGCCACAACTCGGTTTCCATGATCACGCCAAGCCTGGGCTTGACCCGATCCAGAAAGCGCGCTGCCGCCCACGGCAAATCGTAGGGCAGGTAACAATGCTGAATACGCGGCTCGTTTGCGAACAGCGCCTGGATCCGCTCGGACCCGGTCGGCGTCATGCAGGTCACGGTGATCGGCAACTGTGGATAACGCTTGAGCAGCTCGCGAATCATGGGCGCAGCGGCAATGCTCTCGCCTACAGACACCGCATGTACCCATATCCCGCCCGGCTGCAGGACCGGCAGGTTCAAGGCAAAACGTTCGCCAATGCGCCGGGCATAGGCTGGCGCCTTGCGCGCCCGCAGCCACAAACGAATCGCCACCAGCGGCAGCCCCAGATGAAACAGCAAGGTGTAGAGAGTTCTATTCATGGGCACGGAGTTTACTTGAAAAAGTATTCACGATGATGGCACCGAATAGCCCTTGCCCTGTCGCAACCAGAACGCACTACACACTTTCACAACTACTAGAATGGCTAGCTGTTAAATTGCCCCGCACCACACTCAGGACTCCACCATGAACGCCTACTACTATCTGGCCATCGCCATTTGCGCCGAAGTGATTGCAACCGTCTCCATGAAAGCGATCAAGGGCTTCAGCACGCCATTGCCTCTGGTTCTGGTGATTGCCGGCTACGCCACTGCGTTCTGGATGTTGACCCTGGTGGTTCGCACCATCCCGGTAGGCGTGGCTTACGCCGTGTGGGCAGGCATGGGCATCGTGATGGTGAGCATCGCGGCACTGTTTATCTACGGTCAAAAGCTCGATGTGCCTGCCATGCTCGGCATGGGCCTGATTGTGTTGGGGGTGGTGGTGATCCAGTTGTTCTCGAAAACTGCGGGGCACTGAAACAGCCCACCCTGTAGTCGCTGACGAGGAACGAAGGCTGCGAGCTCTTCCAGATCAAGAGCTCGCAGCCTTCGTTCCTCGTCAGCGACTACCCAGGCAAGTTGCGTCTGCCATAGAGTATTTACAGGTCAAGGCAGGTTGAAGATCAGACTGTATACTTGCGGTCTTTGTCTTTAAACGCTGAGGTCGCTCATGCCATTTGTTATTTCCACCGACGTGCTGATTGTCGGCGCTGGTGTTGCCGGCCTCTGGCTCAATGCCCGCCTGCGACGTCAGGGGTTTTCCACGATTGTGGTCGAACGTGAAAGCCTGGGCGGCGGTCAGAGCGTGAAATCTCAGGGCATCATTCATGGCGGCGCCAAGTACGCGCTGCACGGCGCCCTGACCGGCGCCTCTGAAGCCATCGCCGATATGCCCCGGCGCTGGCGTGAAGCCCTGGCCGGTGATGGCGAACTGGATCTGAGCGGCGTGCGCCTGCTCTCCGAAGCCCATTACCTGTGGTCACCCGGCACGCTGGCGGGCAACCTCACCAGCTTTTTTGCCAGCAAGGCCGTACGGGGCCGGGTCGATCAAGTCAAAGGCGACCAATTGCCCCCCGCCCTGCAAGACCCGCGCTTCAAGGGCAAGGTCTATCGTCTGGCGGAGCTGGTGGTCGATGTTCCCAGCCTGATTGAGCGTCTGGCCGAGTTGGCGGGCGACGGCCTGCTGGCCGGCCAGACCATTGAACCCCTGTTTGAAAACAACGAGCTGATCGGCCTGCGGGTCGACGGACGCGACATTCATGCCCAGCGCATTGTATTGAGCGCAGGTGCAGGCAATGCCGAGCTACTGGCCAGTGCCGGTATCAGTGTTCCAGCCCAGCAACTGCGTCCGTTGCACATGGTGCTGGTCAAGGGTCCTAGCCTCAAACCGCTCTACGCCCATTGCCTGGGCGGTGGCCCCAAGCCGCGCATTACCGTCACCACCCACCCGGCCGCTGATGGTGAATGGGTATGGTACCTGGGCGGAGACATCGCCGAAGCCGATGGTGTTGCCCGCGAACCTGCCGAGCAAATCGCCGTTGCCAAAAAAGAGCTGGGCAATTTGCTGCCGTGGGTCGATCTGAGCCAGGCGCAATGGGCCACGTTGCGGGTCAACCGCGCCGAGCCTGCGCAGTCGGGCCTGGTGCGCCCGGACAACGCCTACCTGGCGGATCAAGGCCGCCTGCTGGTGGGTTGGCCTACCAAGCTGGCACTGGCACCTGACTTCTCGGATCGCGTGATCCAGGCACTGGAAAACGACGGTATCAAGCCGGGCAATGCCCCGGCCCTGCCTGCGCTACCGCGCCCGCCTCTGGGCAAGACCGCCTGGGAGCAACTGTTGCCATGAGCCAGCCAACCCTGCACGAACTTCATCGACCGCTGGGCCGTACCGGCCTGCTGGTCTCGCCACTGGGCCTTGGCACCGTGAAGCTGGGCCGCGACCAGGGGGTCAAGTACCCCAGCGGTTTTCAGATACCGGGGGATGACGAAGCGCGAATGCTGCTCAAGCTCAGCCGTGACCTGGGCATCAACCTGATCGACACCGCGCCCGCCTACGGCCGCAGTGAAGAACGCCTGGGCCCGCTTTTGCGCGGCCAGCGCCAGGACTGGGTGATTGTCAGCAAAGTGGGCGAAGAGTTCGTCAACGGCCAGTCGAGCCATGATTTCAGTGCAGCTCATACTCGGCGCTCGGTGGAGCGCAGCCTGCAACGTTTGGAAACGGATTTCATCGATCTGGTCCTGGTGCACTCTGACGGCAATGACCTTGCGATTCTCAATGAGTGCGAGGTCTACGAGACCCTTGCAGAACTGAAACGCGAAGGCAAGATTCGCGGCTTCGGCCTGTCGGGCAAAACCGTTGAAGGCGGGCTCAAGGCCCTGGAAACAGGCGATTGCGCGATGGTCACCTATAACCTCAATGAGCAGGCCGAGCTGCCTGTTATCGAATTCGCCGCGGCCCACGGCAAAGCCATTCTGGTTAAAAAAGCATTGGCCAGCGGGCATGTTTGCTTGAGCCCGGGGGTTGATCCGGTACGCGCCAGCTTCGAACTGGTATTTGGCCATCACGGAGTTGCCAGTGCTATTGTCGGCACCATCAATCCGCTGCACCTGGCCCATAACGTGGCGACGGTTGCGCAGGTACTGCGTAAAACCTGAAGCTGGCGATGTGGCCGACCCCGACGCAAGAAGGAGCCAAGATGCCGCGCATGCTGATCCGCAAGAACCCCAGCGACTTCAAAACCCTGCCGTTGTATGTCGAAGCCACACCTGAGGGGCTGAGCTATCAAAGCGTCGGCATGCCGCTGAACTTCACGCAAACCCTGCAAAAACGCCGACCGGTGAAAGTGGCCAACAGCGAGCGCTTTTCCCTGGAACTGGCAAACCTTGGGGTATCGGTGCGCTTGACCTTGCATTGGCAAGGCCGCGACTACTGGGTGTTGGTGCGCCAGCGCAGGCAGGATCGGGGCGATGTGGTGCTCAAGCTGATTTCAGGCTATGTGCCAGCCCATGAGGTCAACCTGCCCCTGCATACGGCGATCCAGGAAATTGCCGAAGAGTGCTTGCTGGAAACCCCCGAAGGCTGGCTCAGCGGGCGCTTCAACGAAACGTGGCTACCGGCCCCCTATGCAGCCGCCCTGCATTACCGTGAAGCCCTGCCCTTTCGCCTGACGCCACTGTCTGGAGCTGCGCGGCCCGTGCGCTGTGGCAGCCAGCCCCTGCTGGAACGACCACGGGCCTACGTGCATTTACCGACGGCGTCACTGCAACTGATTTACGACCTGCGCCTGGAGGTCCCCAAGGAAGCCAAGTCCCTGAGCCTGTTTCATGTCGACGAGCGACTGGAAGGTGATCAACTGGTCGCGCGCCTGGACCGCAAGCACCCGGACCTGTACTTGATCCCGCTGACCGATGGCCAGCCCTGCGCCGAGCTGTACACCCTCACCAAAGACCAATTGCACCCTGCCAGTACCCGGGGCGTGCGTCTGGCCGAGAGCTTTGCGCCTCAGGACGGTTGGGTGGTACACGACGAGCGGATTCACTGGAAGGATTGGGTCAAGCAGCAAGGCTTGAGCCCGCCGACACCGGAGTCCAGGCTCAAGCGCCTGACCGGCAGGGCGCGGCAGATATTCAGAAAGGTCGTGAAGAAGGTTTAAACCCGGAGCAATGCACGTGTGGGAGTGGCCTTGCTCGCGATACAGTCGAGGCGGTCTTCAGAAAAACCGGGGCGATCTTATCGCGAGCAAGCCCGCTCCCACATTGCATTCGCTTGATCGTTACTGACCGCGAATCTTCTCGACAATCGCCGTGGTCGAGCTGTTTTCAACCAGCCCCAGCACTTTGACCGTACCGCCATAAGCCGCCACGATATCGGCACCGACCACTTGATCGATCCCGTAATCACCGCCCTTGACCAGTACATCCGGCTTGACCTGGGCCAGCAGGTTCTCTGGAGTCGCTTCAGGGAAGCTGATCACCCAGTCCACCGCGCCCAAACCCGCCAATACGGCCATACGCCGGTCAACGCTATTGATCGGGCGACCAGGGCCTTTGAGGCGACTCACTGAAGCGTCATCGTTGACCGCAACGATCAGGCGATCGCCCTGGGCCCGCGCTTGCTCCAGGTAGGTCACATGACCGGCATGGAGGATGTCGAAGCAACCATTGGTGAAGACGATTTTCTCGTTATGCGCCCGTGCATCTTCGATGGCCTGTAACAGCTGATCTAGGCTCAGAACACCACGCTCAGAACCTTCGGAGCGCTGAATCGCCCGGCGCAGTTCCGGCGCACTGATGGCTGCCGTACCCAGCTTGCCGACAACAATACCGGCCGCCAGATTGGCCAGCGCCACGGCGTGGGGCAGTTCTTCACCGGCAGCAATGGCGGCGGCCAGGGTCGAAATAACGGTATCGCCAGCACCTGTAACGTCAAACACTTCACGTGCCCGAGCGGGCAAGTGCATGGCTGCAAAGCCCGGACGCAACAAGGTCATGCCATGCTCGCCACGGGTCACCAGCAAGGCCCCCAGATCCAGATCAGCCATCAGCCTGGCGCCTTTGGCCACCAGGTCAGCCTCATCGGTGCAGCCACCGACGATGGCTTCGAACTCGCTGAGATTGGGCGTGATCAGGCTTGCACCACGGTAGATAGAGAAGTCCTTGCCCTTGGGGTCAGCCAGAACCGGAATACCTTTGGCCCGCGCAGCCTGGATCAGCACCTGATGGTTTTTCAGGGCGCCTTTGCCGTAGTCGGACAGCACCAGCACCTTGATGCCTTCGAGCAGGTTTTCAACTTCGGCGCCCAACGCCAGGGCGTCAGTGGCGAACGGTTCTTCGAAGTCGATACGCAGCAGTTGCTGGTGACGGCTCATGACCCGTAGCTTGACGATGGTCGGCTGGTGCGCGATTCGCTGGAACAATGCACGAACACCGGCGCCTTCAAGCCGATTGGCCAGGCTGTCGGCGGCTTCATCGTCGCCGGTCACACCGACCAATGAGGCAGGCGCACCCAGTGCGGCAATGTTGAGTGCAACGTTGGCAGCGCCGCCCGGGCGGTCTTCGATTTGCTCGACCTTGACCACCGGCACCGGCGCCTCAGGCGAAATCCGTGAGGTCCCGCCATGCCAATAACGGTCGAGCATGACATCGCCTACCACCAAGACAGGGGCTTGATCGAATCGCGGCATGGACAACTTCATGGAGATCCCACATACAAAATGAACAGGGGCGCGATATTAACACAGGGTGAACGCAGGTCCGTTCACGGTATTAATCGCAGCGAATGAGAATCAGGCATAGCGAACGCGTTGTGTCGCCGCTACCGAAGGCTCCGGCAGCGGCGACACCCTGCTAGGCGATATCGCCCGAGGTTTGAGGCGCATCAAGGCCCATCGAGTGAAGGCGCGCGTAGTAGCCGTTTTGCGCCATCAGCTCGGCATGGGTGCCGCGCTCGACAATTTGACCCTGATCCATGACCAGGATCAGATCGGCTTTCTCGATGGTCGTCAGGCGGTGAGCGATCACCAGCGTGGTACGGCCTTTCATCACGTGGTCGAGTGCTGCCTGGATATGGCGCTCAGACTCGGTATCCAGCGCCGAGGTGGCTTCATCCAGAATCAACAATGGCGCATTCTTGAGCAACGCCCGGGCAATGGCCAGACGCTGGCGCTGACCGCCGGAAAGCAGCACGCCGTTCTCGCCGACCTGAGTGTCCAGGCCTTGTGGCAATTGCTCGATAAAGTCCATCGCGTAGGCATCACGCGCCGCTTTTTCGATATCGGCACGGGGTGCACCCGCCAAATCGCCATAGGCAATGTTGTTGGCCACGGTGTCGCTGAACAGGGTCACATGCTGAGTCACCTGGGCAATATGACGGCGCAGGTTAAGCAGGCGGTAGTCCTCGATATCAACACCATCGAGCAGAATTTCGCCCGACGTGTGGTGATAGAAACGCGGAATCAGGTTCGCCAGTGTCGACTTGCCGCTACCGGAACGCCCCACAAGCGCCACCATCTGCCCTGGTTCGGCCGTGAAGGTCACGTCCTTGAGCACCTGACGATCGGTGTCCGGGTAGGTGAAGTTCAGGTTACGCACTTCAAGGCGACCGCTGACGTGGTCGCGCTCAACAGTGCCGGTGTCTACTTCAGGCTGCTCGTCCAGTTGTTCAAAGATGCTTTCAGCACCGGCCACACCCTTCTGGATCGTCGAGCTGACTTCAGACAGCTGGCGAATCGGCTTGGGCAACAAACCGGCCAGGGTGATGTAGGCAATCATGTCGCCCGCCGAAGAGTCGCCGCGCAGGTAAAGCACCAGGAACATCAGGACGCCCATGGCCACGTAGATGACCAGTTGCAGCATCGGGGTGTAAATCGCCCCGGTACGGGTCATGCGCAGTTGCTTGTCAGTGTTGCTCTGACTGGCTTCCAGAAAGCGCTTCTGCTCGTAGGCTTCACCGCCAAAACTGCGTACAACGCGATAACCCTGA
The DNA here is from genome assembly GCF_037055275.1 of Pseudomonas sp. ML2-2023-3. Taxonomy (NCBI): domain Bacteria; kingdom Pseudomonadati; phylum Pseudomonadota; class Gammaproteobacteria; order Pseudomonadales; family Pseudomonadaceae; genus Pseudomonas; species Pseudomonas sp. ML2-2023-3. The sequence continues at coordinate 229,209 of NZ_CP146343.1, forward strand.
ATAGTTTCCGAGGCGACGTGCGTCACGTCACCCATCGCTACCTGGATCTTCTTGCTTTGCTTGCGGAATTTTTTGCTGGCCGTGCTCACCATGACGGCAATCAGCGGCAGGATCGCAACCATCACCAGCGTCAGGCGCCAGTTCATCCACAGCAACGAGCCAAACAGGAACACAACGGTCATGCCTTCACGGATGACGACCTTGATCGCATCGGTGGCAGCGCCGGTGACCATGGTCACGTTGAAGGTGATACGGGAGATCAGGTGGCCCGAGTTGTGCTTGTCAAAGTAGCGATTGGGCAGTACCAGCAGGTTATTGAACAGCTGAACCCGCAAGTCATGCACCAGGCCCAGAGACACCTTGGCCAGGAAGTAGTTACCCAGGAAGGAACCCAGGCCCTGCCAGGCGGCGATCAATACGATCAGTATCGGCACGACCTGCAACAGGCGCAGATCACGCAAATAGGGAACAGTGGGGAACAGCACTGCATCCGGATTGGACAGGCCATCGACGAAATACTTGAGGATGTAACCAAGCATTGGCTGGGTCGAAGCGAAAATAAGAAACCCGAGGATACTCAGCAGGAAAAGGCCGACATAAGGCCGGACATAGCTGAGCAGGCGCAGATATATCTTCAAGCTCGATTCGCTTGTGCTGGGGCTGGATTCGGTCATATCACGCGGCGGTTAGTCAAAAAGGATGCTGACTTTATCACAGCTTCTCTGGTGTACTGACTGCCGCTTGAACCCCAGCCTCCCAGGGCAGTAAAAACGACACTTCAGGGCCAGTACGCTAGTATGGCCGTCCAAAACCTGGAATGAACCTTTCAGCATGCAATTCAGTTACTTAAATTATTCAAAGCAGCGGGTGTTTGATTTCATCTGCCTGTGGCTACTACCTGCCGGTCTTTTATTGCTTCTATCCGACCTTTATTTTCTGCCAGGACGCAGTCTTCATCACAAGTTGTATTACGGCCTGTTCAGTATTCCGACCCTTATCGCGATCATCTTGCGGCCCAAAGAGCTGAAAGAGATTCTGCGTGACCCGATAGTCCTCGGCTTCATGTTGTTTGCCGCCTGGGCGATGGCCAGCCTGATGTGGACCAACGGCGAAGAAGACTTCGTGGGTTCGCTCAAGCCGGCCTTGCACCTGCTGATGCTGTTCTGGGGCTGCGCGCTGCTGACCCGATACCGCAGTGAAAGCCTGCAACCGGTGTTCTTCGCCGCTGCTGTGATTGCCTTGGTCGCGACTGTCTATAACCTGTACATGTTCATTCCCATCAGCCTTGTCGTCCCGGAATACCGGATGATCGGTGCGGGCGCCTTCGACAACCCGCTGCTGAGCTCTCACGCGTTCGGCTTCTTTTGCATTTACTGGCTCACCCTGGGCATGACCTGCAAACGGCCGCAGATCCTGTTTATCGCGATCCCAGCCTTTACCATCATGTTCGCAGCACTGCTGGCCACCGGCTCCAGAACCCCTCTGGTGGCAGTCGTAATGGCCATGGTGTGGCTGAGCTTTATCTGCTGGAACCGCCGCTCACTGGCGCTGATGAGCATGCTGGTTGTGGGAGGGGCAGTGGTGGTCGCGCTGTTCTGGGAAATGCTCATAAGCCGTGGCAGTTCATTTCGACTTGATCTGTGGAACATGGTGCTTGCGCTGATAGAACAACGCCCGTGGATCGGTTATGGTTACGAAGCTACTCTGGGCCTGGAACTGCCGGGCACCGGCGGCTACATCGTAAGCGAACCACACAACTTCGCCCTCGGCGTGCTGTATTACACCGGCATTCTGGGCTTCACGCCCTGGCTGTTCATGCAGGTCTGGGGGCTTTACAGCAGCTGGCGCCATCGCGTGCAACCGCTGTTCATCCTGGCGTCTGCCTGGCTGGTGTACGGCATTGGTGCCGGCCTGACCGAAGGCGGCGGCATACTGCCAAGGCCGAAAGAACACTGGTACCTGCTGTGGATTCCCCTGGCCCTGATTGCTGCTCTGAGCATCAACCAGCGCCTCAAGACTTTGCGCGACCGACCTGTGCGCAACCTTTCCCAGGCGGCGTTCGACACCCTTCAGACCCATGCGCAGGTGATTGAAGAAGATGGTCTGGGCCCCAAAGTCCTGCGCCTGGAAAACGGCAACTTCCTCAAGCTGTTCCGCGGGCGTCGCTGCTATACATCCGGCAGTTTCAACCCGTACTCCGAACGTTTTGCCGTCAACAGCGAGCGCTTGCAGGGCATGGGGATTGCCGCACCGAAAATCCTGGACCTGTATCAACTGAAGGATGGCAGTACGGCTGTGCTGTATCAGCCGCTGCCGGGCCAAACCCTGCGTCAGGTCATGCAATCGATGGGGTCGCCCGCGGTTCGCCAGGCACTGGTGGAGCGATTCGGCAAGTTCCTGGCGGTACTGCACGACAAGGGCATTTACTTCCGCTCGCTACATTTGGGCAATGTGCTGCTGATGGACGATGGCGAATTCGCCCTGATCGATATCGCCGACATGCACCTCTACCCTTCAGCGCTCAGGATCGCCTTGCGCCAGCGCAACCTGCGCCACATGCAGCGTTACCCCGAAGATCGCCGCTGGTTGTTCGAAGAACAACTGCAGGCGCTACTCGACGGCTACGCCAGCCTGGCCGACCCGGTGGCCGTCAACAGCCTGAGCCAGCAAATCAAACAGCTGGGCACGGCACACGCTGCAACCTGACACATCAGCGGAGCGCCCTCGGGCGCTCCCGACCACGGCCACGATCAGCCGTTGTCTGCTGATCGTGCTCAGGCCTGACGCTGACGGGCCAAGGTCAAGAAGCCTTCAATATTGTCACTGCACAACTGGCCGACCGCTTGCTCGATATCGGCATCCGGCCATTCCCACCAGGCAGTTTGCAACAAGGCCAGGCGCTGCTCCTCAGGGAACCTCCAGCGCAGGAACTTCGCCGGGTTGCCACCCACGACTGCATACGGTTCAACATCACGCGTCACCAACGCACCGGCCGCCACAATGGCGCCGTGGCCAATGCTGACACCCGACAGCACGGTGCTGTTGGAGCACAGCCACACATCACTGCCCACCACCACATCGCCACGGGTGCCGTTGTAATCGGTAATGTGCTGCGCCGCCTTGAGCATCGCCGGAAAGGGATACGTTGTTACCCAGTCGGCGCGATGGTGCCCGCCCAAAAATATATTCACCCCTTCGGCAATCGAGCAAAAAGCCCCGATGCGCAGGGTCGAGCCTTCTTTCCAGTCATGCACCAAGGGCAGACCATAGCTGCCACGACCCATTTCGTAGTCGGGATAGCACTGTTTGAAACGGGCAACGCCCCGCTCGATTTTCGGTAATTTACGGATTGCACGCTTGGCGCGCTTCTCCCGAAAACGTTCAATCCAGCCCATGGTGCACTCCCCGTCTCAGTCTTTTTCCAGCGGTGAAAAATACAACCGCCCCAAGCCACGCCAGGTTTTACCCGTCCAGTGCCTGAACGGAATCTGTGCCAACAACTCACGGGCCAGGGCACGATTGCGGTTGGCCGTTTTCAGGAACATGGAGTTGAGAAACTTGTAACGCACCTCGTCATACAACGGATGGTCACTGAAGAGCGCATAGATGCGCAAAATACTGTCGTTCATGAAGCGATGGTTCTTGTACGAGTTGGTGGCGTGCTTGCGATAGCGCGCCATCACCACGTTCAGGCCGTCGATAAAGTACCCGGCGTGGGTAATTTTCAGCTCGATGTACAGATCTTCAAGGCGAATGGCCGGATCAAAGCCCCCCACCTTGTCCAGCGCTTCGCGGCGGATCATCAGGGTTGGCGCTGGCGGATAAGGCTTGCGCTCAAGGAACATGTCATCAAAATCCAGACGCCTGAACGGTACGTCACGGCGCTGGCGATTCTCCGGGAACAGGTTGCCGTCGGCATCGATCAACTCGATATTACCCGCGCAAATACCCACTTCGGGCTTGCCATCCATGTACGCGACCTGCACCGCAATGCGGTCCGGCATCATGATGTCATCGGAGCCGAACGGCACAATCAGGCTGCCCTTGGCACGGGCAATCGCGCCATTCAGGGTGTTGGTCAGGCCCTGATTCTGCTGTACCCGAAAGTCGAAACCATGCACCGCCTGCAAGCGCTCAATGCGCTCGACGCTGTCATCGGGTGAACCGTCATCAACCACCAGCAACTCAATATTGGGATAGGTCTGATCCAGAACACTCTGAATGCTCTGCTCGATATAAGGCCCGTGGTTATAGGAGGCGATGATCACCGTTACCAAGGGTTGCGAATCTGTCATGGGTGTTCCTTGCGTGCCTGGCTCAAGCCAGAGTCGATCAAATCCAGATACTGCTGACGGAACACTTCAATGTCGTGGTGCTCCTGCAAGTAGCGATACGCCTGTTCACCCTTGGCCTGCAGCGCCTGATCCGACAAGGCCAGGTACTCATCCAGCGCGGCGGTGAGTGTCGCCACATCACTGGGCTTCACGGCCAGGCCGCCAGCGCCTTCAATCAGCGGCAACATGGCCGGCACATTGGTTGCGATCACAGGCAAATGCCCGCTCATGCCTTCAAGCAGCGCCAACCCCAGGCCTTCTGCCAGCGAAGGCATGGTCCAGATATCGAAGGCGCGCACGTACTGCAATGCATTCTCCTGGAAACCCAGCAGGTGCGCACGGCCAGTGAGGCCCAACTGCTCGATCTGTTCGCGCAGGCGCGACTCTTCACGCCCGGCGCCAATGATTGCCAACTGCGCTGTCGGGTATTTGTCTTTCAAGGTGGCGAAGGCTTGCAGCAAGAAACGATGGCCCTTGATCGGCACCAAACGTCCCAGAGCACCAATCATCCGTGCATCCTGATCCAGGCCGAGCTGTTCACGTGCCTGCTGGCGTGGCAGCTGCAAGGCTTCGGCTTGCTCGATGTCGATGGCATTGGTAATCGCGTAAGTATTTTGCTCGGTGAAACCGCACTTGCAGTCGAGCAGGTACTGTTTGACCGCAGGTGACACGCCTACAAAACGCCATGCCTTGTCGATCAGGCGCTTGGCCTGGCTGCGACGATAGAAGCGGTCGTATTCACCAAATCCGTGGGAAATGCCCACACACAGCGGAATTTTCAGCCAGCGGTTGAGCTGCAGCATCATGTTCACGGGCTTGAAGCGGTTGCAGATCACCACATCAAACTGTTCTTTACGGCAGAACTTGTACAACGCCCACATGGCGCGCAGGCGCATGCCCTTGAGCGACTTGTCGCTGAACTCGAAATACACCGAGTGATCCGCCTTGCTCACCGGCTCGCCCGGGGCCGGACGCCCACGCAAAAAGGCCGCCGTGATTTCGTAGCGCTCTCGGGGGAGCGCGCGCACGATCTGCTCGGCGAGATCGGCAAAGTCATGGGATTTGACGTTGTAATCGGGCTGCAATTGCAAAACCTTGGAACGCTTCATAAGTCTCCCTGATGAAACCCGGTTGCATCATGTTCTTTCACTATCCAAAACAGTTCGTGACGCCGAACCGCTTTACGGAAGAATTCATTTTCGCCATAAGGCGATGGCTTTCTACCTGCCAAGAGCTGCTGTATCGACCGCCGCACCCTGCGCTTGAGCGCGGCCCGGGGTTGCAGGTCATGCATCATGCCCAGCGCCATCGCCTTGTCGCGCTGCTGTTCAAGGGTCAGCGCCAGGCTGCACGGTCGCAGGCTGAGCGAGGCATCGAACACCGGCGGCAAGGCAATGCCATCACCGCTGTTGCCCATCGGCCAACGATCGTTGTCATGCAGGTGGTTGGCGTAGCCGAGCACGGTGGACGGCTGCCATTCAAGACCCTCAAGGGCTTCAATCACGGCAGCGTGGGCACAGATATGATCAGGATGAGGGTCGATTGCCGGGTGCGGCAGCACGATCACTTCAGGGCGAGCGCGAAGGATCAACGCCCGCAAGTCAGCCAGCAGGTTATGCCAGGTCGGGGCGCCGTCCAGATCACCGGGCAGCGGGAACGGGTTGAATTGGCGGAACACGCGAATGTCGCTCAAGTCAGCCTCTCGCGAAGCCACGGGTTGATCAGGGGCCGCCTGCATGGCGGGCAATTGCAGGCAAAAATACCCCAACTGCGCGCAACGGTCTTCAGGCACACCGGCCCAACGCGGCACGACCATGCTGTCCCAGGCGCGCAAGCGGCCTTTGAGTCGGGCTGCGTCGGCGCGTTCCAGCCCCATCTGCTGATAATGCCCGGCTTCGATTTCACCGGCGGTCAGGGTCACAATCCAGCCTTCCCTGGCCTGACTGTATAGCCCGAAAGCCGCAAGCTCGGCGTCATCGGCATGGGGAGCGATCACCATCACACGCTGATCGCGGTAATCGGGCTGGCGAAAAACCCACAGCTGCGGCTGACCCATGACACGGCAAAAACGACCGCGCACATGCAGTGCGCCATCGACCAGGGCCGAGCCGCAACCGCTGATATTCAGATAGCGCAGGCCATTGACCCCACGCTCGAAGGTTTGCCTGTCCGCAGAGTCGCTGCCCGACAGTTGTACATACGGATCAAAAAACCGCCCCAGCCAGCCACTTTTGATCGTGATCGCCAGAATCAGGGTTTCATCGCCATCCAGTATCAGCGGCTGATCAACCCTCAGCTTGTCGCCCTCAAGGCGTACCGCCGGTTGCTCAGCGTCGGCAGCAAAGTTGTACCGGTAATCGTCCTGGGCCGAATAGAACAAGTGATCGGCAAACCAGGCTTCGTGGGCTACCCAGCCCAGCACCGCCAACACCGGGACCAGCCACCAGGCCAACAGCACACCGCTGGCAATCAGCACCAGCAGGCCTATCAGCAGGCTAATGCGCTTGTTGCGCCGGTGGCGCTTGAGGAGCTGTTGTTTGCGACTCATGGGCTGGCTCATGACTTGGCTCTTGTGATTGAACTCCCGCGGGAGCGAGCCTGCTCGCGATGCAGGCACTACGGCATGTCAAAAAAACGCAGTGATACCATCGCGGGCAAGCCCGCTACCACAAGGTTTGTATGCGTATGTTTCAGACCTTGAACACGGGCACCGGGTTACACCAACGCTCTTTGTACTCACGGTCAGCCCGGCCAAACGAAAAGCGCAAAGGTTTGTCGACGCTGCGGGCCTGCTCCCAGGCTGACTGGGTATTGATAAAGCTCAACACGCTGCCAGGGCTGAATTCGCGGGTCTGAGGATCGACGCCACCATTGACGTACTCCACGCTGATCCACTCCGGGGACTCGGCTCGGTACACCAGCTGAATCGCAATCGGCGCATCATTGAGGAAAATCACCGAACCGATCAACAGTTCACGCAACAGCTCGATCACTTCGGCCATGCGTTCGGCACCGGTGGCGACAAAACCCCAGCGCCGCAGGAACAAATCGCAATAGATGCTCGCCAGCTCAACGCTGGAAAACTCCGAAACCGGGCGCACAACGCCGCCGGCCTCCTCCAGCAAACGCAATTCGCGGCGCTGGTTGTAGCGAAACTTTTTCGACAATTCTTCGGGCGTGCGGGCCATCGCCAACTGCTCGGCCTGAGGCTTCAAGGTGCTGAAGCGGCCTTCATTGAGCTGTGACAGATAACGCCCGCGGTGACGCAACGGCGCTTGAGCATCCGCAGCGGCGGGCAGGATCAGTTCGGCATTGCCCAGATCGAACAGGCCTTTTTTACCGTGACGCTTGAGCACATCCTTGGACAAGGCAAGGTCGCGCCCCCAGGTCGGGATCGCCGCCTGCAGTTCACCGCCTTGCTCCCAGGCCAGATACCGCACCGGGATACCCGCCAACTGCGCCAGGCGCTCAACCACCAGCGGATGGGTCGCCACGCTGCCGCCAAAACGCTGCCAGGCACCGGCATAGGTGTCAGCATCCACAACGCTCCAGCCGCGCTCGCGCCAGCCTTGAAATCGATTGAGCATCAGGACTCCGCAGTCAGGTCGGTGACTTGCGCCAGGCGCCAGAAGGTATCGCGCACTGCTTCATCGCTGAAGCGCTCATGCAAGCGTTCCAGCATCAGCTCGGCACAGGCCAGGCGCTGCTCGTCATCGAGTCGCGCCAGGTGCTGCAGGCCCTGGGCCAGATGTTCGGCATCGCCCAGTGGAAACAGAATACCCACACCCTCGACCACTTCTTTAGCACCGCCACACGCGGTGGCCAGCAACGGCACGCCTGCGGCCATGGCCTCAAGCAGCACCATGCCGAACGGTTCGTGATCGGAGCTCAGCGCAAACACATCAAACGCCCGGAAATAGCGCCGTGCATCGGGCACCTGACCCAAAAACAGCACCTGCTCGCCGACCCCGAGTTCATTGGCCAGCTCTTTGAGATCCTGCTCCAGACGGCCCTTGCCCATGATCACCAACTGACTGTCAGCAGGCAGATTGGGCAACGCCGTGGCAAAACCGCGAATCAGCGTGGCCTGGTCCTTGTCCGGATGCAGGCGACCGACGTTGCCGACAATAAAACCATCGACCGACAGCCCCAACGCTTCACGCGCCGGAGTGCCTGACAATTGATCGGCTTGAACGGTATCGATATCGATGCGGTTATAAAGCGTGTTGATTCGACCGGTCGGCCACTTGGGCAGGCACTGGCGCATGTCGTCGCGCACAGCATCCGAAACACCGAGCAGGCTCAGGCGCTTGCGAAACAGGTGGGCGAACAGTTTTCGGCTGCGCCGCTTATAGTCGCCAAAGGCATGATGCACACCGATCACCGGCAAACCGGTGGCCAACAAGGCGATGTAAATCGGCTTGAAGCGGTGGGCAATGCAAAAACTGAAAGGGCGCGAAGTTGCGATCTTGCGCAGCCTGGCGATGGCGCCCAGCTTCAGGCCACGGATGGCCCTGGAGCTGAACTCCATGAACAGCACTTCATCAGAGCCACAGCCTGCAGCCACTTCAGGGTCGGCCGCCCCGGTCAGAAAGACCGTGGTGACCTTGTACCCGGTGCCGGAAAACAGGCTGGCGTACTGGCGTGCGCAGTCCAGAAACGGTCCGTCATAGCCGTGGCAGAACTGCAGCACATGACGCTCAGTCGAGCGATTCATAAGTCTCGGCGCCGTCTTTAACTACCAAAATATCTTCCATGATCAGGTACTGCAGATCGGAACCGAAGAACATGTTCAGCGCGTCCGTCGGCGAGCAGACCATCGGCTCGCCACGACGGTTGAGCGACGTGTTCAGCGACACACCGTTACCGGTCAGCACTTCGAGCGCCTTCATCATGTCGTAGTAACGCGGGTTGTATTCGCGCTTGAGCACCTGGGCACGGGAGGTGCCATCTTCATGGACAACCTCTGGCACGCGGGTTTTCCACTCGTCCGACACTTCAAAGGTGAAGGTCATGAACGGTGCCGGATGATCGACCTTGATCATCTGCGGACCAACGGTGTCGAGCATCGACGGGCAGAAAGGCCTCCAGCGCTCGCGGAACTTGATCTGTTCGTTGATACGGTCAGCCACGCCTTCGCTGCTCGGGCAACCGATGATCGAACGGCCGCCCAATGCACGCGGACCGAACTCCATGCGGCCCTGGAACCAGGCCACCGGGTTGCCGTCGACCATGATCTTGGCGATCTTCTCCGGAGTGCCTTCGATCTTGCGATACGCAGGTTTGCCAGGGTGACGGGCACAGGCCGCGATCACATCTTCGTTGCTGTACGCAGGGCCTAGGTAGACGTGTTCCATCTTCTCGACCGGCACGCCGCGAGCATGGGACACGTAGGCTGCCGCACCCACCGCCGTACCGGCATCGCCGGACGCAGGCTGCACGAACAGCTCCTTGACTTCAGGACGGGCAATGATCTTCTGGTTCAGCTTCACGTTCAACGCGCAGCCGCCCGCAAAGGCCATCTTGCCGGTCTCCTTGAGGATGTCACCCAGGTAGTGGTCGATCATTTGCAGCGACAGTTTTTCAAACAGCGCCTGCATGCTGGCCGCGTAGTGGATGTACGGCTCGTCGGCGATATCGCCTTCGCGCTTTGGCCCCAGCCACTCGATCAGTTTTGGCGAGAAGTAGAACCCCTTGCCTTTTTCTTTGTAGCGACGCAGGCCGATCACGTTGGCGTATTCGGTGTTGATCACCAGCTCGCCGTTTTCAAACGAGGCCAGACGCGAGAAATCGTATTTGCTGGCGTCGCCGTACGGCGCCATGCCCATGACCTTGAATTCACCGTCCAGCATCTCGAAACCGAGGAACTCGGTGATCGCGCCGTACAGGCCGCCCAGGGAGTCAGGATCGAAGAATTCCTTGATCTTGGTGATCTTGCCGTTTTCGCCGTAGCCGAAGAACGTCGTGGCGTACTCACCCTTACCGTCGATACCCAGGATCGCGGTTTTTTCTTTGAAACCCGAGCAGTGGTAAGCGCTGGAAGCGTGGGCCAGGTGATGCTCAACCGGTTCAATCTTGATTTTCTTCGGGTCAAAACCCAGTTGCTCAAGGCAGAACACGATCTTGTTGCGATAGCGCTTGTAGCGACGGTTGCCCATCAGGATCGCGTCAAGGGCGCGGTCCGGGGCGTACCAATAGCGCTTGGCGTAGTGCCAGCGCGCCTTGCCGAACAAGCTGATCGGGGCGAACGGGATCGCTACCACATCAACGTCGGAAGGTTTGATACCCGCCTGCTCAAGGCAAAATTTTGCGGATTCGTAGGGCATGCGGTTCTTTGCATGCTTATCACGCACGAAGCGTTCTTCTTCAGCCGCCGCTACCAGCTTGCCGTCGATATAGAGGGCTGCGGAGGGATCATGGCTGAGGGCGCCGGACAGGCCAAGAATCGTCAATGCCACTGGATTAGCCTCTTTGGAATGCAGGCAGGCGGCGGGCGCCTGAACAAATAATGTGCCCCTCGCCAGGCGAGAAACAGCTAAAGAGCGGGATTATAGCGTAAAGACACCGCAAATGACCCAGCGCGATTTGCCACGCCCAGCCGCGCCAGGTCTGCTCGTAAAAGACACGGCACTCCAGACATATGTAAGCCCACCCCCACCCGCCGTTGGGATTTCCTGTGATCACACCGTCACGTGCGACCCGCACGCTTCACTCAACAGGAAATCAGCATGCCCACCCATCTGGAACACTTCAAAGGCTGCGAAGCCGAATGGACAAAGTTTTCTGACACTTTCCCGGATCTCGCACTCTCGTTAGACCATCGATTAAGGATGTTTTTCCCACAACTGCCCGTAGAGGCCTGCACCGACTACCTCTACCTCAATTACGAGCGGGCAGCCGAGCCGTGCCAGTCACCCGTTATCGACAGCCAAACCCTGAGCATGCTGATCGAGCAGTGCCACCTCACCGGGCAGATGCCGACCTTTGTGCAAAATACAGCCCGCGTTTACAACCATGCCTACACCCTGGCCGAGCAAGATCTGGTCGCAGAGATTACCGTGCCACAACTCGAAAAATACCTCGAGTTCACCACCCACAGCCTTGAGCTGTGTGTGAGGGATGCTCACCGTGACTACTGGCAAACGCCCCATGAGGACCTCGACTCCCTCACCCCGAAAAGCTGGCTGTCACGCTTTACCCTGAACCTGATCCTGTCTGAAGCAACCCTGCGCCATGGGGACAGAACCCTCAGCCCGCAAGCCATGAACGCTATCGATCAGGTGTTCCCCCTGTCTGCACAGCCATCAACGCCAAGCGCCTACGGGTTTTACACGCTGACCTTGCATGGCCGGCCCCCTCAGCCCGCCTCGCTGTTGCACGGCGTGTTGGTGATCACCACCAAAGATTTGCCGCGGGCTTCTGCCGACCCTCTGGACACGCGCATCGTGCAAGACCAAACCCCGCGCACAGTGGTGCTCTACACCCCCAACGCCGGGCTCGAAGCCTTCACCTCACTGGCAGCGCTGACCCAAGAGTTGAGCGCGCGACTCAAGGACGGGCGTCAGCGGGAGGCGTTACTCGATTGCGTGCTGGCAGAAGAACGTATCGGCGCACAGGCCTTTGAGCAGGTGAACTACAGCCCGGTGCCGGAGCAGCAAGTAAAGACGTTTTACAGCGAGCAACTGATCGAAAAACAGAAGCGCGACATGCGCCATGCCTGGGCATCCATGCGCACTGATCAGCCAGGCGCCACGCTTGAGCAACTGGTCGAGATGGTCGATCAGTCCCTGAATTCAAGCCTGCCCATCAAGCCCGCCAGCCTGTTGCGTGCCCGCTATACCCGGCTGCTGGAGATTCAGCTGCCCGAGTGGCTCAAAACAGCGTCCGAGGCCAACAAGACAAAATGGCGCCTGGCGGTTGAGCGCCTCAACCATGAACGCGCGGCTTCAGAGGCTCCCGACACCGAGCCCCTGGCAGAAATCGGGCAAATCAACACCCTGCTTGGTTACGCCAGAGCCCGGCTCAAGCAACAGATCAAAGCCGATCACGGCATTGATATAGACCCCGACACCGTCTTCATCTCGACTACCGAAGCGCTGCAAACCGGCGCGGTGATTAACCCGATCACCGGCTCCGGATTTGCCGCTGGCGCCAGCGTGGACCGAACCGGACCTACGATCACCTATAAGACCACCCGACGCAGCCTGAGTGAGTTGGCGCTGTCCAATGTGGGCATATGGGATGTGACATTTGCCCTGACGGCTCAGGTCAAGGATGCCCACGGCACCCCCCACCCCATTCTCACCAGCAGCTACCTCAAGACCCTGGTACGCCAGCTCGATATTGGCCAGAGCTACAAAGCCAGACTCAACCATCTGCTGGTCAACTCCGCCCAGGCACGCTGGCGCAAGGAACATTACGTTGCCCTGCGCGCCGCACAGCTGAACCTGGACCTGTTGGAAGCCAGCATGGCGGGCACCCTGGGTGCCGAGCAGGCGGCATGGGTTCAGGTGGCACTGGATTACCCCGTTGAAAGCAGCCGCCCGCTGGTCAACGGCGCGCAGATCAAAGCCCACCTGTTGATGCTGCGCTACAAGCCACTGCCGGGCGCGCTGGTGTTCACCTCCACCGGTTCGACCAACCTCGTGTGCTACTTGCCAGACGCCCCTGACCAGCGCTGGTTTGCCACTGTGCCTTCGCGCAATGAGCTGGGTCGAGTCCTGTCCCGTGCACATTTACGCACCTACGTCATGCGCCGCGTGACCACCGCGCAAAAACCGTACATCAAGCCACTGATCGAAGCGGGACTCAGCCAGAGCAACGTTCACTGCAACCGATCAGCCATCACCTGCTGGAGGCGTCCTACGACACCGAAGCCTTGCATGCCATTCACGAGGCCGACGATCAATCGACTTCCACTTGGGAAAGCAACCTCAATACCGCCAGGGAAACGGCCTTGACCGTGATTGATGTGGTGTCCTTCGTGCTGCCGACCAAGGTGCTGCTGCCCATTGCATTGGCACGGTTCATCTACCAGATTTATCAGGGCGTCGATGCCTTGCAACGCGATGAAGGGCACGAAGCCCTGTTGCACTTCATGGAGTCCATCACCCACCTGACTGACGGCGCCTCGGACTTTGCCGGCTCTGCGGTGTTTGGCAGATCCATCCGCCAACGTGCCAGACAGCCCGCACCAACGCTGAGTCCCGGCGCGGCGAGCCGTCACGCAGCAGCGGGGCTCACGCTGCGCAGAGGTGACGAATACGGTTCTGGAATCTATGAGTTCAGCACAACGGGCGCAGGCTCAACTCACCATTACCTCAAAGACCGGCAGGGCAGACTTTACCCCTGCCGGTACGACACCCTGGATGAGCGCTGGCGCGTAATGGATGAGCGCAAACCGGATGCGCGCAGCCGCCTCCCGGTTCGCGAGGTATCGGCTGGCATATGGGATGTGGACCCGACCACGCCGTTGCTCAAAACCGGGATTGAGCGCGTCATCGAAAGCGCCCGTATCAGCAGCGTCAATCTCGACAGCCTCACCCCTGACGCCCAGGGCGTCTACCGCGTCAGCCACAACCGGTATATCCAGCAAGACGGCGTGGTGTTTGAGGTGTACAGCGGCTGGCTCGGCCGTCACTGGTATTTGCAACTGCCCGCAGGCTCAAGCAGTGGCGTCAGCGGCAGTTACAAGCTGCGCCGTACGGCCGGTTATTGGGAAATCAAACACCGCCTGGCCGACAACACCAAACGCTGGAGTCCCTTGCTGGGTGATGGCGCCCGTCTACCTGAAGCCGTGCCTGACGTTATCCACAGCCCCTATGATTTGCCATCGGAGTACAAAGGCAGGGTTCAGGATCTGGTCAGGAACCACAAAGGTTTACTGGATGCCAACTGGATTTCACCCAATGCAGAGATCACCCGCACCAGCCAGTTTTTTTCGAATTTCAGGCTGCGATTACTGGCTGACGCACGGGCTTTCCTGGCCACAAAGCCCGCAAAACCCCGCGTCACTCGCCCCATCGTTCCAGCGGCCACAAGCCCGCAGGACTTGTTCAAACACCTTTATGAATACACCGACGGCGTCGTAATCGGCGAAGTCCATTCCAATCAGTCAGGCAAAAAACTGCTCACCACCCAAATGAGCAAGCTCGCTGAGCTTGATGTGAAAGTGCTTTACCTGGAACACCTGCAAACTGATTTTCATCAGACCTTTCTCGACGATTTCTTTAAAACCGGAAAAATGCCGATTGTCCTGGATGAGTTCCTCAAAGCCCAGGACGCGGGTCACGGGATCAATCCCGCAAGCCCCCACACGTACAGCAAGCTGGTGCGCGAGGCCAGGCGACATGGCATCGAAGTCATCGCCACTGATTGCGCGGCCAGTTACAACCACAGGGGCCTGCACCCTGAAGCCAGTGGCATGGCCGGCAGTCCTGCCGAGCTTATTCGCTATGAAATGTTCAGCTACTTTGCGTCACAGGTAATCCGCGCACATCAGGTCAAAACCGGTACCAGAAAATGGATTGCCCTCACCGGCAATACCCACGCCAACACCTATCAGGGTGTGCCCGGCCTGGCGGAGCTTGAGGGCGCGATTGGCGTGCGGATTTCAGACACGTTCCCCGGCTCCAGCCGTGGGGTTCGCCTGAACATAGGCGAAGTCGTGCCTACAGATCACACACACCGCGACTTCACCTTCTTGAAGAACGATTACTGGCTGCAAATGGATATTGCCGGCACCAAACCGCAAATACCCGCGCTGTCCCCGGCCCAGAACAATGAACGGCTCATCGCACCCGGCATGTTCAGGTTTGAAAGCGCCACGCCGGACGGCGCACACCTGATCCATCGAGCGAGCAACCACGAAATGGTGCACACCCCGGTGCAGACAGATCCTGGCGGCCAGTTTTATATCGAGCGGCCCAACTGGATACCCGTCCACCAGAAACGCTACGACCGCCTGCAAGATCTGATACATGACTTGCAGGACATGAACATGACGCAGATGCAGTAACCCGTCACCTGCGCACGAGGGCGCCCTATATCGCCCTCGTTGCCCGGTTTTACTGGATATCCCGCCCTCAGCCGCTAAACTGCGCGCCCTCTGCTAGCATCATCCCGTTGCCCTGGACGGGTCGCGTCACACGGAACCCCGATTTGCCCATGAAATATTTCGTACCTGCTCACGTTGCCCTGTTACTGCCTGGCCTCTGCCTGACACCCATCCTCAGCGCAGCTCCCCTTGAACTGGACCCCAGCGTCATCACCGGCTCGCGCAGCACCAGCCCGAGTTTCGACCTGCCGTACTCGGTCGACAGCATTAACCAGGAGCAAATCAAGGATGGCCAGCTAGGCATCAATGCCTCCGAGGTGCTGTCCCGCGTGCCAGGGCTGGTGGTGCAAAACCGTCAGAACTACGCCCAGGATCTGCAGATCTCGTCCCGTGGCTTTGGCGCCCGCTCGGCGTTTGGTGTACGTGGCATCAAGTTGATTGCCGATGGCATTCCAGCCAGCACCCCGGACGGCCAGGGGCAGGCGGCGACCTTCAACCTCGACACCGCCGAGCGCATTGAAGTACTGCGCGGCCCGGCAGCCACCCTGTACGGCAGCAACGCCGGTGGCGTGATCCAGATGTTCTCCCGCGACGGCGAAGGTCCGCCGCGCATTGGCGCTGAAACCCTGATCGGCAGCGACGGCATGAACAAGAACCACCTCACCGCCGAGGGCGCCACGGATGACGTGGGCTTTGTGCTTGACGCCTCGCGCATGGACACCGACGGCTACCGCGACCACAGTGCCGCTCGCCGCGACCAGACGTTTGCCAAGCTCAACCTCAAGCCCGATGAAGACAGCAAGCTGGCGCTGATCTACAGCAGCCTTGAGCAGAACGGCACGCAAGACCCGCTGGGCCAAAGCTGGGCCGCCTACAAGGCCGACCCGCGCTCGGTAACGCCAAACGCCCTGACCTACAACACCCGTAAAAGCATCGACCATCAACAATTGGGGATGAACTACGAGCGCTATATCGGCGACGCGACCCTGCAGGTCAATGCCTATACCGGCACCCGGAGTGTGATTCAGTATCTGGCGATTCCCAAAGGAACGCCGGGTAACGAACAGGGCGGCGGCGTCGTTCAATTCGATCGCAAGTTCTACGGCGGCAGCCTGCGCTGGTTGCAACCGGTGTATGGCGTGCCTGGGGACCTGACCCTGATCGGCGGCCTGGATTTCGACCAGAGCCAGGACAGCCGTCACGGCTATAACAATTATCTGGGCAACCAATTGGGGGTCAAAGGCGCACTGGTGCGCGATGAAGTGGACACCGCCCGCAGCCTCGACCCGTATGTGCAGGCCAACTGGGCGCTGGACAACTGGACCGTGCAGGCCGGCTTGCGCTACAGCACCATGGAAATGGACGTCGATGATCAATTTTTGAGCAACGGCGACGACAGCGGCACCAAACGCTATGAAAAAGCCACGCCGTCGATGAGCGTGATGTACGCCTTCACTCCTGAGCTGCATGGCTATGTCAGCGCGGGCAAGGGCTTTGAAACGCCGACACAGGCAGAGCTGGCTTATGCGCCAGGCGGAAAAGGTTTCAACTTTGGCCTCAAGCCCTCTGAAAGCACTCAGTACGAAATTGGCTTGAAGGCACAGATCAACAACACCCGAATTAATGCTGCTGTGTTCCAGATCACCACTGAAGATGAGCTGGTAATAGAAAGTTCAAAAGACGGGCGCACTGTTTACCAAAACGCTGGCCGCACCCTGCGCCGGGGCTTTGAACTGGGCATCGAAAGCCAGCTGGCCGAGCATTGGACCTCAACCCTGGCCTATACCCGTCTGCAAGCGACCTACGACAGTGACTTTGCCAGCACCAAAGGCACGGTCGACAAAGGCAACTACTTGCCCGGTGTTCCACAGACCACGCTGTTTGCCGAAGTGAACTGGAAACCGGTGGATTGGCTCAGCACCGCCGTTGAAGGCATGTACCGCAGCAAGGTGTATGTCGAAGACACCAACACCGCCAAGGCAGCTCCGGCCTACACCGTATTCAACTGGCGGGCGAAGTTTGAGCAGAAGGTGGAACACTGGACCTTCCACCAGACGTTGCGCCTGGACAACCTGCTGGACCGTCAGTACGTGGGTTCGGTGATCGTGGCGGACGGTAACAGCCGCTTCTACGAAGCCGCGCCGGGACGGTCGTGGTATGCCGGAGCCGGAGCCCAGTACAGCTTCTGACAGCACGGGCACGCTCCTGTGGGAGCGGGCTTGCTCGCGATGGCATCAACGCGGTCAGCCTGACAGGCCGCAGCGCTTGCATCGCGAGCAAGCCTGCTCCCACAGAGTCTTAGCCAAGGTCTTTGGGCAAGCGCCCGTCAATCAGCTGATACAACGCACTGTCCACCGGCCAGTTGCGCATAAAGCGCGCCCGGTCACGGGCGTACGCGGTGGCGAAACTCCTCAGGCTGGCGTGCTGGCACATCGAGTCCAGATCGATCAATGCCCAACGGCCATCATCCCAGAACACGTTATGCCCCTTGAGGTCACCGTGGCTGATGCGCTCGCGGATCAAATCGGCAAACAGATGATCCAGCGCCTGAAGTTCGGACTCCGGCGCATCCCCCCGCTCAACATAGGGTGCAAAACGCTCGATGATGTCCGGCCCCGGCAAAAACTCTGTCACCAGATACGCCTTGCCCCGCAACCACAGAAAACGGGTTTCCAGCAGTGCCAGCGGCTTGGGCGTGGCAATGCCCAGTAACGCCAGTCGATTGCCCTCGCGCCATGAGTGCCAGGCACGGCTCGGGCGCCAGAAGCGTTTAAGCCAGTGGGCAAAACCCTTGATGTTGTAGCGTTTGACCACCAGGGTGCGGCCCGCCACTTCAACCTTGCCGACACTGGCCGCGCCACCGGTTTTATACAAGTGGCCCTGATCCAGCAAGGCATCGGCGTGAGCCAGAACCGGCAGCATCGCAGGCTCTTCTTCACGGCGAATCGCACGCAGGACAAAGGCGGTGCGCTCAACGCTGAACAACGAGCAGTCGCGACCCACCTTGTTCAAGAAATCATTCAGGCGCCAGGCACGAACCTTCTCGATCTGCTTGAGCAGCGCTTCGAGCGGCAAGGCGTGCTCACCATTGCTGAGCAGGTAGTGCACCAGCAACTCTTCGATAAATGGCTCAAGGCTTTTAGGCAACTGAGCGAAGAACACGCCGAGGTTTTCCAGGACTTTTTGTCGCGACAGCGGCTTGCCGGCTTCTTCGACGCAAATACCCGCGCCATCGATCAAGTACAGTTTGGCGCCCTGACGCAACAGGTTGTCCAGGTGCAGGTCTTCCTGCCAGAGGCCCTTGAGGTGCATCTGGCCAATGGCAGCCAGCGCCTGGGCCAGTACGGCCACTTGCTCATCTGCCAAAACCGGCAGCGACTGCACCGCGCCCCAGGCGTCACCCAGGCTCTGGGCATTTTCCAGAAACTCGAACAGCAACCAGCCGCCCTCGCCTTCCTGCAAACCATCAGCCAGTAACTTCGGCGTGGTCAAACCTTGATCAGCCAGCAGGCGCACACCCGTCAACTCTCGCTGGAAGTTGCGCGCAGCCTTGCTCCCAACCATCAATTTGGCCAGCACCGTACGCCCGCGCCACACCCCGGCGCCTACGTAACGCTGCCCGGGCAATACCCGCAACAAGCTCAGCAGTTGCAATTGCGCAGGCCCGGCCGCGTCGGCCAGTTCGATACTCAGCGGCAAGCCCGGCGCACGACCCGCCTTTTGCAGTTCGGACAAACGCATCAGCGCGCTCCCTTGTGGCTGCGACGCACGTTCAGTCGCGCCAGCCAGGCATCCACCAGACCACTGTCGACAGGCTGATCCAGATAGGCAGCGAGCAACACCCGCACCTCGGCATCGCTCCAGGCATGGGCCCGACGCAGCAACGGCTCGATGTCCTTGACCCGGTCACGCTGGCCCAGCAACAAAGGCCGGGTTTTCTCCAGATCGATCAATTGGGCGCGATAACCCAAGCCGTCAGCCTGCAAGAAAATGTGCTTGGGATAAAAGCAGCCATGAACCTGACGCGCAGCGTGCAGGCGACGCGCCAACAGGCCGCATTCACGCAAAATTGCCTGCTGCTGCTCAGGGGTCAGTTGCGGCCATTGTTCAAGCAACGAATCGAGGTCATTCCAGCCATCCAGCGCACGGGTCATGAGCACCGCGCGATGTTCGCCAGGCACTTTCCGCTCGCCAAAAAACACCGCTTCCAGCGCCGGAATACCCATTTGCTGATAACGCTGAATATTACGAAATTCGCGGGCGAAGCTCGGCTCGCCCAATGGCCGGTGCAGGGTACGGGTCAGGTAGTTGCTTTGACGCTTGAGGTAAAAGCCCTGGCCTTCGAGGTCCATGCGAAACACGCTGCTCCAGCCACCACCGCTGGTGTTGGGCTCGTCCACGGCTTCCAGTTGCACAGCCCACAGCGCATCGAAGTCGGCCAGTCCGTTGCGCTCAAGCAAAGCCCGATCCGCATCCGCTAAAAAATCAGTCATTCCCGGCCCTCAAAAAAACGCACGATATGACGAACACGCTCCTTGTCCGCCGCATTGAGCGTAGTGCGCCCGGTGTATTGGAAATAGAAACGCAAACGCTGGGTGTAGGACAAATGGTACTTGGCCACTTTGTCGAGGCACGCCAGGTCTTTGGTGATGCGGTACTTGAGCCAGAAACCGCGCCAGAAGTCACCGTTCGGGCAGTCGATCAAAAACAGCTTGGGCTGATCGTCGACCAGCAGGTTTCGCCACTTCAGATCGTTATGGGTAAAGCGATGGTTGTGCATGATCCGGGTGCATTTCGCCAACTGGCGGCTGACGCAGTCGACCCAGGCACGGTCCTTGAGCAACGGATCATGGTGGTCCGCCAGTTCGGACAAATCGCGGGTATTGGGCAGCTCACGGGTGATCATGGCGCCACGGGAGTAGGCAAAGCCACTGCGCTCAAGGCCCCATGCCACGACTTCGGCGGTGGGAATGCCCCACTTGTCGAAACGCTTGAGGTTCTGCCATTCGGATTTGACCCGAGGGCGGCCCAGATAGCGGCGCAAGCCCTTGCCCGCACCGGTATAGCGCTTGACGTAATAATTGACGCCATCGCGCTGCACACGGATCACTTCCGAAAGAGGATCGCGGGTCAGGTGCTCGCCCTGGAGGGCAAATACCGCTTCCAGACTGCCAAAATCAGAAGCGAGTGCACTGTAAGCGGGTTCAAGATTCCAACCCGCCATTACAGTGCATCCCCATAACGTAGTTTGCGTTCATAAAGCTTGCTCGCCTTGCCTTCCAGCCACGCCAGCAGGCGGGCTTCTTCGCGCAGGATCTGACGCAGCGGCATCTGGAAGTAACCCCGCAGGAAGCGCAGCTTGTCCCGTTGGGTCAGGCCAATGTCCAGCGCCGAAAAGTACAGCGCGGCCAGGTCCTTGTTGCGCCAGCGCTTGCTGATGACCGGTCGAACCTGGGCACGGTGCAGGTCAATGACCGACAGGCGGAAGTCCTTGGCCGTGACCGGTTTGTCGGTGTGCAACAAAAAGTGGCAGATGTAGCAGTCGCGATGGTTAACCCCGGCGCGGTGCATCATGCCGGTCATGCGCGCCACTTCGGCGATCAGCCCATGCTTGAGGGCTGGCTGTGGCGGCTGCTTGATCCAGTTGAGGCTGAAGTCTTCGAGGCTGACCGTAGGTGCCAGCTCTTCGGTGATGATGAACGAGTGCTGCCCCGCCGGATTACTGCCCTTTTCGCCATACGCGACGGTGGTCATGGTGGGTACGCCGACTTCGTGAAGACGCTTGATTGCCCGCCATTCCTGGCCCGCGCCCAGCACTGGCAGCTTGGCCGTGAGCAGGTTTTTGAACACCTCACCCCAGCCAATGCCACGGTGGATTTTCACAAAATAACCGCGGCCCCCGACTTCAGTACGC
Source organism: Pseudomonas sp. ML2-2023-3 (assembly GCF_037055275.1). Lineage (NCBI taxonomy): Bacteria > Pseudomonadati > Pseudomonadota > Gammaproteobacteria > Pseudomonadales > Pseudomonadaceae > Pseudomonas > Pseudomonas sp. ML2-2023-3. The sequence goes on from NZ_CP146343.1 coordinate 250,513, forward strand.
AAGGTACGTCGGCCATCCAGCTCGCGGTAAACCTCGCCCTCCAGGCGCTCGACTTCGGTGAACGCATCGCGTCCTGCCCACAAGCTCTTGAACGGTTCGGCAAGAATCAGTTTCATCAGTGTTGCTCCGCCAGAATCACATCCGCAGCGTGCTGCGGCATGCTGTAGAGGTCGGCCGTCTGCGCGTAGGCCAGGCCGTTTTGGCTCCAGGCCGCGCGCGCAGCATCGTCGGACAACATGCGTGTCAGGTATTCATTGAGTTGCGCCTGCTCGAACGGCTCGTCCAGTACACGGCCGCAATCGGCGTCGCTGATGTAATGGGCGTAGCCACAGACGGCGCTGACCAGCACCGGCAACCCTGCCACCAGCGCTTCAAGCAGCACGGTGCCGGTGTTTTCGTTATAGGCCGGGTGAATCAGCAGGTCTGCGCCCAGCAGGAAGCGCGGGATATCGCTGCGCCCCTTGAGGAACTGCACGTGATCGCCCAGCCCCAGCGTGGCGCTCTGTAATTGAAAGACTTTGGGATCGTCCTGGCCAATGACAAACAGCCTGGTGCGCTTTTTAAGCTCGCCCGGCAACGCCGCCAGGGCTTTAAGGCTGCGATCGACGCCTTTGGTCTTGAACCCGGAACCGATCTGCACCATCAGCAGGTCGTCGTCTGCCAGGTTGAATTCACGCCGGAACCCGGCGCGAATCTCGGCTGCATTGGCGGGCGCACGACGGTCCAGAGCAATGCCCGGCGGCAACAGGTGGAAGCGCTCGAGCGGCGTGTCGTAATGCTTGATAAACAGCGGCTGCTGGACTTCGGAAATCATCAGGATTTCAGTCTTGGCGTTCTTGTCGAACACTGCCCGCTCGTATTCGGCAAAGTGCTTGTAACGCTTGAAGAAGCGATAGAACGAATGGCGCAGGTTTTGCGCCTTGTCTTCAAAACAGCCGTCGGCCGCGTAGTACACGTCCAGCCCCGGCATTTTATTGAAGCCGACTAGGCGGTCCACCGGGCGTTTGGCCAGGTCGGCCTGCATCCAGGCGAGCATTTTTTCGTTGCGGGTATGGTTGTGGAACGCCTTGACCGGCGCCACCAGCACTTCAAAACCGGGGGGAATGTCACCCTCCCAAATCATGGTGTAGACGCGAATTTGATGGCCACGTTTCTGGCACTCCAGCGCAATGCGCATGAAATCGCGTTGCAGCCCGCCAAACGGGAAATATTTGTATAGCACAAAAGCCAGTTGCATCAGCGCAGTTCCTCAGCCAGTAACAACGTGCTTAATCGACTCGCGACACGCTCAGGGTTCAAACGGGTGAAGCACAACGGCCACTCGTTTTTCAGATCAAACCGCTGCTGGTCCTGTGCAGTCGGAGTGTAGGTGCATTTTTTCTGCAGGCACGGTGCGCACGGAAAATCGCTGGCCAGGTGGATTTGCACCTTGCCATAGGCACCGGTCAGGCCCGGATTGGTGGGGCCAAACAGGGAGATGGTCGGTACATCCAGCGCCGCCGCCAGATGCCCCAGCCCGGTATCGACCGCGACACAGGCGCTGGCGCTGGCCAGTACCTTGGCAACCCCCGCCAGATTCAGCTTGGGCAGCACCACTGCGTTGCTCAAACCGCTGGCAATGCGCTCGGCACGGGCCTTCTCTGCCGGGTTGCCCCAGGGCAAGCGCACTTCGACACCCATGTGCCCCATGCGCAGGGCCAGGTCACGCCAGTACACTTCGGGCCAGTGCTTGGTGTCCCACGTGGTGCCGTGCAAGAACAATACGTAAGGCTTCTTGCGCGGTAATTCAATCAGGCGCTCAACGTCGAGACCATAATCACCCAACCCTTTGGGCAGGTCGTAGCCCAGCGCCACGGCAAACAATTGGCGTAAACGCTCGACCGCATGCTGCCCGCGAGCCACCGCCAGACGACGCTGATAAAAGCGGCTGGCCAGCGGTTCACGGGCTGAGTCTTTATCCAGACCGGCCACCGGGGCGTTTACATAGCGGGTCAGCCAGGCACTTTTGACCAGGCCCTGGGCATCGATCACCAGGTCGTATTGCTCGGCGCGCAGGCTTTGCTTGAAGCGACGCCACTCACCGCTCTTGATGGTTTCCCAGATATTTTTGCGCCAACGGCGAATCGCTACCGGAATAACCTTGCCCACTGCCGGGTGCCAGGTCGGAATTTCGGCAAAGCCTTCTTCCACGACCCAGTCAAACGTGATGCCCGGAATCGCCCGCGCCGCATCGGTCAACGCGGGCAAGGCATGGATCACATCCCCAAGGGATGAGGTTTTGACCAACAGAACGCGCACCTAGTTGACCTCGACCGGTGAGCCCTGCAAACGCTGCAAGGCTTCAACCACAGGCTGCGGCATCAGTTCGCGCAGGCAGTTGTAGTGGCCAAAGCGGCAGGTGCGATCAAAACACGGGCTGCACTCGAGCCCCAGGCGCACGATTTCGACCTTGTCGGCCAACGGCGGGGTAAAACCCGGCGATGTGGAGCCGTAGACCGCCACCAGCGGGCGGTTCAACGCAGCAGCCACGTGCATCAGCCCGGAGTCGTTGGATACCACGGCATCGGCGCACGACAGCAAATCAATGGCCTCGGCCAGCGAGGTCTCGCCGCTCAGGTTGACAGACTCTTCACGCAGCCCGGGGATCAACCGCGAGCGGATGTCTTCGCCCACAGCGTGATCGTTTTTGGAGCCGAACAACCACACCTGCCAGCCTTCGCGGATCTTTTGCTCGGCAACTTTGGCGTAGTGCTCGGACGGCCAGCGCTTGGACTCGCCAAACTCGGCACCCGGGCACAGCGCCAGCACCGGGCGGTCCAGTTCCAGGCCAAATTTTGCCAGTGCGCCGGCACGGCTTTGCGGATCGATCTGCAAGGCCGGGCGCGGATAAGGCTTGGGCAGGTCGGCACCCGGCTCATAGGCCAGCGCCATAAAACGCTCGATCATCAACGGGTAGCGTTCTTTGTCGAGTTTGCGCACATCGTTGAGCACGCCATAACGAAACTCGCCACGCCAGCCGGTGCGCTTGGGGATGCCCGCAAAGAACGGCACGAGGGCTGATTTCAGCGAGTTGGGCAGCAAGATTGCCTGATCGTATTGGCCCTTGAGGGACTTGCCGATCTTGCGTCGCGTGGCCAGTTCAAGCGCGCCGTGGCCGAGCGGAAAGCTCAAGGCCTTGCGCACTTGCGGCATGCGCTCAAGGATGGGCCGGCTCCACTCGGGGGCCAGCACATCGATTTCGCACTGCGGGTGGCGCTGCTTGAGGCACTGAAACAGTGTCTGCGCCATCACCATGTCACCGACCCAGCTGGGCCCAACGATCAAAATATTCATAAGTTTCCATAAACAAGCAAGGGAGGCATTCGCCTCCCTGCTGTAGTGCCATATCGCTTTATTTGACCAGTGTACGCCACTCTGGGTGATCCGTTGTCTTGCCGGTCACCAGGTCGAAATAGGCTTTTTGCAGTTTTTCGGTGATCGGGCCACGGCGGCCGATACCGATATGACGCCCGTCGACTTCGCGAATCGGCGTCACTTCAGCGGCAGTGCCGGTGAAGAACGCTTCGTCGGCGATATACACCTCGTCGCGGGTAATGCGTTTTTCAACAAACTTGTAACCCAGCTCAGTGGCCAGGGTCAGGATCGTGCTGCGGGTGATGCCGTTCAGGCAAGCCGTCACGTCCGGGGTGTAAATCACGCCATCCTTGACCAGGAACACGTTCTCGCCCGAGCCTTCGGCCACGAAGCCTTCCGGATCCAGCAACAGCGCTTCGTCGGCACCGCCGGAAATCGCTTCCTGCAGGGCCAGCATCGAGTTGATGTAGTGACCGTTGGCCTTGGCCCGGGTCATGGAAATGTTCACGTGGTGACGGGTAAAGGAGCTGGTGCGCACCTTGATCCCGACTTCCAGCGCTTCGGCACCCATGTAGGCACCCCAGCTCCACGGCGCGATGATCACGTGGACTTTGAGGCCAGTGGCGCGCAGGCCCATGGCTTCGGATCCGTAGAACACCATCGGGCGGATGTAGGCGCTGTCGAGGTTGTTTTCACGCACCGCAATGCGGGTCGCTTCGTTGATTTCGTCTTTGCTGAACGGGATCTTCATGCCCATGATGTGGGCCGAATCGAACAGGCGGTCAGTGTGCGCCTGCAAGCGGAAAATCGCCGCGCCCTGCGGGGTTTCGTAAGCGCGTACACCTTCAAACACGCCCATGCCGTAGTGCAATGTATGGGTCAGCACGTGCGTCGTAGCATCACGCCACGGCACCAGCTTGCCGTCATACCAGATCACACCATCACGATCAGCCATCGACATCATTACGCTCCTCAAAGAATCCAGCACCCGCGCCACGAGGCGTCAGGCAAATTGGACGGGCCTTATGGACCCGCCGGATACGTTCTTACAGCTTTAACTCTGTACTTAAGCCAGCGAACTAGCTCAATCCCAGCTCGGACCATATGCGTCGCACGTGTTGACGTTCGACTACAAGTTGATCCCCCGTGACCACGCCGGCCTCCTTTTGCAAGGCTTGACGGTGGGCGACGGTGCGAAAGGCCTTGTAAGCCTCGCGCAACAGGTTGGCATCAGTGGCGGGCATCAGCCCGACCTGCTCCAGCCCTTCCAGAATGCGGATGTTATCGGTGTAGCGCAGTAACGCCGGATGTTCCCTGGACCACGCCAGGGCCGCGTATTGCACCATAAATTCAATATCGACGATACCTCCGGCATCTTGCTTGAGGTCGAACGGCACCGTGGCCTCGAAGGCGTTTTCAGCCGTTCCGGCAGCCGTTATCCGGGTACCAAGATTGCCACGCATTTTGGCCCGCATCTCGCTGACCTCCTGGCGCAGGACAGGCAGGTCGCGCTCACGCCCCAGCACGCTGGCACGTACTTTTTCGAACGCACTGCCCACTTGCTTGCAGCCCACCAGCACCCGCGCCCGCACCAGCGCCTGGTGCTCCCAGGTCCAGGCCTCGCTTTCCTGATAGCGCTCAAAGGCGCCAAGGGAACTGACCAGCAATCCCGATGCACCTGAGGGACGCAGGCGCATATCGACGTCATACAGCTGCCCGGAGTTGGTCTGGGCCGTCAGCAAGTGAATGATGCGCTGACCCAACCGGGTGAAAAACTGCGCGCCATCAATCGGCTTGGCGCCATCGGTTTCGGCATTCGGGTCACCGTCGTGGATAAACACCAGGTCCAGATCCGAGCCGTGTCCCAGCTCGATTCCGCCCACCTTGCCGTAGCCAACAATAATAAAGCCGGGGTCGCACAAGCTGCCGTCCGTGCGCTGGGGCGTTCCGTACTTGGCCACCGTCTGGCGCCAGGCCAGCGCCAGCACTTGCTCCAGAATCGCCTCGGCCAGCCAGGTCAGGTAATCGCTGACTTTCATTAAAGGCAGGCTGCCCGCGATTTCCGAGGCAGCAACCCGCAGGCGGTGGGCCAGCTTGAAGTTACGCAAGGCCTCCATCTGCTGCTCAAGATCGTCCTCGGGGATACGTGTCAGGCGCTCACGCAACTCGGCCGCCAGCTCTGGCGCCAGGGGCGGCTTGAACAGTCGACGCTCGTTGAGCAGCTCATCGAGCAACAACGGGAAGCGGGTGATTTGTTCGGCGATCCACGGGCTCGCAGCGCACAGCGTCAATAAACGCCGCAATGCGTCGGGGTTTTCGGTCAACAGCACTAGATAAGCCGAACGTCGGGCCACCGCCTCGACCAGCGGCAACACCCTCTCCAGTACCAGATCGGGGTTGGCGTGCTCTACGGCCTGGGCCAGCAAACGCGGGATAAACGCATCCAGGCGCTCGCGCCCCAAACGCTGCATGGCACGCAATTGCGGACTGGAACGCAGGGCCGCCAGTTGCTTCAAGGCTTTGGGGGCATCAACAAACCCGGCCTCTTCCAGCTGGACACAGGCAGCGGCGTCGTCCTGGACCTCCTCCCACAACGGCAACCACTCTCCGCCTACGATCAGTTCACCTTCATCGATGACTTCTTCCTCATCAGGGTCAGCAATGACCTGACGGAAATGCCAGTCGATGCGACCGCGCCACGCCATTAATTGCTCGTGGAATGCCGCCCAAGTGTCAAACCCCATAATAAATGCAATGCGCGCCTGATCCTGCCCGGTGTCGGGAAGCATTTGGGTCTGGCGGTCTGCTATGGCCTGGATCGCGTGCTCGGTGTAGCGCAAGAACTCATAGCCTTCGCGCAGTTCATTAACCACTTCGCCCGGCAAATACCCCTGGCCTTCCAGGGTCGTCAGCACTTTAAGCAGCGGGCGTTGCTGCAAGCTGAGGTCACGGCCGCCGTGGATCAGCTGGAATGCCTGGGCGATAAACTCGACTTCACGAATCCCGCCCGCCCCCAGCTTGATGTTGTCGGCCATGCCTTTGCGCCGCACCTCCTGCTGGATCAGCTGTTTCATGGTGCGCAGCGCTTCAATCGCCGAAAAATCGAGGTAGCGTCGGTACACGAACGGGCGCAGCAAACTGAGCAACTGCGCACCCATCGCCTGATCACCGGCCACGACCCGGGCCTTGATCATGGCGTAGCGTTCCCAGTCGCGGCCTTGATCCTGGTAGTACTGCTCCAGCGCATTGAAGCTCAGCACCAATGAGCCGGACGAGCCGTACGGGCGTAAACGCATATCGACGCGGAACACAAAACCGTCGACGGTCATCGGGTCCAGGGCCTTGATCAGGCGCTGCCCCAGACGGATAAAAAACTCCTGATTGTCCAGCGGGCGCTTGGCGCCCACTGTTTCGCCGCCTTCGGGGTAGGCGAAAATCAGGTCAATGTCCGAAGACAGGTTCAGCTCTACGGCACCCAGCTTGCCCATCCCCAGAATCACCATCTGCTGCGGCTCGCCACTGCGATGCCCGGTGGGCGTGCCGAACTGCTGGCAATGACGTTGGTACAACCAGCGATAAGCCTGATCGATACTGGCATCGGCCATGTCCGACAGGTCGCGGCAGGTTTCAATCAAGTCGGCCTGGCGGTTGATGTCACGCCAGATAATCCGGATCTGTTGACGGGTACGCTGGCGGCGCAGTGCACGGCCCAGCTCGTCATCGGTGGGTGCAGCCTGCGCCGCAACGCTGATCTGGGCACACAACTCGCCGGGGGCAAAGCTGCGGTCCAGTTCGCCTGAGCCCGCAAGCTCAAGCAACATCAAAGGGTCACGTAATGACTGTTCTATAAAGAAGTCACTCGCGGCACTGACCCGGTTAAATGCCAACCAGCGCTGCGCCGACCAGTCATCGAGCCCCTGTTCGCCCTCAAGCCCGGCGACCGCCGTGCGCCAGGATTGCTCGGCGCGACTGGCCAATGGCTGTAAAAGACCTGGAATGGGTGCAAGCGACGGAAGGCTCATGGTCTATCCTTGATCGGCGATGGTGTTGCCGAGTACGGTGACAGGAAGAAACAGCGGTTTAATCCGACTGTCGAACAAAGGTTATAAATAGCTGTAAGCGCATATTGTTTAGCATCCAGCCTGCGCACATAAGGCTGAATGACGAGAAACACACCAACAATATCGATTTTTCGCACAACCAAACTGATGGCTATCAGGACCAATCCTGTAGTTTTACTACTGAGCCACACACTCGAAAGGCTGAAATGGCCGACGATTTGTAGTAAAACTACACGCCGCTGGAATCAACCTCCGGCCATCCAAGAATTTATGTCGTCTGCCCACAAGGCCAGTCGCAAACTCAGGCAACCGATTCTGGAAGCCTATCCGCCCTGGAGCAAGCCATGCAAGACCTCGATCCCGTCGAAACCCAGGAATGGCTGGACGCCCTGGAATCGGTTCTCGACAAAGAAGGCGAAGACCGCGCTCACTACCTGATGACCCGTATGGGTGAGCTCGCTACCCGCACCGGTTCGCAGCTGCCGTATGCCATCACCACGCCTTACCGCAACACGATTCCTGTAACCCACGAAGCACGCATGCCTGGCGACCTGTTCATGGAACGCCGCATTCGCTCGCTGGTTCGCTGGAACGCCATGGCCATGGTGATGCGCACGAACTTGAAAGATTCTGACCTGGGCGGTCATATCTCCAGCTTCGCTTCCAGCGCAACCCTGTATGACATCGGCTTCAACTACTTCTTCCAGGCCCCGACCGACGAACACGGCGGCGACCTGATCTACTTCCAGGGTCACACCTCGCCAGGCGTTTACGCCCGTGCGTTCATGGAAGGCCGGATCACCGAAGAACAAATGAACAACTTCCGCCAGGAAGTAGACGGTCAGGGCCTGTCGTCCTACCCGCACCCTTGGCTGATGCCTGATTTCTGGCAGTTCCCGACTGTATCGATGGGCCTTGGCCCGATCCAGGCGATCTACCAGGCTCGCTTCATGAAGTACCTGGAAGCCCGCGGCTACATCCCGGCAGGCAAGCAAAAAGTCTGGTGTTTCCTGGGCGACGGCGAGTGCGACGAACCAGAATCCCTGGGCGCGATCTCCCTGGCCGGCCGTGAAAACCTGGACAACCTGATCTTCGTTATCAACTGCAACCTGCAGCGCCTTGATGGCCCGGTTCGCGGCAACGGAAAGATCATCCAGGAACTCGAAGGCGTATTCCGCGGTGCTCAGTGGAACGTGACCAAAGTCATCTGGGGCCGTTTCTGGGACCCACTGCTGGCCAAGGACGTCGACGGTATCCTGCAACGTCGCATGGACGAAGTCATCGACGGCGAGTACCAGAACTACAAAGCCAAAGACGGCGCGTTCGTACGTGAACACTTCTTCAACACGCCAGAACTCAAGGCGATGGTTGCTGATCTGTCCGACGACGAGATCTGGAAACTCAACCGTGGTGGCCACGACCCGTACAAGGTCTACGCGGCGTACCACGAAGCGGTCAACCACAAGAACCAGCCAACCGTCATCCTGGCCAAGACCATCAAGGGTTATGGCACCGGCGCTGGCGAAGCGAAAAACACGGCGCACAACACCAAGAAAGTTGATGTTGAAAGCCTGAAGTTGTTCCGTGACCGTTTCGACATCCCGGTCAAAGACGACGAAATCGAAAACCTGCCATTCTTCAAACCTGAAGCAGGCAGCGCTGAAGCCCGCTACCTGAGCGAGCGCCGCACTGCACTGGGCGGTTTCGTTCCTCAGCGTCGTGCTCTGAGCACCAGCATTCCGACCCCGCCACTGGACACCCTCAAGGCCATCCTTGACGGCTCCGGCGACCGTGAAATTTCCACCACCATGGCTTTCGTGCGCATCCTGGCGCAGCTGGTCAAGGACAAGGAAATCGGTCAGCGCATCGTTCCGATCATCCCGGACGAAGCCCGTACCTTCGGTATGGAAGGCATGTTCCGCCAGTTGGGCATCTACTCGTCCGTCGGCCAGCTCTACGAGCCAGTCGATAAAGACCAGGTGATGTTCTACCGCGAAGACAAAAAAGGTCAGATCCTCGAAGAAGGCATCAACGAAGCAGGCGCCATGAGCTCCTTCATCGCCGCCGGTACTTCGTACTCCAACCACAACCAGCCAATGCTGCCGTTCTACATCTTCTACTCGATGTTCGGCTTCCAGCGTATTGGCGACCTGGCCTGGGCCGCTGGCGACAGCCGCACCCGTGGCTTCCTGATCGGCGGCACCGCCGGGCGCACCACGCTCAACGGTGAAGGCCTGCAGCACGAAGACGGTCACAGCCACATCCTGGCCGGTACCATCCCGAACTGCCGCACCTTTGATCCAACCTACGGCTATGAGCTGGCGGTGATCATTCAGGACGGCATGAAGAAGATGACCGAAGAGCAACAGGACGTCTTCTACTACATCACCGTGATGAACGAGTCTTACCAGCAGCCAGCCATGCCGGCCGGTGTCGAGGAAGGCATCGTCAAGGGCATGTACCTGCTCGAGGAAGACACCAAGGAAGCGGCGCACCACGTTCAGCTGATGGGCTCCGGCACCATCCTGCGTGAAGTCCGTGAAGCGGCGATCATCCTGCGTGAACAGTTCAACATCGGTGCTGACGTATGGAGCGTTACCAGCTTCAACGAACTGCGTCGCGACGGCCTGGCCGTTGAACGCAGCAACCGTCTGCACCCGGGCCAGAAGCCTAAGCTGAGCTACGTTGAAGAGTGCCTGACTGGCCGTAAAGGTCCGGTCATTGCCTCTACCGACTACATGAAGCTGTTCGCTGAACAGATTCGCCAGTGGGTACCGGTCAAGGAATTCAAAGTGCTGGGCACTGACGGTTTCGGCCGCAGCGACAGCCGCAAAAAACTGCGTCACTTCTTTGAAGTAGACCGTCACTTCGTGGTGTTGGCAGCCCTGGAAGCACTGGCTGACCGTGGCGATATCGAACCCAAGGTGGTTGCAGAAGCCATCGTCAAGTTCGGCATCAACCCGGAAAAACGCAACCCACTGGACTGCTGAGGAGAATATTTGTGAGCGAACTCATTCGAGTACCTGACATCGGCAGCGGCGACGGTGAAGTCATCGAGCTGTTTGTAAAAGTCGGCGACCGTATCGAAGCCGATCAGAGCATCCTGACGCTGGAATCGGACAAGGCGAGCATGGAAATCCCTGCTCCTAAAGCCGGTATCGTCAAAAGCCTGAAGATCAAGCTGGGCGACCGCTTGAAAGAAGGCGACGAATTGCTGGAACTGGAAGTCGAGGGCGCCGCTGCGGCGCCTGAAGCTGCAGCCCCTGCAGCGGCTCCGGCCGCAGCCGAACAACCTGCTGCTGCCCCTGCTGCCGAGGCCCCTGCGGCCCCGGCTGCACCTGCCGCTGCCACCATCCAGGACATCCACGTCCCGGATATCGGCTCGTCGGGCAAGGCCAAAATCATCGAAGTCCTGGTCAAGGCCGGCGATACCGTTGAGGCTGATCAATCGTTGATCACCCTCGAATCCGACAAGGCCAGCATGGAAATTCCATCGCCAGCCGCCGGTGTGGTTGAGAGCATTTCGGTCAAGCTGGATGACGAAGTCGGCACTGGCGATTTCATCCTCAAGCTCAAGGTTGCCGGCGCTGCTGCGCCAGCCGCTCCAGCCCAGGCTGCTGCTCCTGCTGCGGCAAAAGCTGAAGCGCCTGCTGCTGCCCCGGCACCGGCCGCCAAAGCCGAGGCAGCACCTGCCCCGGCCGCCGCGCCTGCGCCAAAGGGTGCCAAAGTTCACGCCGGCCCGGCCGTGCGTCAACTGGCCCGCGAATTCGGCGTCGAGCTGAGCGCGGTCAGCCCAACCGGCCCACACGGCCGTGTGATCAAGGAAGACGTGCAGGCTTACGTCAAAACCATGATGCAGAAGGCCAAGGAAGCTCCGGCTGCAGGCGCTACCGGCGGTGCCGGTATTCCGCCAATCCCGGTTGTGGACTTCAGCCGCTTCGGCGAAGTTGAAGAAGTGGCCATGACTCGCCTGATGCAAATCGGCGCGTCGAGCCTGCACCGCAGCTGGCTGAACATCCCGCACGTGACTCAGTTCGACCAGGCTGACATCACCGAGCTGGAAGCCTTCCGCGTTGCGCAAAAAGCCGTCGCAGAAAAAGCCGGTGTGAAACTGACCGTACTGCCTCTGCTGCTCAAGTCCTGCGCGCACCTGCTCAAGGAAATGCCGGACTTCAACAGCTCGCTGGCGCCAAGCGGCAAAGCGATCATCCGCAAGAAGTACGTCAACATCGGCTTCGCCGTTGACACCCCGGATGGCCTGCTGGTCCCTGTGATCAAGAACGTTGATCAGAAGAGCCTGCTGCAACTGGCTGCTGAAGCGGCTGCGCTGGCTGCCAAGGCCCGCGACAAGAAGCTCACCGCAGACGACATGCAAGGCGCGTGCTTCACCATTTCCAGCCTCGGTCACATTGGCGGCACCGGCTTCACGCCGATCGTCAACGCACCGGAAGTGGCGATCCTCGGCGTTTCCAAGGCAACCATCCAGCCTGTCTGGGACGGCAAAGCCTTCCAGCCGAAGCTGATGCTGCCACTGTCGCTGTCCTACGATCACCGTGTGATCAACGGCGCCGCTGCTGCACGCTTCACCCAGCGTCTGAGCCAGTTGCTGGGCGACATCCGCACGATCCTGCTGTAAGCCCCGCCCCGGCCTTCCTCACCGAAGGCCGGGGTAGCGCACTGTTTTCCGAGCGCCACGCTCGTACCTCAACCCCGCCATTTGGCGGGGCTTTTTTTGCCTGCGATTCAGCCATTCCCATACACACAATCTCCCACCACTCGCACCAGCGCCGCACTACAACCCACGCAGAATCCAGGAGTGGGTAGCTTCCCCCTGCGACTTCTACGGTTAACCAAAGGACTTTAACCGCGCGACAAATAGCGCCTTACATCAGAAAGAATTTCGATGTGAACAGACCTACCGTAGGCCCGATTCTGGGATTTACCACTGCACAACACGCCCGTATTTTTGTACGCGGCGCATCCGATAAAAAAAACGCTGTATTCGCGGGCATCCGGCATCGAAAGGTCGGTCAAAGCCAGTGGTCAGCAGGCGTGTACTCAAGGCTGAGCACTGAGTTCGACATGTCCGACACCCTGGTCCTGAGCGGGCTGAGCGCCGACACCCGCTACGAATACCAGGCAGGCTGGTTCTCCACCGAGCGCCATGACCACACACCCGAAACCGTCAAGCAGATCCCGCTCAAGTGGCCGCCACACCTTTACACTTTCAAGACCACGTCCAACCAACCCAACCGTATACGTCGCTATGTCACAGGCTCGTGCCGCTACCTCAGGCTGACGGCAGGCATACCTTCGGCCCCCGAACTGGGGGACAGAATCTTCAGTGCCATTGGCTCGCTGAACCAGCAGCGGCCCCTCGATGCCGTCGTGATGACCGGCGACCAGGTGTATGTCGACGACCTGAATGTCCTGTTGCCAGACCGAGAATTCGCTGCCATCAGCAAAAAATACCAGGCGGCGTTTTCACAACCCCATATCCGCAACCTGATGTCGGGCACACCGACCTACATGATGCTCGACGACCACGAAATCGAGGATAACTGGCCAGCCAATCAGAACAGCACTGATCGAAAGCTCTACAACAACGCCATGACGGCTTATGAGATTTATCAATGCAGCCACGGTCCCGCACACGAACTGCGCCCAGATGGACGCATCAACCGCAATCTGAAGCACTACTGGTACTCGTTTGGCGACGGCGATATCGACTGGTTTGTCATGGACTGCCGCACTGAACGCACCCTGTCCGGCAATGCCAAAAGCATGATTGGCACCCAGCAGGAATACGCACTGATGAAATGGCTGATCAACAGCACGGCCAAGGTGAAGTTCATCGTCAGCAGCGTCATGTTCATGCCCGATCAACAGCGCGGCGATGACGGCTGGAAGGCATTCGCGGCGCAGCGCAACCGGATACTTGAAACCATTCGCTCCAACGCCATCAAAAACGTGGTGTTTGTCTCCGGTGACATTCATGGCTCTCTGACTTGCCAACTGCGCCACAGCAAAAGCCCGGGGTTTGTCGTACACAGCATCGTGTCTTCACCCTTGTGCAATACCAAGCTGCTGCCGTATGCCAAAGCCCGTGACCTGATCGTCAACGGCCCCCTGACGACGATCGGTACAGGCACTTACTCGCTCACACTCACCAGCCGAGTGGTGAGCGAGGACAACTTCGCCTGCCTGACCATTGAAGGCCAGAAGCTCAAGGTCGATTTTCACAATAACAATGGCCAAATCATCGAGTCAGCGACCATTACGCTGACATAAGTGCTAAACCTTGTGGGTCGACCTGCAGAAATCCGTTGGCCGGCCGATAAGCCCCTATAGCACTTAGCCTTTATGTTCACTTGTCAGCGCCGTGAGCATGATGCAACCTTGCCGCAAACCACAGAAACAGGGTGACAGCCCGTGCGCAATCCGCATTTGTGAAGCGAGTGCCCCAATGAAAAGCCAACCCGATGCTGCCCCGCGGATGGCAGCCGAGGTCGTAACCCAGCTCCCCGTGCCTTCCAGACTTGGCATGCTGCGTTTCGAACGGCTGAACGAAGCCAGCTGGGCCATGTTCTACCTCGACCCTCACTGCGAACGCCAATTCGGTGTACCCGCGGCAGAGCTGTGCGCGCTGGTTGGCTCGCCCTATGCCAGCTTGATGGAGCCCCAGGCCCGCTATCGGCTGCACGATGCCATTGAGTACCAGCTCAGAACCAGCCACCACTACGTGGTGCATTACACCTTGCACACCGCTCTCGGCCCACTGAACCTGATGGAGCTGGGCGAAGCGTACAAGCAGCACAACCGTCACTTCTTGCGCGGCTACCTGCTCGCGGTTGAAGACAGCGCTGCCAGCCCGTTGCCGGCGCCTGTGGCCGAGCTTGAGACCCAAAACAGTCGCCTGCAGATCGCACTGGCACTTAATCAGCGCGCCCAACACGATCAGCTCCAGCACCTGGAGCGCGTACGCGCCCAGCAGGATTTAATTCTGCGTCTGGCTCGCCACCGGTACAGCCAGCACAACTCGCTGCAAGAAGCCGCCGAACTGATAACACGCAGTGCCTGCGACATTTATCAAATCGACGGGGCCAGCCTGTGGAACCTCGAAGGCAGCCAGTTGGTGCCGGTTTCAGCTTTCCAGCACGAGACCCAGGCCCACATCGCACAAGATATCTTCGACGCCAGCCTCTTCCCCGACTACCTCGAAGCCTTGCACACCAGCCGCTCGATCGACGCCCAGAATGCCAGTCGCGACCCGCGTACCCGCAAGCTGGTGGAAAGCCTGGGGCGATGCGAAGCCAGTGCCATGCTCGATGCAGGCATACGCATCGATGGGCAGGTCGTCGGCGTCCTGTGCCTGGAACAAATCGGCAAAACACGCATCTGGCAGGCGGATGAGATCGCCTTTGCCGGCGAACTGGCCGACCAGTTTGCCCAGGTTATCAACAACCACAATCGACGGACCGCCACCAACGCCCTGCGCCTGTTCCAGCGTGCGGTCGAGCAAAGCGCCAACGCCTTTTTGCTGGTCAACTGCGACGGCGTGGTGGAATACGCAAACCCCAGCTTTACCGCCATCACCCAGTACAGCACCGAGGAAGTCCAGGGCCACAAGCTGTCCGAGCTACCCGCGCTGGAAAACCTCAGCGAGTTACTCTTCGATGCCCATTCAAGCCTGAGCAATGGCAACAGCTGGCAGGGTGAGTTCAAAAGTCGGCGTAAAAACCTGGAGCCCTACTGGGGCCAGATGTCGATCTCCAAGGTCTATGACGACAACCGGGAACTGACCCACTACATCGGTATTTACGAAGACATCACCGACGCCAAGCTGGCGCAGCAGCGTATCGAGCGCCTCGCTTACACCGACAACCTGACCAATCTGGGCAATCGCCCGGCTTTTATCCGCAGCCTCGACGAGCGTTTCGCCCGCAACAGCAGCACACAGGTTTGCCTGTTACTGGTGGACATCGACAACTTCAAACGCATCAACGACAGCCTCGGCCACCAGACCGGTGACAAGCTGCTGATCAGCCTGGCCCGCCGCCTGCGCAACAGCCTGAGCCCCAGCGACGGTCTGGCGCGCTTTGCCAGTAATGAATTCGCGGTACTGCTGGACGACACAGACCTGGTGACAGGCCAGCAGATTGCCAGCCAACTGCTGATGACCCTCGACAAGCCGATGTTCGTCGACAACCAGTTGATCAGCGTTACCGGCTCGGTCGGCGTGTCCTGTGCCCCCTTGCACGGCCGTGACCCGCAAACCCTGATGCGCAACGCAGGCCTGGCGCTGCACAAGGCCAAAGCCTGCGGCAAGCATCAGGTGCAAGTGTTCACTGAAGCCCTGAATGCCGAAGCAAGCTACAAGCTGTTTGTCGAAAACAACCTGCGCCGTGCCCTCACGCAAAATGAACTCGAAGTGTTTTATCAGCCCAAGCTGTGCCTTCGCACCGGGCGATTGCTGGGCATGGAAGCCCTGCTGCGCTGGAACCACCCCAAGAACGGAATGATCCGCCCGGACCAGTTCATCAGCGTGGCCGAAGAAACAGGGCTGATCATTCCCATCGGCAAATGGGTCGCCCGCCAGTCCTGTCGAATGAGCAAGCAACTGAGCCTGGCCGGGCTGGGTAACCTGCAAGTGGCGATCAACGTCTCACCCAAGCAGTTTTCCGACCCGGACCTGGTGGCCTCGATTGCCAGCATCCTCAAGGAAGAACAGCTCCCGGCCGCACTGCTGGAGCTGGAGCTGACCGAAGGCTTGCTGCTGGAAGCCACCGACGACACCCGCCTGCAACTCGATCAGCTGAAGAAGCTCGGCCTGACCCTGGCAATGGACGATTTCGGCACCGGCTACTCTTCGCTCAGCTACTTGAAGAAATTTCCGATCGACATCATCAAGATCGACCGCAGCTTCATCAAAGACATCCCCGACAACCAGAACGACATGGAGATCACCTCCGCCGTGATCGCCATGGCCCACAACCTCAAGCTCAAAGTGGTTGCCGAGGGCATTGAAACCGCTGCACAGTTGGCATTCCTGCGCCGCCATCGTTGTGATGTGGGCCAGGGCTATCTGTTCGATCGTCCGATCCCCGGCAGCGAACTGATAGAAAAGCTCAAGCGTTACCCCCGTGGCCCCGTGGCCTGACAGCGCGGCAACACTCGGGCACACTAGCGGCCTGACTTCCTACACTCTGACTGAGAGGACTTGAACCATGGTCTTGCGCTCGGAAATCCTGGTGAATAAAAACGTGCTCCCTACTAAAGAACAAGCCCTGCCGGGCCGCGACACCCACGTACAGCTGCCGGAAACCCACTACGTCACCGGCGAGCCGCTACTGGGCCCGTTTTCGAAGAATGTGAACTTTGCGATTTTTGGCCTGGGCTGTTTTTGGGGTGCAGAACGCAAGTTCTGGGAACGTGAAGGCGTGGTCAGCACCGTTGTGGGCTATGCGGGCGGCTACACTCCAAACCCGACTTACGAAGAAGTCTGCTCGGGCCTGACCGGCCACACTGAAGTGGTGCTGGTGGTCTACGAACCAGAAATCGTCAGCTACAAGCAATTGCTGGCCATGTTCTGGGAACTGCATAACCCGACCCAGGGCATGCGTCAGGGCAACGACATCGGCACCCAGTACCGCTCGGTGATCTACTGCACCACCCCTGAACAACTTGAGCAGGCACTGGAGAGCAAAAAAGTGTTCCAGGCCGAACTGGACAAGGCTGGCCTGGGCACCATCACCACTGAAATAGAGCAGGCGCCTACGGTCTACTTCGCCGAGGCATACCACCAGCAATACCTGGCGAAAAACCCGCAAGGCTATTGCGGCATTGGCGGCACCGGCGTGACCTGCCCGATTTGATCAAAGGCTACTCCTGTAGTCGCTGACGAGGAACGAGACTGCGATGGGTTGCGAAGCAGCCCCGGCATTCTGGAGGTCCTTCGGCCCTTTTCGCAGCCTCGTACCTCGTCAGCGACTACAACATCAGCTTACTCAGCGATCAACCATTCCATCTGCCAGCCACCCTGGGTTTGCCCCAGTTTCTTGGCCAGCCACGGCAGCAGTTCACGCAGTTCTTCTTCCAGACCCCAAGGCGGATTGGCAATCGCCAAGCCCGAGCCATTGAGGCTGTTGGGCGTATCCAGTGGATGCACGAACAATTCGACCTGCAGCAGTTTCGGTGCGCCCGAACCCGCCAGGTCCTGATAAAAACGGCGCAACTGGCGCTTGTCCTTAATCGGATACCAGATCGCCACCACGGTCTGACGCATACGGCTGATCGCGTCTTTCAACGATTCCGCGCAGCGTTTCATCTCGTCCAGTTTCTCGAACGGCGGGTCGATCAACATCAGCCCGCGCTTCTCGGCCACCGGCAGCAGCGCCCGCGGCACATGCCAGCCTTCGCCCAAATGCACGGCTACACGGCGATCGCCTTTCATGTTGTCCTTGAGCAACACACCGTCTTCGGGGTGTTTTTCGTTCAACAGCACGCGATCCTGGGAACGGGTCAGGCGACGCGCCCACTCCGGCGAACCCGGGTAATAGCGCAACTCGCCATCGGGGTTCATCTTGTGCAGCACTTGCATGTAGTCATCAGTCACTGCAGGCAGGTCTTTCTGGCCCCACAACCGTGCGATGCCTTCCAGATACTCACCCGTACGGCTGGCCTGATCGCCCTTGAGGTCGTACAGACCAATACCGGCGTGGGTATCGAGGTAGGCAAAAGGCTGCTCTTTGCGCGACATCAGGGCGATGAGGCGGGTCAAGACGATATGTTTGAAGACGTCGGCATGGTTGCCGGCGTGGAAGGCGTGACGATAGTTCATGGTTGCTCCTGCGCAGGGGGCGAAGTTTACCTTGTACACAACCTGACGTCAGGTGGCAGGCCGATTTTCCGAGATACGGTGAGCAAGGCCCAAGCAAAAAAAACGGCCCGTCTCACCTGGAGACGGGCCGTTTCAGTACACCTTCAAGTCAGCGCATGCGCTTACCCGATCAGTGGTTCTGCTGGAAATCCTTCTCGGCAGCATTGAAGCGCTCAACCATGCCCTTGCTTGGGCCTTTGCCCGCAAGGCTCACCAGCACGATGGCCAGGCTGGCCAGGATGAAGCCCGGGATGATTTCGTACAGGCCGAACAGTGCGAAATGCTTCCACACGATCACGGTAAACGCACCCACCAAAATACCGGCCAATGCGCCATTACGGGTCATGCCTTTCCACAGTACCGAGATCAGCACCACTGGACCGAACGCAGCACCAAAGCCTGCCCACGCGTAGCTCACCAGACCCAATACACGGTTTTCCGGGTTGGAAGCCATCGCGATAGCGATCAAGGCAACCACCAGCACCATGATCCGGCCCACCCATACCAGCTCAAGCTGGGAGGCGTTTTTGCGCAGGAAGGATTTGTAGAAGTCTTCGGTCAGTGCGCTGGAGCACACCAGCAACTGGCAGCTCAGGGTGCTCATTACCGCAGCCAGAATGGCCGACAGCAGTACACCGGCAATCCACGGGTTGAACAGCAACTTGGCCAGTTCGATGAACACGCGCTCAGGGTTTTCGTTCACAGGACCTGCCAGTTCCGGGTGAGCCGAGAAGTAAGCGATACCGAAGAAACCTACAGCCACCGTACCGGCCAGGCACAGGATCATCCAGGTCATGGAGATGCGACGTGCGTTGGCAATCGACTTGACCGAATCAGCGGCCATGAAACGCGCCAGGATGTGGGGCTGGCCAAAGTAACCCAGGCCCCAGCCCATCAGCGAGATGATGCCGATAAAGGACGTGCCCTTGAGCATGTCGAAGTTGCTTGGGTCGTTGGCCTCGATGGCCAGGAACGTCGTGTCTACGCCGCCAGTGGCCAGCAGTACGATGATGGGCGTCAGGATCAGCGCAAAAATCATCAGGGTGGCTTGAACGGTGTCAGTCCAGCTCACGGCCAGGAAGCCGCCGATAAAGGTGTAGGCAATGGTCGCCGCAGCGCCGGCCCACAAGGCTGATTCATAAGACATGCCGAACGTGCTTTCGAACAGACGGGCACCGGCCACGATGCCGGAAGCGCAGTAGATGGTGAAGAACACCAGAATCACGATGGCCGAAATAATCCGCAGCAAGCCGCTGTGGTCTTCAAAACGGCTGGAGAAGTAATCCGGCAGGGTCAGCGCATCACCGTTGTGCTCGGTCTGCACCCGCAGGCGACCGGCAACAAACAACCAGTTCAGGTAAGCACCGGCCACCAGGCCGATGGCGATCCAGCTTTCCGACAGACCGGACATGTAGATCGCGCCCGGCAAACCCATCAACAACCAGCCGCTCATGTCGGAGGCGCCAGCAGACAATGCAGTGACAACGCTGCCCAGGCTGCGGCCACCGAGAATATAGTCAGAAAGGTTGTTGGTGGAGCGATAGGCCATGAGGCCAATCAGCACCATTGCCGCGATATAGATCACGAACGTGATCAGGGTTGGGTTACTAACACTCATTGATAAAGCCCTGGCATTGTTTTTATGTTTAGCGGCGGTCTGGCCGTACGCTCACAAACGTCCTGTTTGAGACGATCAACCTTGCCGCGCATTTATGACTGATGTTTCCCCAGGAAACCCATCAGCCGATGAACCCGTCTTTTAGCAGGTTGCACCTTGGGCGCGAATGCTATGCAACAAACCAAATAAGGTGCAACCAGTTTCTACCGCACAAGTTGCACCTTGTCGTCTTTTCAACCCAATTCGATGTTTTTGCTCCTTTTCGGAGCTAAAACGGCGCAAATCCAATTAAAAAGCACCGCACCAGTGCGCCCATCCCGCCTTGCTCAAAAATTCCTGACGAAGCGTAGAACAATCCGCAAAAAAACGGGTTGCACTAGGTTGCACCTCTTTCAGCGCAGCGCTAATCTTGCCGCCAGCTGCTGCCACGCAAATGTGGCACCCATGAGGATAAAAATATGGCTACCACCACCCTTGGGGTCAAACTTGACGACCCTACCCGCGAGCGCCTCAAGGCTGCCGCGACCTCGATTGATCGCACGCCTCACTGGCTGATCAAGCAGGCAATCTTCAATTACCTGGAAAAACTCGAGGGTGGTGCAACCCTGACCGAGTTGAGCGGTATCCCTGGCAGCGCCAGCGATGACGCCGACGACGTGCACGCCGATCACGCGCATCAGTGCTTCCTGGAATTTGCAGAAAGCATCCTGCCCCAGTCCGTACTGCGTGCCGCGATCACCTCCGCTTATCGCCGCCCGGAACCCGAAGTGGTCCCGATGCTGCTGGAGCAAGCACGCCTGCCTGCCCCAATGGCCGAAGCCACCCAGACCCTAGCCGCCTCGATTGCCGAAAAACTGCGCAATCAGAAGAGCGCCGGTGGCCGCGCCGGTATCGTCCAAGGCTTGCTGCAAGAATTCTCCCTGTCGTCCCAGGAAGGCGTGGCGCTGATGTGCCTGGCCGAAGCGCTGCTGCGTATCCCGGACAAAGGCACCCGTGACGCCCTGATCCGCGACAAGATCAGCACCGGCAACTGGCACCCGCACCTGGGCAACAGCCCTTCGCTGTTCGTCAACGCCGCGACCTGGGGCCTGTTGCTGACCGGCAAGCTGGTATCGACCCACAACGAAGCAGGCCTGACCTCCTCCCTGAGCCGCATCATCGGCAAAAGCGGCGAGCCGATGATCCGCAAGGGCGTCGACATGGCCATGCGCCTGATGGGCGAGCAGTTTGTGACCGGCGAAACCATCGCCGAAGCTCTGGCCAACGCCACGCGCTTTGAAGCCAAGGGCTTTCGTTATTCCTACGACATGCTCGGCGAAGCTGCACTGACCGAACATGACGCCCAGAAGTACCTCGCGTCCTACGAGCAAGCCATCCACTCGATCGGCAAAGCGTCCCACGGCCGTGGCATTTACGAAGGCCCGGGCATTTCGATCAAGCTGTCGGCCCTGCACCCGCGTTACAGCCGCGCCCAGTACGAGCGCGTCATGGACGAGCTGTACCCGCGCCTGCTGTCGCTGACCTTGCTGGCCAAGAAGTACGACATCGGCCTCAATATTGACGCCGAAGAAGCTGACCGCCTCGAAATCTCCCTCGACCTGCTGGAGCGCCTGTGCTTCGAGCCGCAACTGGCGGGTTGGAACGGCATCGGCTTCGTGATTCAGGCTTACCAGAAGCGCTGCCCTTACGTGATCGACTACGTGATCGACCTGGCTCGCCGCAGCCGTCATCGCCTGATGATCCGCCTGGTGAAAGGCGCGTACTGGGACAGCGAAATCAAGCGTGCCCAGGTCGAAGGCCTGGAAGGCTATCCGGTCTACACCCGCAAGGTGTACACCGACGTGTCCTACCTCGCTTGCGCGAAAAAACTGCTGGCCGTACCCGAAGCCATCTACCCGCAGTTCGCCACTCACAACGCCCAAACGTTGTCGGCGATTTACCACATCGCGGGTCAGAACTACTACCCCGGCCAGTACGAGTTCCAATGCCTGCACGGCATGGGCGAACCGCTCTACGAACAGGTTGTAGGTAAAGTTTCCGAAGGCAAGCTGAACCGTCCGTGCCGTGTGTACGCTCCAGTCGGCACCCACGAAACACTGCTGGCTTACCTTGTTCGACGCTTGCTGGAAAACGGTGCGAACACCTCGTTCGTTAACCGCATCGCCGACCACACGATCGCGATCCACCAGTTGGTGGCCGACCCGGTGAGCCAGATCGAGCAGATGGCCACGGCCGAAGGCGGCTTCGGCTTGCCGCACCCGCGCATCCCGCTGCCGCGTGACCTGTACGGTAGCGAACGCGCCAACTCCAGCGGCATCGACATGTCCAACGAACACCGCTTGGCGTCGTTGTCCTGCGCCTTGCTGGCCACAGCCCACAACGACTGGAAAGCCGCGCCGATGCTCGGTTGCGATTCCAGCAGCGAAACGCCTGCGGCGGTACTCAACCCGGCTGACCTGCGTGACGTGGTGGGCTATGTGCAAGAAGCCACCGTTGAAGACGCCGACAACGCTATCCAGTGCGCCCTGAGCGCCGCACCGATCTGGCAGGCCACCCCGCCCGCCGAACGCGCTGCGATCCTGGAACGCGCCGCCGACCTGATGGAAAGCGAGATCCAGCCACTGATGGGCCTGCTGGCCCGTGAAGCTGGCAAGACCTTTGCCAACGCCATCGCCGAAGTGCGCGAAGCCGTCGACTTCCTGCGTTACTACGCGGTACAGGCTCGCAACGATTTCACCAACGATGCCCATCGCCCGCTGGGCCCGGTGGTCTGCATCAGCCCGTGGAACTTCCCGCTGGCCATCTTCAGCGGCCAGGTGGCTGCGGCACTGGCTGCCGGCAACCCGGTACTGGCCAAGCCTGCGGAACAAACCCCGCTGGTGGCCGCCCAGGCCGTGCGCATCATGCTCGAAGCAGGCATCCCGCAAGGCGTGCTGCAGTTGCTGCCGGGCCGTGGTGAAACGGTTGGCGCACGCCTGGTCGGCGACGATCGGGTCAAAGGCGTGATGTTCACCGGCTCCACCGAAGTTGCACGATTGCTGCAACGCAACGTGGCAGGCCGCCTGGATGCTCAAGGCCGTCCTATCCCGCTGATCGCCGAAACCGGCGGCCAGAACGCCATGATCGTCGACTCCTCGGCGCTGACCGAACAAGTGGTTATCGACGTTGTGTCTTCGGCCTTCGACAGCGCCGGTCAGCGTTGCTCAGCCCTGCGTGTACTGTGCCTGCAGGAAGACTCGGCAGACCGCGTCATCGAAATGCTCAAAGGTGCCATGGCCGAATCGCGCATGGGTAATCCTGAACGCCTGAACGTAGACATTGGCCCGGTGATCGACGCCGAAGCCAAGGCCGGGATCGAGCAACACATCCAGGGCATGCGCGACAAAGGCCGCACTGTTTACCAGATGGCCATTGCCGACATCGAAGAATGCAAGCGCGGCACCTTCGTCATGCCGACCCTTATTGAACTGGAAAGCTTCGACGAACTGGAACGCGAGATCTTCGGGCCCGTGCTGCACGTGGTGCGCTACAAGCGCAAAGACATCGACCAGTTGATCGCACAGATCAACGCTTCGGGTTACGGCCTGACGCTGGGCGTACACACCCGCATCGACGAAACCATTGCCAAAGTGGTCAACAACGTCAACGCCGGTAACGTCTACGTCAACCGCAACATCGTGGGTGCCGTGGTCGGCGTGCAACCGTTCGGCGGCGAAGGCTTGTCGGGCACAGGCCCGAAAGCCGGTGGCCCGCTGTACCTGTACCGCCTGCTGTCGACCCGCCCGGGCAATGCGATCGAACAATCGTTCGCCAAGGTCGATGCCATCAGCGCACCGGATACCCAGGCTCGCGAAGCCCTGAGCATACCGCTCAGTGCCCTGCACACCTGGGCAACCAGCAACCAGCAACCGGCGCTGGCCGAACTGTGCACCGAGTACGCTGCGCACTCGCAAAGCGGCATCACTCGCCTGCTCAACGGCCCGACCGGCGAACGCAACAGCTACGCCATTCTGCCGCGCGAACACGTGTTGTGCCTGGCTGAAGTGGAAAGCGACCTGCTGACCCAACTGGCTGCCGTACTGGCCGTGGGCAGCACCGCGGTACTGCCGCAAAGCGAACTGGCCAAAGCCTTGTACGCCCGTCTGCCAAAAGAGGTGCAGGCACGCATCACCCTGGTGGCTGACTGGACCAAGGACGACGTGATCTTCGACGCCGTCCTGCACCACGGTGACTGTGATCAGTTGCGTGACGTGTGCAAGCAAGTGGCCCAGCGCGCAGGCGCCATCGTTGGCGTGCAAGGTCTGTCCCAAGGCGAAACCAACATCGCCCTGGAACGCCTGGTGATCGAGCGCGCACTGAGCGTCAACACCGCTGCTGCTGGCGGTAACGCGAGCTTGATGACCATCGGCTGATGGTTTGATCGGGCAATAAAAAACCGGGCACCCGAAGGGGTTGCCCGGTTTTTTTATGCGTTGAGGCTTTGCAAACGTAAAGAGGGCTCAGATCTTGAGATTAATTGCGGTGAAAAAAATGATAATCCAACCTAACCATAAATAGCCAAACACCCCTGCCCAGATACCGTTGGCAAACGACAGAGTCGAATTACTATGGCCTTCGGGGTCGGCTTCCAAAAAATTGATAGCTCTCTGGGCACCTGCCAGTAAAAAACCGAGTACGCCTAAGATCATGACATTGACGACAACTAGCCACGCAGGAATAAAGGTGGCATTACCTATCACTGAAAAAATAATGCACACGACTGTTATGGCCAAAATCAATGCTCCACGCATGACTGGGGACCACTCGTAAGCTCGTCCCGACTCACTCAGTGACTTTTGGACTTTAGAGAACAAGGAGAAAATCATTAACGCCCCGAAAAAAGCACGAACTGCCGGCCAAACCTTGATTCCAGTCGCCAACCGATACTGCTTCCAGTGCTCGTAAAACCAGACAATCGAATAAAGCCCCATCGTCATGAAATACAGAACCATGAATTTCTTCACGGAAATCACAAAGAACGTGTGCGCACTCTGAGCAGGTGTTGATTCTTCTGAGTCAGGATTATCTTTTTTCAATAGAGATAACGGCATTTTTTCGCCCCGCAGAGTTAAATTGAGGCGGAAGTAGACAAAATAAGCCCAACAATGAAATGCAGTCCGCATCTCGTAATTTCGTCGGAAGATGCCCTGATACCCACCATACTGTGCACATGCCGGTATCCAACCATCGCCGTTAGCCATGTCAGAAATGAAAAGACACTGCGCCAACGCATCAGATGCAGCGTGGTAAGCCTGCTTGGATTTGGAAGACAGCCGCCCCGCACAAAACCTTTTTGACAGCCCGCCAATAACGCAGGTTAGAATCGCTGGCACGCAGACTGCATGAGCCGTTTGCGCCCTGTCTTTTGAGCTTTCTGGAGTACTGCCTTTGAATGCGACGACCATCAACAGCCTGTTCTTGATCGGCGCGTTGCTGGTAGGTGCAAGCATTCTGGTAAGTTCTCTGTCCTCGCGTCTGGGCATCCCGATTCTGGTCATCATCCTTGCGGTGGGCATGACTGCGGGTGTCGATGGCGGCGGCATTATTTTTGACAACTACCCCACCGCCTATCTGGTGGGCAACCTCGCCCTCGCTGTGATTTTGCTCGACGGCGGCCTGCGTACGCGGGTCTCCAGTTTCCGCGTGGCGTTATGGCCTGCGTTGTCGCTGGCGACCGTGGGGGTAATGATCACCACCGGGCTGACCGGCATGATGGCCGCCTGGCTGTTCAACCTCAATTTGATCCAGGGCCTGCTGGTGGGCGCCATTGTCGGTTCGACCGATGCGGCAGCCGTATTCTCGCTGCTGGGCGGCAAGGGCCTGAACGAACGGGTCTCGGCCAGCCTTGAGATCGAATCCGGTAGCAACGACCCGATGGCGGTGTTTCTCACCGTCACCCTGATCGACATGCTCGCCAGCGGCGAGACCGGCCTTCACTGGAGCCTGCTGCTCAACCTGCTGAGTGAGTTCGGTATCGGCGGTGCTGTCGGGCTGGCTGGCGGCTGGCTGATGCTGCAAATGGTCAACCGCATCAACCTGGCCAACGGCTTGTACCCGATTCTGGTCATCGCAGGCGGCCTGGTGGTCTTTGCCCTCACCAACGCCCTGCACGGCAGCGGGTTCCTCGCGGTATACCTGTGCGGCCTGGTGATCGGCAACAGCCCGATCCGCAGCCGTCACGGCATCTTGCACATGCTCGACGGCATGGCATGGCTGGCCCAGATCGGAATGTTCCTGGTGCTGGGCCTGCTGGTCACGCCACACGACTTGCTGCCGATCGCGATTCCGGCCCTGGCACTGGCCCTGTGGATGATCCTGTTCGCACGCCCACTGTCGGTCATGGTGGGCCTGCTGCCCTTCAAAGCGTTCCACGGACGCGAGAAGGCCTTTATTGCCTGGGTGGGCCTGCGCGGTGCGGTACCGATCATTCTGGCGGTGTTCCCGCTGATGGCCGGGCTGCCCAATGCGCAGCTGTATTTCAACCTGGCGTTCTTTATCGTGCTGGTGTCCCTTCTGGTGCAAGGCACCAGCCTGCCCTGGGTCGCCAAGCTGCTCAAAGTGACCGTACCCCCGGACTTGGCACCGGTCTCGCGCTCAGCCCTCGAAGTTCACGTGACCAGCGAGTGGGAACTGTTTGTTTACCGCCTCGACGCACAAAACTGGTGCATCGGTGCGGCCCTGCGTGAACTGAAAATGCCCGAGGGCACCCGTATCGCAGCCCTGTTTCGCGATCAGAAACTGCTCCATCCGTCGGGTAGCACCACCCTCGAAATTGGCGATTTGCTCTGCGTCATCGGTCACGAACACAACTTGCCAGCCCTGGGCAAACTGTTCAGCCAGCCTCCGAGCCGTGGCCTGGATCTGCGCTTTTTTGGCGACTTTGTGCTCGAAGGCGACGCCCAGCTGGGCGCTGTGTCGGCGTTGTATGGCCTGAAGCTGGACGGCATCGACCCCAACATTCCGCTCAGCAGCTTTATTGCGCACAAGGTCGGCGGCGCGCCGGTGGTCGGCGATCAGGTGGAGTGGAACAACACCATCTGGACAGTCGCCGTGATGGAGGGGAACAAGATAGCCAAAGTGGGCGTCAGATTCCCCGAAGGAAGTGCACCGGGGCCCGGGCTGTTCCTCTAAACTCCAACTTTCTGACCTTTGTCTGACCGGTATCTATGCCAACTCTGCGCACGTTCATCGCAACAGTCCTGCTCGGTCTGAGCCTTTGTGTCGGCACGCTACACGCGGCCGAACCGCCTACCTCCGAATCGGTGCAGCAAAGCCTGGACAAAATTGCCGATCGCAAGCTGCCAGATGCAGACCAGAAAGCCCTGCAGGCAGTGCTCCAGCAAACTCTCACCCTGCTGGACAACAAAGCCGATTACGAACAGCGCCTGAACGACGTCAAACAACAGCTCAGCAATGCGCCGCGCCAGACCAGCGAAAACCAGCGTGAACTGGCCCGCCTCAAGGCCAGCAAAGCCCTGCCGGTGGCCCAGCGCTACAGTGATTTGGCCGTGCCGCAGCTGGAGCAAATGCTGGCTGAGCGCACGACGCAGCAGGGCGAACTGCAAAAAGCCCTGGCCATTGCCAACAGCCAGAGCATTGCCGCACAAACCCGCCCGGAAAGGGCTCAGGCCGAAATCAGCACCAGCCAGACGCGTATTCAGCAGATCAACAACATCCTGAAAACCGGTCGTGACAATGGCAAATTGCTCACCCCGGATCAGCGCAACCAGCTCAACGCCGAAGTGGCCTCGCTCACCGCACTGATCGCCCTGCGCCGCCAGGAGCTGGCCGGTAACAGCCTGCTGCAAGACCTGAGCGGCAGCCAGCATGACTTGCTGCTGGAAAAAACCACGCGTCAGGATCAGGAAATCCAGGAGCTGCAAACCCTGATCAACCAGAAGCGTCTGGCGCAGTCGCAGCAGACCGTGACCGAACAATCCATCGAGGCGCAAAAGTCCGGCAGCAGCAGCCTGCTGGCGACCGAAAGCGCGATCAACCTCAAGCTTTCCGACTACCTGCTACGCAGCACCGACCGCCTCAATGAAGTCACCCAGCAGAACCTCGAAACCAAGCAGCAACTGGACAACGTCACCCAGAGCGATCAGGCGCTGGACGAGCAGATCAACGTGCTCAAGGGCAGTTTGCTGCTGTCCAAGATCCTCTATAAGCAGAAACAGGCCCTGCCGCGCCTGCAGAAAATGGACAAGAACCTGGCAGACGAAATCGCCGATATTCGTCTGTATCAGTTTGAAATCAACCAGCAACGGGAGCTGATCAGCAACCCGACATCCTACGTCGACAACCTGCTGTCGACCCAGCCTGCCGATCAAGTCACGCCTCAACTGCGCAAGACCCTGCTCGAACTGGTCAACACCCGCAGTGACTTGCTGGACCGCCTGAATCGCGAGTTGAGCTCCCTGCTCAACGAATCGATCACGCTGCAACTGAACCAGAAGCAACTGCTCAGCACCGCCCAGAGCCTGCGTGCCACGCTGGACGAGCAAATGTTCTGGATTCCCAGCAACAAGCCCCTGGATCTGGAGTGGCTGGAAACTGCCCCGCGCCAGCTGGAACAGCAAGTCACCACCCTGCCGTGGGGCTCCAGCGTCAGCGAGCTGGCTGAAGGTCTGGTGCAGAGACCACTGTTGTTCCTACCGTTCTTGCTGGTGGTGGCGGCCTTGCTGTGGAAGCGCCGTTACCTCTACAGCAAATTGAACAAAATCCATCAGGACATTGGTCACTTCAAGCGCGATAGCCAATGGCATACGCCACTGGCCATTTTGATCAATATTCTGCTGGCGATGCCTATTTCGCTGGCTCTGGCGCTGTGCGGCTATGCCCTGCAAACCGATGCCCGTGGCATGAACGCCAATACGGGCGCGGCGCTGATCCAGATGGCCGAAGCCTGGCTGGTGTTCTACACCGCTTACCGGATTCTGGCGCCAGGTGGCGTGGCCGAACTGCATTTCCGCTGGGAAAAACCGCTGGTCGCATTCCTGCAGAACTGGATTCGCAAGCTGGGCTTTGTCGTCCTGGCCCTGGTGGCCGTGGTCGCCTTTGCCGAGCAACAACCCGCTGCACTGGCCGATGACGTACTGGGCATCCTTGTGGTGTTGAGTTGTTATGCCGCCATGGCCTGGTTGCTGTGCCGCCTGCTGCTCAACGACTTCGAGACAGCGACAAAAGCCTATCGCCTGCGCAAATTGCTCGGTTTTGCCTTTGCGCTGTTGCCGCTGGCATTGTTCGTTGCCGTCTGTTTTGGCTACTACTACACCGCGCTCAAACTCAGCGACCGACTGATCAACACCCTCTACCTGCTGATGCTCTGGCTGGTGGTCGAAGCGGCCTTCGTGCGCGGCCTGGCGGTAGCGGCACGGCGCCTGGCCTACCAACGCGCACTGGCCAAACGTCAGGCGGCCAAGGAAGCAGGCGAAGGCAACGACATCATCATTGAAGAACCGACCCTGGACATCGAACAGGTCAACCAACAATCGCTGCGCCTGATTCGCCTGGCCCTGCTGGCGGGCTTTATCGGCATTTTGTACTGGGTCTGGGCCGACCTGATCTCGGTCTTCTCCTACCTCGACAACATCACCCTGTACGAGTACACCAGCGGCACCGGCGCCAACATGAGCATGGTGCCCATCAGCATTGGCGACGTGATCGGTGCACTGGTCATCATCGGCATCAGTATTGCCCTGGCGCGCAACCTTCCCGGGCTGCTGGAAGTGCTGGTGCTGTCTCGCCTCGATCTGGGCCAGGGCAGCGCCTACGCCACCACCACCTTGCTGACTTACGTGATCATCGGCGTAGGCTTCGTGTCCACCCTGTCGACCCTGGGTGTGAGCTGGGACAAGTTGCAATGGCTGGTCGCCGCGCTGTCGGTGGGCCTGGGCTTTGGCATGCAGGAGATTTTCGCCAACTTCATCTCCGGGATCATGATTCTGTTCGAGCGGCCGGTGCGGATTGGCGACACCATCACCATCGGCAACCTGTCGGGCACTGTGAGCAAGATCCGCATCCGTGCGACCACCATCACCGACTTCGACCGCAAAGACATCATCGTCCCGAACAAGACCTTTATCACCGGGCAACTGATCAACTGGTCCCTGACCGACACCATCACCCGCGTCACCCTCAAACTGGGTGTGGACTACGGTTCGGATCTGGACCTGGTAAAAAGCCTGCTGCTCAAGGCTGCACAAGAGAACCCCCGTGTACTCAAAGACCCTGAGCCGCACGTGTACTTCCTCAACTTCGGCGCCAGCACCCTGGACCACGAACTGCGCATGCACGTCCGTGACCTGGGCGACCGTAACCCGGTGATCGACGAGGTAAACCGCTTTATCAACCGCGAGTTCAAGAACCACCACATCAACATCTCGTTCCAACAGATGGAGGTGTACCTCAAGAACTTGCAGGGTCAGGAATACAAGTTGGTGCCCGTAGGGCCGGAAGTCCCGCCCGAGCCGACACTACCCCCGCAAAAGCCGCAGTTGGGCAAGCTCGACTGACTCAAGGCTGATGCAACCTCTGTGGGAGCTGATTTGCCTGCGATGCAGGCAAATCGGTTTAACTGGCCAAGCCCGTTGATACCATCGCGAGCAAGCCCGCTCCCACCTTTAAAAATGCTTACTGGAGACGGTCATTGAAAGCCCTCGACGAACTGACTTTTGATAACCGTTTCGCTCGACTGGGTGACGCGTTTTCAACTCACGTGCTGCCCGAGCCCATCGACGCACCGCGCGTGGTGGTTGCCAGCGATGCCGCCATGGCGCTGCTTGACCTCGACCCGGCCGTGGCCCAGGACCCGGTGTTCGCCCAGCTGTTTGGCGGTCACACCCTGTGGGCCGACGCCGAACCCCGCGCCATGGTCTATTCCGGTCATCAGTTCGGCTCCTACAACCCGCAACTGGGTGACGGCCGCGGGCTGCTGCTGGGCGAGGTCTATAACGAGGCGGGCGAGCATTGGGACTTGCACCTCAAGGGTGCCGGCATGACGCCCTATTCGCGCATGGGCGATGGTCGCGCCGTGCTGCGCTCATCGATCCGCGAGTTTCTCGCCAGCGAGGCACTGCACGCGCTGGGCATTCCCAGCAGCCGCGCACTGTGCGTGATCGGCTCCGACACTCCGGTGTGGCGTGAAACCCAGGAGCGCGCGGCCATGGTCCTGCGCCTGGCGCCCAGCCATGTACGCTTCGGGCATTTTGAATACTTCTACTACACCAAGCGCCCCGAGCAGCAAAAGCAGTTGGGCGAGCATGTACTGACCCTGCACTTTGCCGAGTGCCTGGAGCAACCCGAGCCCTATCTGGCGATGTTCCGCGAGATCGTCGAGCGTAACGCCGAGCTGATTGCCAAGTGGCAGGCCTACGGTTTTTGTCACGGCGTGATGAACACCGACAACATGTCGATTCTGGGCATCACCTTCGACTTTGGACCGTTCGCCTTCCTCGACGACTTCGACGCCAATTTCGTCTGTAACCACTCAGACCACGAAGGGCGTTACTCCTTCAGCAATCAGGTGCCTATCGGCCAGTGGAACCTCAGCGCACTGGCCCAGGCCCTGACGCCGTTTATCAGCGTTGAGGCCCTGCGCGAAAACCTGGGGCTCTACTTGCCGCTGTATCAAGCGCACTACACCGACCTGATGCGCCGCCGACTGGGCCTGACCACCGCCGAAGACGGTGATCAACAATTGATCGAAACCCTGTTGCAACGGATGCAAGGCAGCAGCATCGACTACACCCTGTTCTTCCGCCGCCTGGGCGACTTGCCAGCAGAGCAGGCCGTGTCCCGCCTGCGTGACGAGTTTGTCGACCTCAAGGGTTTTGATGAATGGGCAGCGCAGTACGTTGCCCGGGTCGCCCGTGAAGGCGTGAGTGATGAAAGCGCACGCCGTGAGCGCATGCACGGGGTCAACCCGCTATACATCCTGCGCAACTATCTGGCGCAAAAAGCCATCGATGCCGCCCAAGCCGGGGATTACAGCGAAGTGCAGCGCCTGCACAACGTGCTGACCCGACCGTTCACCGAGCAACCGGGCATGGAAACCTATGCCGAGCGCCCGCCTGAATGGGGAAAGCACCTGGAAATCAGCTGCTCGTCGTAATGCAAAGCCTCAGATAAACATATCCACAGGCACGTTGAAGTAGTCCGCCAGCCAGCGTATCTGCCGAACGTTGAGCTGGCGCTTGCCGCTGAGGATTTCGGACACCACCGATTGGGTACCCACGCCCGGCAAGTCGCTTTGAGTCAGCCCGTGCTCCTGCATCACCGAGCGCAACACATCGACACCACTGACCTTGGGCATCGGCCGATGCTCGAGGTCGTAGGCTTCAACCCAGTCACCGATGATGTCCACCAGGCTCATCAAGGGGTGACTCTCATCGTCGCCAATCAAGTCGGTCAACCCGTCGAGGGCTGCGACCAACTCATCGTAATCTGCTTCGGTTTTCGGTTTGCGTAGTAAAGGCGCCACGAACTTCCAGTGTTCTGCCGCCTGTGCGATCAATGCGTTCATTGTGCTTACTCCTTCCAATTGCCCTTGTCATAGTCACTGTGATCGAGCACATGACGAATGTAGAGGCGCTGTACCCGATAACGCACCACGGCGATCAGCCGCAGCTTGTTACCTCCAATATTGAAAACGTGGAACGAACCGACCTTGTCGGTAGCAGGGAAAAACGACCTTAACGCGGCAAAGTCCTGGGGGTTGAGGACCTTGATCTTGCGATACCACTCATCGAGTGCGCTCGCCGATTGCGGCCATTGTGCTTTCGCTTCCCAAATACGCTTGGCTGTTATCACTCGCATGCAACGTCCCTATCGCATCTTGCTATGGAGGTTAAGTCAGGGATCACTCAATCGCAATATGCGATAACCCGCCCCCGACCAATGGCGCTGTCGCTGTCTCGCTTCAAAGCCTAGATAAGAGCTGCGAAGCCGGCTCAGCACTGTATGAGCAAATACGTCGCCTCGTCCTGCCATAACAAAATCGCATATCAACCTGCCTAAACAGTCTTAGACGAACTAACGCGCCCTGATTATGGTGACGCCCGCGCGGCGGCTCTGGCCTGCCCGATACCTCATACGAGATTCGTTGCATTAAGGAAGACCCATGTCCTGGGACTCACTCCCCCTGCTGTTTGTTGCCGCTCTGCTGGTGTGGTTGTTGGTGTCGTTTGTGCGCGAGAAGTGGAGCGCCGATGTCGTAGCCGCCATTGGTGTTGCCGCCCTGCTGGTCACGCAGATTCTGACGCCCCACGAAGTGTTGAGTGTGCTCAGCAACTCGGCTCCCGCCACGATTGCCTGCATGTTTGTGCTCTCGGCCGCCCTGGAGCGTACCGGTTGCATTGATGCCCTGGGCAACTGGCTGGGCAACCTGGTGGGCGACAAACCGCTGCGGGTGCTCGGCGGACTGATGATTACCGCGCTGGTCATTTCGGCGTTCCTGAACAACACCCCCGTGGTGGCCATTTTGACGCCAGTGGCGATTGCCCTCGCCAAGCGCTCCCACAGTTCACCGTCCAAGCTGCTGATCCCGCTGTCTTACGCCACGGTACTGGGCGGGATGCTGACGATGATCGGCACCTCGACCAATATCCTGGTGGACGGGGTTGCACGCAAAGCCGGGCTCGCACCTTTCGGCATGTTCGAAATCACTCAGGCCGGGCTGATGTTTGCCGCCGTGGGTTTTGTATACCTGATGATTTTCAGCAACCGCCTGCTACCTGATCGCGACAGCCTGTCCAAGCAATTGCGCCCGGACCTGACTCGCACCTTCATGAGCGAACTGCTGGTGCCCCACCATTCGCC
Source organism: Pseudomonas sp. ML2-2023-3 (assembly GCF_037055275.1). Taxonomy (NCBI): domain Bacteria; kingdom Pseudomonadati; phylum Pseudomonadota; class Gammaproteobacteria; order Pseudomonadales; family Pseudomonadaceae; genus Pseudomonas; species Pseudomonas sp. ML2-2023-3. The sequence continues at coordinate 284,282 of NZ_CP146343.1, forward strand.
CGTGATCGGCAAAACTCTGACTGAAGCCAATCTCAATGGTGGCAGCGGCCTGCAAGTCCTGAAGATTTTCCGTGACGAGCAAGAGCTTTCCACGCCAGAGCCCACCACCCAGTTGCGCAGCGGCGATCGTCTGGTGCTGCACGGGCAGGTACAGAATGTGGTCGAGCTGCGCGAAAGCGGCGTGCTGGCCTTCAACCGTGGTGATGCGTTCGAAACCATCAGCAACCACGACGTGATCCTGGCCGAAGCCATCGTGGGCCGTAACTCGCGCTACAGCCACCGCCCCATGCGCGACCTCGACTTGACGGCGCGTTACGGCATTGCAGTGCTCGCGGTGCATCGCCAGGACGAAAACATTCAAGGCAACCTCGACGATCTGCACCTGCAATTTGGCGATGTGATCCTGGTTGAGGGCACGCCCAGCCAGATCCGTCGTTTCGCCGAAAATGGCGACTTGATCAGCCTCAATACCGTCCTGGAGCGCGCTTATCGCCGCGACAAAGCGCCGATTGCGATTATTTCGACGCTGGCGGTGATGATTCTTGCGGCGCTGGAAGTCATGCCCATCGAAGGGCTGGCACTCATCGCCGCAGTGACGGTAGTCGCCACACGCTGCCTGGATGTGCAGGACGCTTACAAGGCGGTGGACTGGAAAATCCTGAGCCTGATTTTCGGCATGCTGGCCATCAGCATTGCGATGGAAAAAGTCGGCCTGATCAATTTGGTGGTCAACCAGACCATGGCCGCCATCCCCAATGCCGGACCGCTGCTGATGCTGGGGTTTGTCTATTTACTGACCAGCCTGCTCACCGAGATCCTCTCCAACAATGCCGTGGCGGTATTGCTGACGCCGATCGCAATTGGTGTAGCGCAACAGATGGGTGTGGACCCCAGACCTTTCGTGGTGGCCGTGATGTTCGCTGCCAGCGCCAGCTTCGCAACGCCGATTGGCTACCAGACCAACACCTTTGTGTATAACGCAGGCGGGTACAAATTCAGCGACTTTTTGCGCATCGGCATCCCGCTGAATGTACTGATGCTGATAGTGGCAATGCTGGTGATTCCCTGGATCTGGCCGCTGACGCCAGTGGCGAGTTGAGCAATCATCTGCTGAACTGCACGCTCATGCGCCCCCCTTGTAGAGAATGACTGATGACCGAACCGCTGCTGATCCCCTGCCCACACTGCAACGGCCTTAACCGTATCCCCGCCGAGCGTATCGGCGAGCACCCCAAATGCGGGCGCTGCAAGAATGCGGTGCTGCTCGCCAAGCCCTTCGATCTTAAACAAACCGACTACCCCAGCCAGATCAAGGGCGACCTGCCGCTGCTGGTGGATGTTTGGGCCGAATGGTGCGGACCGTGCAAAGCCTTTGCCCCGGTATTTGAACAAGCCGCCAGCCAACTGATCGGCAAATGCCGACTGGCCAAACTTGACAGCGAATCCAATCAACAACTGGCCGGACAATTGGGGATACGCTCCATCCCTAGCCTCATCCTGTTTAAAAATGGCCGCGAAGTCGCTCGCCAGAGCGGTGCGCTGCCGTTGCAGCAACTTACCGCCTGGCTGCGCAGCCAGGGCATCAGTGCCTAAGCGTTCTGATCCAGATAATCGTGCAACTCTACAAACTGTTGAGTGAGTTTGTGCCGCGGGTCGAAGTGGATCAAAGGCTGACAGGCCTGGTGCGACTCGCGCATCCGCACGGAGCTGCTCAGGTACATCGGCAGCACCGGTAGCCCTTCAGCGATCAACTCATCGAGCATTTGCTGGGGCAGGCTGGCCCGGGCCTGGAACTGATTGACCACAATGCCTTCGACCAGCAGGTCTTCGTTGTGGTCTTCTTTCAGTTCTTCGATTTCAGCCAGTAGCCCGTAAAGCGCCTGACGCGAAAAACTGTCGCAATCAAATGGAATCAGCACCCGATCACAAGCGATCAACGCCGAAACGGCGTAAAAGTTCAATGCGGGAGGTGTGTCGACATAGATGCGGTCATAGTCTTCGGACAATTCTTCAAGCAGTTTTCGCAGCTTGTTGATCTTGTGCTTGGCTTCAAGCTTTGGCTGCAAATCAGCCAGTTCGCCCGTGGCGGTGACAACGTGCAAATTTTCAAAGGGTGTTTCGTAAATATCTACACGATTTTTTTTCGAACCGATCCCGGCTGACAAACTGTGCTTGAAGAAGTCGGCAATCCCCATCGGGATATCGTCGCCCGTGAGTCCGGTCAGGTATTGAGTGGAGTTGGCCTGGGCGTCCAGATCCACCAGCAACGTCCTGTAGCCCTCGCTGGCACTGACCGCAGCCAGATTGCACGCGATGCTGGATTTACCCACACCGCCTTTTTGGTTGAACACCACGCGACGCATTTCAAAACCTCCGTGTACCAATGTGTCCCCGAGTGTAGATTGCCTTTGTGCGGCTTAGCTACCTCGCAGAGAAATGCCTTACATCTATTAGAGATTTAACCGCAATAGTCGTCGAACATATCCGCCATATGGGAAGCATTAGTCTTATATTTTTCAGATCACGCAAAAACCATACTTGAAATGTAAGCAATATTTGCTACAAGCCAACTGCACCGGGATAATGTCGCCATTCTGTATCAGGTGTGGCATCGACTGATGCCCACTTTCGCATCAAGGAAGCCTGCAAGGGCGGGATGAAACTCCAGTGATCAATTTCAATATCGCCGCGTGGCGCGCCTGGGCTCCGGGCCTCGACAGCGTGGCCGATTGGCAAGCCTGGAGTCAGCAACCCAGCGTACTCGCCGCCAGCAACGCAGCACCTGATGTCTCGTTTCTACCCGCCATGCAACGCCGTCGCCTCAGCCGCCTGGCACGGATGGCATTCAGCGTCGGCTGGCCATTGGCACAAGGCCACGAGGCACTGCCACTGGTCTTCGCCTCACGCCACGGCGAAACCCCGCGCACATTCGACATCCTCAGCGACCTCGCTGCCAGCCAGCCCCTGTCCCCGACACAATTCAGCCTCTCGGTGCATAACGCGGTCATTGGCCTGTGGTCGATCATGCGCGGCGAAACCAGCGAGATGACGGCCATTGCCGCTGCCGGAGATGGCCTGGAGCATGGCCTGATCGAGGCCTGCGCGCTGTTGAATGAAGGTGCGCCCGCCGTACTGCTGATCATCACCGAAGAGCAACCGCCACACGCCTACGCCCAATGGATTGATGATGTGCCCTTTCCTTACGCCGTCGGCCTGCTGCTGACCCCCGGGACGCAATGGCAGGTCTCCCTCGCAAGCACGACCACCGACATCGAAAAAGCCCCGTGGCCCCATAGCCTGAACCTGTTGCGCCACCTGTTCGATGGACAGGCGTCATTCCAGCATGCCTGGAAAGATCGCGTATGGAACTGGCAACACAGCCTGTGAGCGAGCATCGCGATGCTTATGTCTGGCGCCTGATCGCCACGGCGATCAGCTTTACACTGTTCGGTCTCGGATGCCTGTGCCTGCGGGTCGTGATTTTCCCGGTACTCGGTTGCCTGCCGGGAAACGCCGTTCGTCACCGCGAACGTGCCCGTGCAACCGTCAGCCGGCTGTTCTGGCTGTTTATTCGCACCATGGCCCGCATGGGCGTGCTGACCTATGACGTACAAGGTGCCGAACGGCTCGGTCGACCCGGCCAGATGATCATTGCCAACCACCCGTCGCTTATCGACGTGGTTTTTTTGATCGGCCTGGTAAGAAACGCCAATTGCGTGGTCAAAGAGAGCCTTTGGCAGAACCCGTTTACCCGCAGCCCCGTGCGCGCCACGCAGTACATCAGCAACGATGGCAGCGTCGACATGCTCGATAACGCCGCGCGAGCGCTGCAGGAAGGCCAGACCCTGATCATTTTCCCGGAGGGCACCCGCACGCAGCCGGGCACGGCACCTGCCTTTCATCGCGGCGCCGCCGCGATAGCACTGCGGGGTGCGAAAATCCTCACCCCGGTGGTGATCAAGGTCAGCCCCACCACGCTGACCAAGGCCGAACCCTGGTACCGCATCCCCTATCGGCGCGTGCACTTCAGTATTCGTGTCGGCGCCGATATAGATCCAGACACCTTTACCGCGCTTGGCCCGCCGCCTAAAGCCTCGCGCCTGCTCAATGACTTCGTGCATGACTACTTTATTAAGGAGCTCGCCACAGATGAGCGATCTGAAACGCGACATTAAACAGCTGATCATCGATGCCCTGGGCCTCGAAGACATCAGCGTCAGCGACATTGGTGACGAACAAACCCTGTTTGGCGATGGCCTGGGGCTGGATTCGGTCGACGCACTTGAGCTGGGCCTGGCGATTCAAAAAACCTACGGCATCAAAATAGACGCCGATGCCAAAGACACTCGCAATCACTTTTCCAACGTGGCCAGCCTTGCGGCTTTTGTCACGGCCAAACAGGCAGCCTGAGACCGAACCATGCAAACCCGTGACGACATTTTCAATACCCTGCGCGACGCCCTGGTCGAACTCTTCGAACTGGAGCCCGAGCGCGTCACCCTGGACGCCAACCTGTATCAGGACCTGGAAATCGACAGCATCGACGCCGTTGACCTGATCGACCACATCAAGCGCAAAACCGGTAAAAGAATCGCCGCTGAAGAATTCAAATCGGTGCGAACCGTCAATGACGTGGTCGAGGCAGTTTATCGCCTGGTTCACGCTGACGCATGAGTCGACTGATTGGCCTTGGGCTGTTGCTGGCGGGCCTGCTGTACCCCTTTGCGGTGTATTTCGGCATGGCCCATTTCGCCCCATGGCAGTTTGCGTTACTGCTTGGCGGCCTGTGGCTGGCCCGTGCCCTGACCGGAGAACGGCGCCCCGGCAGCCTGTGGATGGCGGTCGTTGCACTGGTGTTCTGCGGCCTGCTGGCGCTGTTCAACAGCCCGGCACTGTTGCGCTGGTACCCGGTCCTGATCAGTACGTTCATGCTCTGCCTGTTCGGTCTGAGCCTGAAATTCGGGCCACCGATAATCGAGCGCCTGGCCCGCTTGCGCGAGCCGGTATTACCCGACATCGCAATTGATTACACACGGCAGGTGACCAAGGTCTGGTGCCTGTTTTTCATGCTCAACGGGTTAGTCGCAGCCAGTTTGACGCTGTGGGCGCCGCTGAGCTGGTGGACGTTGTACAACGGCCTTATCGCCTACGGGCTGATGGGGCTGCTGTTTGCCATTGAATGGCTGATACGACAAAAGGTAAGAGGCCGGGCATGAATTGGATAAAACTTGAGCAGCTATTGCTCAAGGGACACGCAGAGCGCCGCGTTACGGTTGACCCTGCGCTGAACCACGACACCCTCTGTGAACAGGCCTTGCGCCTGGCAGGCGGCCTGCAACAGCGAGGCGTGCAGCACATTGCCGTGCACCTTGAGGACGCTGGCGAACTGGCAGTGGCTTTACTCGGTGCATGGCGCGCCGGCGTCAGTGTGCTGCTGCCTGCCGACCTGCAAGCCCAAACCCGTCAGCGCTGGGATGACCGGGTTGACCTGTGGATAACTCAAAGCGACCAACTGCAAGCCTTGTACGCCGATGCAGTGCCGGCAGCAGAACTGGATCTGGACAAGTGCCAGCTCAGCCTGTGCACCTCGGGCTCCAGCGGCGAACCCAAGCGCATCGACAAAAACCTGCGCCAGATGGCCAACGAAGTCCAGGCGCTGGAACAGCTGTGGGGCGCCGATCTGGGTGATGCGTGCATCATTGCCAGCGTGGCTGCACAGCATATTTACGGGCTGCTGTTTCGCGTGTTGTGGCCCCTGTGCGCAGGCCGCACCTTTGTCCGCAAACAACTGGCGTTCCCTGAAGACATGCAGCGCGCCAGCCGCGAGCATTCATCATTCGCATGGGTCGCCAGCCCTGCCCTGCTCAAGCGCATGGCCGACAACCTGGACTGGCCCGCCCTGAGCCCGGTACGCCGGGTTTTCTCGTCGGGCGGCGCCTTGCCTGCAGAAGCGGCGCAAGGGTTGTTCGAGCGTCTGGGCCAGTGGCCGACCGAAATCCTTGGCAGCTCGGAAACCGGTGGGATCGCGTGGCGTCAGGGCCCAAACCTGTGGCAACCATTTGCCGATGTGCAACTGAGCCAGAGCGAAGATGGCGCCCTGATAATCGCCTCGGCGTACTTGCCCGCAGGTCATATCGAACAGACTGCCGACGCAGCTCGCATCGAGGCCGATGGTCGTTTCGAGTTGCTCGGGCGCCTGGATCGCATCGTCAAACTGGAAGAAAAACGCATCTCCCTGCCCATGCTCGAGCACGCACTGATCAACCACGACTGGGTGGCTGAAGCCCGCCTGGGCGTGGTCAACGAAAACCGTGCGTCCCTGGGCGCCTTGCTGGTACTCAGCCCCAGCGGTCTGTTTGCCCTGCGTGAACACGGTCGTCGCGCCCTGACCCAAACCCTGCGCCAGCACTTGAGCCAGCACTGCGAAGCCCTGGCCTTGCCCCGTCGCTGGCGCGTGTTGCGCCAGATGCCACTCAACAGCCAGGGCAAGCTGCCCCAGGCCCAGGTCGATACGTTATTGCTGGCACCCCGGCCTAAAATGCCCGAGGTGCTGAGCCAAGCCGAACATGACGGCCAGTGGACCCTCAACCTGTCGATCCCGCCAGACCTGGCCTACTTCAGTGGTCACTTCCCCAAAACCCCGGTACTGCCGGGCGTGGTGCAAGTGGATTGGGCAATGGCACTGGGTCAGCAACTCCTCGACCTGCCGCCGCGTTTTGCCGGGATGGAAGTGCTCAAGTTCCAGCAACTGGTACGCCCCGGCGACGCCATCGAACTGACCCTGCGTTTCGACCGTGAGCGCAGCAAGCTGCACTTCGCCTACCGCAACGCGACGGCGCCCTGTTCCAGTGGCCGCATCGTGCTGGAGCCCGCCCATGCATAACCCCTGCGCCGTGATTCCGGTGTACAACCACGAAACCGCCGTGCCGGCCGTGGTCGACGCCCTGCTCGCCGCCGGCTTGCCCTGCGTGCTGGTTGACGACGCCAGCAGCCCCGCGTGCAGTGCCGTTCTCGAACAGCTTGCCCAGGGCGAGAACACTTTCCTCATCCGCCTGGCCATCAATCAGGGCAAGGGTGGCGCGGTCATGGCGGGGCTGCGGGAAGCCGCCAGGCTGGGCTTCACCCACGCCCTGCAAGTAGACGCCGACGGCCAGCACGACCTGCGCGACGTCGCGACCTTTATGCAGGTGTCGCAGCAAAACCCCCAGGCGCTGATCTGCGGTTATCCGCAATACGACGACAGCGTACCCAAGGGCCGCCTGTATGCGCGCTACCTGACCCACGTGTGGGTGTGGATCAACAGCCTGTCGCTGCAGATTCCCGACTCCATGTGCGGTTTTCGGGTCTACCCGCTGACGCCGACGCTGGCGCTGATCAATTCGGTCAAACTGGGCAAGCGCATGGACTTCGATCCCGAGATTCTGGTGCGCCTGGCGTGGCGCAACCAGCCCATGCGCTGGCTGCCGACCAAGGTCCATTACCCCCAGGACGGCCTCTCGCACTTTCGCCTGTTCCATGACAACGCGCTGATTTCCGGCATGCACACCAAACTGTTTTTCGGCATGTTGATCCGTTTGCCGAGCATCCTCTGGGGGCGTTTCAAAGCATGAGCGAACCTCAACAGCATTGGGCTGACCACAAGGAGCGCGGCAGTTTCCGGCTGATGAAGCTCACTGCGTTCGGCGTCAAACTGCTGGGCCGACGCCTGCTCAGCCCGGTGCTCTACGCCATTGTGCTGTACTTCTTTGTCTTCGGTGGCCGTGCCCGGCGCAGCATCTGGCAGTACCAGCAGCGGTTGGCCGACTGGAGCGGGAAAAGCGACCTGCGCCCCACCCGCAGACGGGTGTTCGGGCAGTTCATGGCCTTTGCCGATGCCCTGCTCGACAAGCTCGACGTGTGGAACGGGCGCCTCAAGATCGAAGACATCGACATCATCGACCCCGCCCTGCTGCGCAATCAGTTACGCGGCGAACGCGGCCAGATGCTGGTGGGCGCACACCTGGGCAACCTCGAAGTGTGTCGCGCACTGGCCGAGCTGGGCGAACAGGTGACCATGAACGTGCTGGTGCACACCAAGCACGCCGAACACTTCAACCGCCTGCTGGGCGAAGCCGGGGCCAGCCATTTACGGCTGATTCAGGTCAGTGAGCTCAACCCGGCAGTGATGCTGCAACTCAATCAGCGCCTGGAAGACGGCGAATGGCTGGCGATTGCCGGTGACCGGGTTCCGCTGCATGGCGGGCGCAATGTCGAGGTCGACTTTCTCGGCCACCCTGCCGCATTCCCCCAAGGCCCGTGGCTGTTGGCCGGGCTGCTCAAATGCCCGGTCAACCTGATGTTTTGCCTCAAGCACGAAGGACGCTACCGGGTCATTCTCGAACCCTTCACCGACGCCGTACTCTGGCGGCGCAGCGACCGCGAGCAGGTGATCGCCCAGTGGGCCACGCGCTACGCCGAACGCCTGGGGCGCTACTGCCTTGAAGCGCCCCAACAATGGTTCAATTTTTACCCTTTCTGGAAGACCGATGACGACGCATCCGCATGAGCCAGTAACCTTCGGCCAAACCCCGTTGCGCATTGAAGACGTGCTGGCCCTGGCCAATCGTCAGGCGCCGACCCGTCTGCAAGACGACGCCGACTATCGCGAGCGCATCGCCAAGGGCGCACGCTTTCTCGACTCGCTGCTGGACAAGGAAGGCGTCATCTACGGCGTGACCACCGGCTACGGTGATTCGTGCGTGGTGGCGGTGCCGCTGGAGCATGTTGAAGCGCTGCCGCGCCACCTCTACACCTTTCACGGCTGCGGGCTGGGCAAGCTGCTCGACGCCCAGGCCACCCGCGCCGTGCTCGCTGCACGCCTGCAGTCGCTGTGCCACGGCGTGTCCGGAGTGCGCATCGAGTTGCTGGAACGTTTGCAGGCTTTTATTGCCCACGACATCCTGCCGCTGATTCCCGAAGAGGGCTCGGTGGGCGCCAGCGGCGATCTGACGCCGTTGTCCTATGTGGCGGCCACGTTGTCGGGCGAACGCGAAGTATTGTTCAAGGGTGAGCGCCGCCTCGCAGCCGACGTGCATCAGGAACTGGGCTGGACACCGCTGGTACTGCGGCCCAAGGAAGCGCTGGCGCTGATGAACGGCACCGCCGTGATGACTGGCCTCGCGTGCCTGGCCTATGCCCGCGCCGACTACCTGCTCAAACTGGCCACGCGCATCACCGCCCTCAACGTAGTGGCGCTGCAAGGCAACCCCGAGCACTTCGACGAGCGCCTGTTCGCCGCCAAGCCCCATCCGGGGCAAATGCAGGTGGCGGCCTGGATTCGCCAGGACCTGGCCATCGACGCCCCGACCGCGCCCTTGCATCGCCTGCAAGACCGCTACTCGCTGCGCTGCGCCCCCCACGTGCTGGGGGTGCTGGCTGACAGCCTGAACTGGCTGCGCGGGTTTATCGAAATTGAACTCAACAGCGCCAACGACAACCCGATCATCGACGCTGAAGAAGAGCGCGTGCTGCATGGCGGGCACTTCTACGGCGGTCATATCGCCTTTGCGATGGACAGCCTCAAGACCCTGGTCGCCAACGTCGCCGACCTGCTGGACCGCCAGCTCGCGCTGCTGGTGGACGTGCGTTACAACCACGGCCTGCCGAGCAACCTGTCGGGCGCAACCGCCGAGCGGGCGATGCTCAACCACGGCTTTAAAGCGGTGCAGATCGGCACCAGCGCCTGGACCGCCGAAGCCTTGAAAAACACCATGCCGGCCAGCGTGTTCTCGCGCTCCACCGAGTGCCACAACCAGGACAAAGTGAGCATGGGCACCATCGCTGCCCGCGATGCGATCCGCGTGCTTGAACTGACCGAACAGGTCGCTGCTGCCACCTTGCTGGCGGCTAATCAGGGCGTGTGGTTGCGCAGCCGCGCCGAAGACGCCCGCCCGCTGCCACCCGCACTGGCCCGGATGCACGCCGAATTGGCGAAGGACTTCCCGCCGGTGGTCGAAGACCGCGCCCTGGAAGCCGAACTGCGCTTGTGCCTGAGCCGTATTGCCCAACAACACTGGAGGCTGCATGCGTAGCAAAGGCGTTTTGCACGTTGATACCGAAGTGCTGGTGCCGTTTTTCGACATCGACACCCTGCACGTGGTGTGGCACGGCCACTACGTCAAATACCTCGAAGTGGCGCGCTGTGCGTTACTTGACCATATCGGCCACAACTACACGCACATGCTCGATGCGGGCTATGCGTGGCCGGTGATCGACATGCAATTGCGCTATGTCCGCGGGGCCACGTTTGGGCAGCGCATCAATGTGCGCGCCAACCTGGTGGAGTGGGAGAACCGCCTGAAGGTCAATTACCTGATTACCGACCTGGCCACAGGCGAGCGGCTGACCCGGGCCGTTACGGTGCAAGTGGCGGTCGAGATCGCCAGCAAGGAGATGCAACTGGTGTCGCCCAAGTGCTTCACCGACGCTGTCGCGAGGATGCTGCCATGAACCGCCTTGGTAGTCGCTGCCGCAGGCTGCGATCGAGCCCGAAGGGGTCGCGCTTTTTCAATATCGAAGGGCCTTCGGCCCTTATCGCAGCCTTCGGCAGCGGCTACAGGGGGTTGATTGTTACGCTGTTGCTCGGATTCACTCCTCTGGCCCACGCCTTCGACCTGCAACAACTCAGCGAACAACTGGCCAAACCCCAGGTGATCCACGGTGATTTCATCCAGGAAAAACACCTGCGCGCCCTGCCCAAGCCGCTGACCAGCACCGGTACCTTTGTACTGGCCAAGGATCACGGCCTGCTTTGGCAATTGAAAACCCCGCTGCAACAGGATTACCGCATCACGTCCCAAGGCATCGCCCGGCGAGACGGCACGCGCTGGCAAATGCTGCCCGGCAAAAGCGCCGGCGCCGAGCAAAACCGCTTGTTCCTCGCCGTGCTGCAAGGCGACAGCAGTGGCCTGCAACGGGACTTCGACCTGCAACTGCAAGGCGAACCCGCCCACTGGACGCTGACCCTGACCCCACGCTCACTGCTGCTCAAGCAAGTGTTCAAGCAGATCAACATCGGCGGCGGCGAACTGGTGCAACGCATCGAACTGCAAGAAACCCAGGGCGACAGCACGCTGCTTAAAATGCACAACAGCGTCAGCAACCAACCCTTGAGTGACACGGAGCAGCACGATTTTGCGCAATGAACGCTGGTTGCCCCGTGGCTTCATGATCCTGCTGGTGGCGGTGCTTGCACTCGCCGGCTGGCAATGGCGCCACGGCGCACCGCTGTCGGCCAACCTGATGGAACTGGTGCCAGGGGATTCACCGGATGCGCTGGAGCTGAGCGCAGAACAACGCATGCAGGAACCCCTGAACCGCGAAATGCTGGTGCTGGTGGGCAGTAGCGATCGCCAGCAAGCCATCGCCTCGGCTGAGCAATTGGGCCAGCAGTGGCAAGCCAGCGGCCTGTTTGAAAAGGTGCAATGGAGCCTGCAGGCCGACCTCCCGGCGCTGCGTGATCAACTGCTGCGCGGCCGATTGGCAATGCTGTCTGCAGCCGACCGCACGCAACTGATTGAACACCCCGACGCCTTTATCCAGCAACGGGTACAAGCCCTGTTCGATCCCTTCACCGGGTTCAGCCTGGTGCCGAGCCAGGACGACTGGCTGGGTCTCACCGGGCGCATCCAGAACAGCCAGCCGCAGCGCGGTGCAGTGCAACTCGATATAGGCAGCGCAGCGCTGGTCGCCGAGGCCGACGGCAAACACTGGGTGCTGCTGCGCGCCCGTACCCAAGGCAATGCGTTTGACATGAAACTGCCGCTGCGGGTTGCCGAGCTGCTTGAGCATAGCCGTCAGCAGATCGCACCCCACGATGTGCAACTGCTCGCTGCCAGTGGCCTGCTCTACGCGGCCAGCGGGCAACAGCAAGCCACCCGCGAAATCACCTGGGTCGGCGGTGGAGCCACCGTCGGAATTCTACTGTTGTTACTGCTCGCGTTCCGGCGCTGGCGGGTGCTGCTGGCGTTTGTGCCCGTGCTGGTCGGCATGCTGTTTGGTGCCGTGGCCTGCGTCGCGTTCTTTGGCAGCATGCACGTGATGACGCTGGTACTGGGCTCCAGCCTGATCGGGGTGGCGGTGGATTACCCGCTGCATTACCTGTCCAAAAGCTGGAGCCTGAAACCCTGGCGCAGCTGGCCCGCCTTGCGCCTGACATTGCCCGGTTTAAGCCTGAGCCTGGCGACCAGTTGCATTGGTTATCTGGCACTGGCCTTCACCCCGTTCCCGGCGCTGACCCAAATCGCCATCTTCTCCGCCGCAGGCCTGGTCGGTGCTTACTTGAGCGCCGTATGCCTGCTGCCCGCGCTGCTCAAAGGTGTGGAACTGCGCCCTGCGCAATGGCCCCTGCGTATTGCGCAATCGCTGCTCGACGTGCGCGAAGCCTTGCTCAAACGCATCCCCACGCCAGCCTTGCTGGTTTTACTGCTGGGGTTTTGCGCGGCCGGTTTGTGGCAACTGACCACCAAGAACGACATTCGCCAATGGGTCGGCGCCCCACCGCAATTGATGGCCGAGGCACAGGCCATTGCACGGATTACCGGCTACCAGCCCACCAGCCAGTTTTTCCTGGTGCGGGCCGACAACGAGCAGCAATTGCTTGAGCGCCAAACCGCCCTTGGCGAGCGTCTCGATCAGTTGGTGCACATGGGCAAGTTGCAGGGCTACCTGGCGCTGAACCAATTGGTCAGCCTGCCCGGCGAGCAACAGCAATTGCGCAGTGCGCTGTCTCAGCTGGCGCAACATTGGCAGCCGCTGCTGGAGCTGGGCGTACCTGAAACCGCTCTGCAGGCCGAGGTTGCGCAATTGCAGGCCTTGCCCGAGCAACATATCGATGACGCGTTGAGCGGCCCGCTGGCCGAACCCTGGCGCGCACTCTGGCTAGGCAAGAACGCCGAAGGCGTTGCAGCCATGGTCAGCCTGCAAGGGTTGAGCAGTGCCAGTTTGCTGCGGGTGCAAGCGCAAGACCTGCCGGGCGTACAACTGGTCGACCGCCTGGGCGACTTGAATAACGTATTCGCCGCAACGCAAATCAGCGCCGCCGAATTGAAGCTGCTGTCCTGTGCCTTGATCGTATTGCTGCTGATCGCTCCGTTCGGTTTTGGCGGTGCACTGCGCATCGTCGCACTGCCGCTGCTGGCCGCGCTGTGCAGCCTGGCAAGCCTGGGCTGGCTGGGTCAGCCGTTGACGCTGTTCAGCCTCTTCGGCCTGCTGCTGGTGACGGCGATCAGCGTCGATTACGCGATTTTGATGCGCGAGCAAATCGGCGGCGCCGCCGTCAGCCTGCTCGGCACCTTGCTGGCGGCATTGACCACATGGCTGTCGTTCGGCCTGCTGGCCGTGTCGAGCACACCTGCCGTCAGCAACTTCGGCTTGTCGGTCAGCCTGGGGCTGGCGTTCAGTTTTATCCTGGCGCCCTGGGCGGGCAGACAGGAGCACAGCCGATGATGACAGCCCTGTTCTGGCTGCTGGCCCTGGCCCTGTTTGCCTTGGCCACCCGCGTGGGCCGTCATTTCGGCGTGATTCCGATTGTCAGCCAGTTATTGCTGGCATCCATCGTCCTGCCGCTGTTGATGCTGTTCTGGATCGAACCGCACTGGCAGCTTGACGGCGCCCAACTGGTCGCGCCGGTCTGGCTCAAAAGCCTGTACAGCCTGAGTTTTGCCCTGTTGCTGGGCACCATTTTGAGCGACGTGATTGATCTGCGCCTTGATCGCCAGAGTGTAAAGATCGCCCTGCCCAGCTTTGCCGTGCCCTTCGCCTGCGGGCTGGCCTGCGCCGTCTGGCTGCTGCCTGAACAACCCTGGTTGAGTTCACTGGCGGTGGGCCTGGTGTTTGCCATCACCGCGATCCCGGTGTTGTACCTGTACTTGCGCCACATCGATTACCCGCCCGCCGCCACTCGGCGCCTGGTGCAAAGCGCGATCCTTATCGACCTCACATGCTGGACCCTGTTTGGCCTGGCCCAGGGCAGCCTGGACCTGAGCAGTTTGCTGCTGCCCCTGGCCGGTGCCCTGCTGCCGCTGCTGTTGCGCGCCCTGCGTATCCGTCAGCCGTTGTGTTACAGCCTGAGCTTTTTTGCCTTGCTGGTGGTGGCCGAACATTACCGACTCAATGCCCTTATTTTCGGCGTCGGCTATTTGATCTGCATGGCGTGGCTCAAGGTGAAGCTGGTCATGCCGTTAAACGCTGTATGGCTGGAACGCTTGCAGACCACGTTGGCGATCCCGCTGATCCTCACGTTCGGCATTGTGCAAATCAATGTTCACAGCGCCCTGAGCGACATCAGCCTGCTGCAACTGACCGCACTATTGCTGCTGCCGATGGTCAGTAAGCTGCTGGGTAACTGGCTCGGGGTGAGCTGGGCCACGCCGACGTTTGCCGGGGCCAGCAAATGGCGTGAAAGCCTGTTACTGAACATTCGCGGATTGAGCGAAATCGTCTTCCTCAACCTGCTGCTGCAACAACAACTCATCAGCCCCGCGCTGTACTTTGCGCTGATGTTGATGAGCCTGATCGCTACGCTGTTACCGGCGTTGGCGGGCATGAGTAAACCCCCTTTGAAGTCTGCCGTAGTACCCGGCAAGGAGCGCCTGTGTCAGGAATAGAAATGGAACGTCGTCAGGTTGTCGTGATTGGCGCAGGGCCGTCCGGCGCCATCGCTTCGGCCTTGCTCAAACACAAGGGCCACGATGTGTTGATCATCGAGCGCCAACACTTCCCGCGCTTTTCCATTGGTGAAAGTCTGCTGTCGCACTGCATCGACTTCATCGAAGAAGCGGGCATGCTGGAAGCGGTACAAGCGGCCGGTTTCCAGCTCAAAAACGGCGCCGCCTTCGCCTGGGGCGAGCAATACAGCGCCTTCGATTTTGGTGACACGTTCAGCAACGGCAAACCCACCACCTTTCAGGTGCAACGCGCCGATTTCGACAAGCTGCTGGCCGATCAGGCCGCCTTGCAAGGTGTTGAAATCCGCTACGGCCAGACCGTGATCGCCACCGATGTTGAACGGGACAGACCGTTGCTGGACATTGAACGCGAAGACGGCAGCCGCTATCAGCTCGAAACCGACTTTATCCTCGACGCCAGCGGCTATGGCCGCGTGCTCCCGCGCTTGCTCGATCTTGAAGCGCCGTCGAATTTCCCGGTGCGCCAGGCCGTATTTACCCACGTTGAAGACCGCATTGATTGCGACGGTTTTGATCGCAACAAAATCCTCGTGACCACCCATCCGACCCAGCGCGATATCTGGTTCTGGAGCATTCCGTTCAGCAATGGCCGCTGCTCGGTGGGCGTGGTCGCGGCAGCTGAACATTTTGCCGGGCGCAGCGAAAACCTCGACGAGTGCCTGCGCAGCTTCATCGA
This sequence comes from Pseudomonas sp. ML2-2023-3, assembly GCF_037055275.1. Taxonomy (NCBI): domain Bacteria; kingdom Pseudomonadati; phylum Pseudomonadota; class Gammaproteobacteria; order Pseudomonadales; family Pseudomonadaceae; genus Pseudomonas; species Pseudomonas sp. ML2-2023-3. The sequence continues at coordinate 299,684 of NZ_CP146343.1, forward strand.
CGAGACCCCTAGCCTGCAACGCGTGCTGGCCAATGCTGTGTGGGACACTGCGGCGCGTACCATCGGCGGCTACTCGGCCAACGTCAAAACCCTGCACGGCCCTGGCTTTGCGCTACTGGGCAATGCCGCCGAGTTCCTCGATCCGGTGTTCTCTTCGGGCGTGACCATTGCCATGCGCTCGGCCAGCATGGCCGCTGGCGTACTGCACCGTCAGTTGCAAGGCGAGGCCGTGGACTGGCAAGCCGAGTTTGCCGAACCGCTCAAGCGCGGGGTCGACACCTTCCGCTGCTACGTCGAAGGCTGGTACGCCGGCACCTTCCAGGACGTGATCTTCCACCCTGACAGCTCGCCACAGATCCGCCGTATGATCAGTTCGATCCTGGCGGGCTATGCCTGGGATGAAAACAACCCGTTTGTCAGCGAACCCAAGCGCCGTTTGCGCATGCTGTCGGACATTTGCGCTACGGAGTCGCCATGAAACCTCTGAGCGATACCTACGTTGAAGAAACCCGTCTGGGCTTCTGGTTTTTGCGCAGCCACACCTGGCAGCACCATGTGCTGCGGGTGGCCATCAATGACCTGCGCAGCCTGTTCAGTGAAGAGCTGCCAAGCGCGCCGGTGATTCTCGATGCCGGCTGCGGCCAGGGAAAATCGTTCCAGTATCTGCATAAAACCTTCACCCCCACGCGTCTGGTTGGCCTGGATGCCGATCCGCTGAGCCTGCAATTGAGCGCAGAAGAAGCCCGGCGTCAGGGTATCGACATCGAACTGATCGGCAGCGACTGCGCCGAACTTGACGTGCCGGATGCCAGTGTCGACATCCTGTTCTGCCACCAGACCTTCCACCATCTGGTGCAGCAGGACCGGGCACTGGCCGAGTTTTACCGGGTGCTCAAACCGGGGGGGTACTTGCTGTTTGCCGAGTCCACCGAAGCCTACATCGACACCTGGGTGATCCGCTGGTTGTTCCGCCACCCCATGCATGTGCAGAAAAGCGCGGAGCAATACCTGGACATGATCCGTGATCAGGGTTTTGAATTCGGTCCGCAAAACGTCTCATACCCCTACCTGTGGTGGAGCCGCTCCAAGGATTTCGGCCTGCTGGAGCGCTTGGGCGTGCTCAAGCCAAAACCGGTAGGGCAACGGGAGGAAACCCTGGTCAACGTGGTGGCGCGCAAGCCCCAATCCCCTGTGGGAGCGGATTTACTCGCGACAGGATCGCTGCGGTGAATCCGTTGAACCGAGTTGCCTGCATCGCGAGCAAGCCCGCTCCCACACGGATAATGTTTGTGTGGTTGTTGATGTGCATGCTGCTCAGTAGCTGCACCAGCTTGCCGCTGCCCAGGCACACCCCAACCCTGGCCTTGCCCATGCAGTTGCATATCCAGCGTGAACACGCCGATGAGCGTCAGGACTGGTTACTGGTGATTCAGCAGGAAAATGCCGGGCTGCGCTGGTCGTTGATGGACCCGCTGGGCATTCCTCTGGCACGTCAATTGTTGCAGGACGGCACCTGGCACGCCGATGGTCTGTTGCCGCCCAATCCCGAAGCCCGCGAGCTGTTCGCGGCGTTATTGTTTGCACTGACACCTGCGGCTGAATTGTCGGTTAATTATCCACAGGCAACCGCTGAACCTGATCGGCGCTTCATGGAACAGCGCTGGCAAGTGCAGTACCTGCAACCCCGGGTCTTTCGTATCGATATGAAGGGCGATCTGCACTACCGGATCAGCCCGCTGGAGGCCGCCCCATGACTGCTTACCTCAATGCCCTGGGCGTGGTCTGTTCGCTGGGTCGCGGCACCGATGAAGTCGCGCGCAAGCTGTTTGCCGGTGACTGCTCCGGCATGCAGCGTCAAAGCGGCTGGGTGCCCGAGCGCTCAATCACCCTCGGCGCGGTCAGTGGCGAGCTGCCTGCAATTGCGGCTGAACTCAGCCCGCAATGCAGTCGCAACAATCAGTTGCTGCTCGACGCTGCGTTGCAGATCAAAGACGACATCGAACAGGCGATCCAGACGTTCGGCCGCGAGCGCATTGCCGTTGTGCTGGGCACCAGCACCTCGGGCATCGATGAAGCCAGCCGTGGCATTGCCCACTACTTGCAACATCAACAGTTCCCCGGCGATTACGACTATCAGCAGCAAGAGCTGAGCGCACCGGCCACGTTTCTGGCCGACTGGCTGAACATCAACGGGCCGACCTATGTGATTTCTACCGCCTGCACCTCCAGCGCCCGCGCCCTGATGAGTGCCCAGCGACTGCTGGACATGAACCTGTGCGACGTGGTGCTGTGCGGCGGTGTCGACACGCTGTGCAAACTCACGCTCAACGGCTTTTCATCGCTGGAAGCCGTGTCGGATGAACGCTGCAACCCCTTTTCGGTGAACCGCCACGGCATCAATATCGGGGAGGCGGCGGTGCTGTTTGTGATGAGCAAGCAACCCGCGGGCACTCACTCCATCGCCCTGCTCGGCGCGGGCGCCAGCAGTGATGCGCATCATATTTCCGCCCCTGAACCCTCCGGGCGCGGCGCAGCTCAAGCCATGCACAAGGCCCTGGGTCGTGCGGGTCTGCAGCCCGCGCACATCGGCTATCTGAACCTGCATGGCACCGCCACCCTGCACAACGACGCGATGGAAAGCCACGCCGTGACACAGGTCTTCCCCCAAGGCGTGCCGTGCTCTTCGACCAAACCCATGACCGGCCACACCCTGGGTGCGGCAGGGGCACTGGAGGCCGCCTTTTGCTGGCTGAGCCTGACCCACGGCGATGCCCTGCCCCCGCACGTCTGGGACGGTCAACCCGACCCGGTGCTGCCTGCGCTGAACTGGGTAACGCCCGGCCAGACCCTGGCACCGGCGCCACAACGCTGCCTGATGAGCAACTCGTTTGCCTTCGGCGGCAATAACGTCAGCCTTATTATCGGAGACGCCCCATGATTGATTGGCCGCTCGCCGAACTGCTGCCCCACGCTGGCGACATGATCCTCATCGATCAGGTGCTGGCGTTTGATGAAGAGCAGATTCAAACCTGTCTCACCGTGAACGCAGGCGGTTTGTTCAACCGCGAAGACGGCAGCCTGCCCGCGTGGGTGGGCGTTGAGCTGATGGCGCAAAGCGTCGCTGCCTACGCCGGTTGCCACGCCCGCCTGCAAGGCCGTCCCGTGGCGCTGGGCTTTTTGCTCGGCACCCGCAAATTTGAATGCAACGTCGAACACTTTCCCCTCGGTGCCCAACTGCACATCCACGCGCTGCGCTCGCTGGAAGACGACAACGGCATGGGCGTGTTCGAGTGTCACCTCACCGGCCCCGGCATCCGTGCCAGCGCCCGCCTGAACGTATTCCGTCCGCCCCAGGCTGAAAACTACCTTGCTCAAGCATCCCAGGAGACCCGCCATGACTGACTCCATTTTGGTCACAGGCTCCAGCCGTGGCATCGGCCGCGCCATTGCCCTGCGTCTGGCCCAAGCCGGTTTTGACCTGGTGCTGCATTGCCGCAGTGGCCGCAGTGAAGCCGACGCCGTCATGGCTGAAGTCCAGGCATTGGGCCGCAGCGCACGGGTGCTGCAATTCGACGTGTCGGATCGCGCCCAATGCAAAGCCATGCTCGAAGCCGATGTTGAAACCCACGGTGCCTATTACGGCGTCGTGCTCAACGCCGGGCTGACCCGCGACGGGGCGTTCCCGGCCCTGAGCGAAGACGATTGGGACGTCGTGATGCGCACCAACCTCGACGGTTTCTACAACGTGCTGCACCCGGTCATGATGCCCATGATCCGTCGCCGTGCTGCCGGACGCATCGTCTGCATCACTTCGGTATCGGGCCTGATCGGCAATCGCGGCCAGGTCAACTACAGCGCCTCCAAGGCGGGTTTGATCGGCGCCGCCAAGGCCCTGGCCATCGAACTGGGCAAACGCAAAATCACCGTCAACTGCGTTGCGCCGGGGTTGATCAACACCGCCATGCTCGACGAAAACGTACCGGTAGAAGACCTGATGAAAATGATCCCCGCCCAACGCATGGGCACCCCGGAAGAAGTCGCCGGGGCGGTTAACTTTTTGATGTCGGCCGAAGCGGGTTACATCACCCGTCAGGTGCTGGCCGTCAATGGAGGCCTGTGCTGATGAAGCGCGTTGTCGTCACCGGCATGGCCGGTATCACCTCCCTGGGCAGTGACTGGGCCAGCATCGAAGCCAACTGTGTGGCCGGGCGCAGTGGCATTCGGCGCATGGACGAGTGGGACCGTTTCACCGAACTCAACACGCGGCTGGCCGGGCCGATTGATGACTTTGCGGTGCCCGCGCACTGGACCCGCAAACAATTGCGCAGCATGGGCCGCGTCTCGCGCCTGGCCGTTGGCGCAGCGGAGATGGCGTTGCAGGATGCCGGCTTGCTGGGCAACCCGATCATTCGTGACGGGCGCATGGGCGTGGCCTGCGGCTCGTCCACCGGCAGCACCGATGAGATCAAGGCATTCGGCAATATGCTGCTCAACTCCGTGGCGGACGGCCTCAATGCCAACAGCTACGTGCGCATGATGCCGCACACCACGGCGGCCAATATCAGCATCTTCTTTGGCCTGACCGGGCGCCTGATCCCCACTTCCAGCGCGTGCACCAGCGGCAGCCAGGGCATCGGTTACGCCTACGAGGCCATCAAGTTCGGTCGCCTGCCCCTGATGCTCGCCGGCGGTGCAGAAGAACTGTGCCCCACCGAAGCCATGGTATTTGACGCCCTCTACGCCACCAGCCTGAAAAACGACGCGCCGCACACCAGCCCGCGTCCCTATGACAAGGGCCGTGACGGCCTGGTCATCGGCGAAGGCGGCGGCATGCTGGTGCTTGAAGAGCTGGAACACGCACTGGCCCGTGGCGCGCATATCCATGCTGAAATCGTCGGATTTGGCAGCAACGCCGACGGCCAGCACACCACCCGCCCGGAAGTCAGCACCATGCGCCGGGCGATGGAGCTGGCACTGGAAGACGCGGGCATTGGCGCGCAGGCCATCGGCTACGTAAACGGCCACGGCACCGCCACCGAGCAAGGCGATATTGCCGAGACCCTGGCCACCCGCGAGCTGTTCGGCACACACATGCCCATCAGCTCCCAGAAAAGCTATCTGGGCCACACCCTGGGCGCCTGTGGCGCGCTGGAATCGTGGTTCAGCATCGAAATGATGAACAGCGACCGCTACCTGCCCACGCTCAACCTGGATGAAGTCGATCCCCGTTGCGGCGAACTGGACTACCTGCGCGACGAATTGCGCGTCATGCACAACGATTACGTGATGAACAACAACTTTGCCTTTGGCGGGGTCAACACCTCGTTGATCTTCCGTCGCTGGGTTTAACACCTCTGGAGCCAATGGAATGCCTTACTTGCTGCGTATTACCCTGATAGCCCTTGCCCTGCTGGGCACCGTGTCCTGCACCAGCAAACCCATTCAGAACCCGGACCGCACCTTGCATGCCTCGATCCACAGCGACCGTGCGCAAATGCAGCAAGCCATCGTCAAAGCCCTGGTCGGGCGTGGCTGGACGTTGCAAAAAATCACCCCCCAGCAGGTGCAGGCGCAGATCACCGTGCGCGAGCAATACCACGCTGAAATCGACATTCCGTACAGCGCCGACCATTACCGTATCCAGTACCGCGACAGCAGCGGCCTGGACTACAAGGACGGCAAGATCCACAAGAACTACATCCGCTGGGTGCGCCTGCTGGACCGCGATATCGTGCGCGACCTCAAGGACAACCAGAATGAACGCACGGCCAAACAGCTGTCTGAAGCGGCGCTGGTAAAACCGTTGTAAGCCTCAGAAATGACAAAGGCGCCTCTCGGCGCCTTGTTTACAAACAAACTGGTTTGTCATCGCACTGCATCTGTCCGGCTCTGGGATGGCTGGTTATCCAGGGTCTTCAGAGTCTCACGTGCCTCGGCAACCCTGACCATGGCTTTGGTAATGAAGGCAGGATCATCACCCGCTTCATCCCTGCAGGCTTCAAGATAGTGCCCAATATCTTCTTCCGTTTTAAGGAATTCGGTACTGTCCCAACGAGTGAAATGCTCAGTCACAAGTCTTTCTCCTTCCAGGTTTTGGCAATCAACCGCGCTTGTTTGATATCACGGGTTTGACTGCTTTTATCCCCAGCACACAATAAAACGATCCATTGATGGCCATGCTGCATGAAGTACAGCCTGTAACCGGGGCCGTAATCGATTCGAACTTCATTCAGCCCTGCCCTGATCGACTTGGTATCACCAAAATGACCTTCTGCCATCCGATCAATTCTGACCAAAATACGCGCACGAGCTCGACTGTCAGGCAAGCCTGAAAGCCAACGCGAAAATGTTGAACTGCGAGTGATTTCAATCATCCGCAAAAGGTAAGCCCAAGGCTACACCCGCAGAATCAGGCGATTACACTCCCTTTCGTCAGAAAATCCAGTTTGTTTAATAAGCCATTAGTGACCTTGCGCGAGAGCGACCCCTCGGTTTATCTGGCAAATCGCGGGCGCCGGTTTTGCGACCGCTTCGCGATCGGACGCAGCCTCGTTCTACTCGTCAGCGGCTACAACGCGGGGTTGGCGACAAAATCTGTAGCCGCTGACGAGCTGTGCGAGGCTGCGCAGCAGTCGTAAAGTCAGCGCCCACAAAAAACCTGGCAGCCCTAAACCCTGGCCACCGTTTTACGGGTCAGTAAATCCGCGAACGCATTCGCCATCGGTGAGTTGCTGCCCTTGCGCTGCACCAGCCACACCGCCGTATTGGCATCAGGATCAAGCAGCGGCCGATAGACCACGCCCTTGATGCGCATATGCTGGAACGACGCCGGCAACACCGACACCCCCAGCCCCGCCGACACCAGCCCGATGATGGTCATGGCTTCACCCGCTTCCTGTGAAAAGTGCGGGCTGAAACCCGCCTGGCGCGCCAGGCTCAATAACTGCGCATACAAACCGCTGCCATAACTGCGCGGGAAGAACACAAAAGGCTCATCCGCCAACGCCGCCAACTGCAAGCCATGGTCACTGCCTTCAGCCAAGGGGTGATCGGCACGGATCACCGCCACCAGCGGCTCACGAAACAACTCCACGGCACTTAACGACTCAGGCAACGCCAGCGGACGCATGATGCCGACTTCAATGGTCTCATCCACCAACCCCTCAGCCACCTCGCGGCTGCTCATTTCCTTGAGGTTCAGGTGCACCGCCGGGAACGCCTGGCGGAACGCAAAAATGGCCTGGGGAATGCTGGAATTGAACGGTGCCGAGGAGGTAAAGCCAATCTTCAATTCGCCCAGTTCACCCAGCTGCGCGCGACGGGCCACATCGGCCGCCTTGTCGACCTGGGCCAGCACCAGTCGCGCCTCTTCCAGAAACAATCGCCCGGCTTCACTGAGCTCAACCCGACGGTTGGTGCGATCAAACAAACGCGCCCCCAGTTCCTGCTCCAGCGCCTGTATTTGCTGGCTCAGGGGCGGTTGCGAGATACCCAGCAACTGCGCCGCCCGGCCGAAGTGCAGCTCTTCGGCGACGGCGATGAAGTAGCGCAAATGGCGCAATTCCATACAAGCTCCATTGAGTCGTTAAACCTATCAAACAGGTCGAACAATATATTGGAAAGAATCGTTAGCTGCCTATATTCTTTCGTCATTGCCGCTCGGCTTTACCGCAATTTGAGGTCCCCGTGAAAACTGCTGCTGCACCGCTCGCCCACGAAATCCCGCCGTCTGCGCTGGATGATGTTGTCTCCCAACTCAATGATGTGTTTATCGAGAAAGGCACGCCGATGTTTATGCGTACGGTGCTGGCGCTGTTCTCGGGGGGCTTTGCGACTTTTGCGCTGCTGTATTGCGTGCAACCGATGATGCCGGTGCTGTCCCATGAATACGGGATCAATGCGGCACAAAGCAGTCTGATCCTGTCGGTCGCCACGGCGATGCTGGCCATTGGTCTGCTGATTACCGGGCCTATTTCCGACGCCTTTGGGCGCAAACCGGTGATGGTATTTGCACTGTTTTCTGCCGCAGCCTTTACATTGCTCAGCGCCATGATGCCGACCTGGGAAGGCGTGCTGATCACCCGGGCGCTGGTGGGTTTGTCGCTCAGCGGTCTGGCAGCCGTGGCGATGACTTACTTGAGTGAAGAAATTCACCCCCAGCACATCGGTTTGGCCATGGGTTTGTACATTGGCGGTAACGCCATTGGCGGGATGAGCGGGCGGTTGATCAGTGGCGTGTTGATCGACTTTGTGAGCTGGCACACCGCGATGCTGGTCATCGGCGGCCTGGCCCTGGCCGCCGCGATGATCTTTGTGAAGATCCTGCCCGAGTCGCGCAACTTCCGCCCCCGTGCCATGAACCCGCGCAGCCTGCTGGACGGGTTCACCATGCACTTTCGCGATGCGGGCCTGCCGTGGCTGTTTCTCGAAGCCTTCTTGCTGATGGGCAGCTTTGTGACGTTGTTCAACTACATCGGCTATCGCCTGCTGGCTGACCCTTACAACATGAATCAGGCGCTGGTGGGTTTGCTGTCCATCGTCTATCTGTCGGGCATCTACAGCTCGGCGCAAATTGGCGCGCTGGCCGACAAGCTGGGCCGCCGCCGTGTGCTCTGGGCCGTGATTGTGCTGATGCTGGCCGGGATCGCACTGACCCTGCTCGAACCCATCGCGTTTGTGATTATCGGCATGCTGATGTTCACGTTCGGCTTTTTCGGTGCGCATTCGGTGGCCAGCAGCTGGATCGGCCGCCGGGCCATCAAAGCCAAGGGGCAGGCATCGTCGCTGTACCTGTTCAGCTACTACGCCGGGTCGAGCGTCGCCGGGACCCTGGGTGGCGTGTTCTGGCATCTCGCAGGCTGGAACGGTATTGGCGCGTTTATCGTCGGCATGTTGCTGATTGCGCTGCTGGTGTCGCTGCATCTGGCCCGATTGCCGGTGCTGCCGGGCAATACCCGCCTCCTGTAGCGTCAGTTGTTGATCTGCAGCCGGGCCTGGAGGCTGCTGTCGCGCTTCTCCAGGCTCAGACTTTCGAAGCGGGCGCCCTGTTGTTCGATGCGGTTGAGCCAGACCAGCACCGCAACCGCATCCCCGCTCAGGGTGATACGTACAACACCGGCGTCCAGCTCGAACTGCTCGACATTCAACCCCGAACTCGCAGCACTTTCGCTCAAGCGAGCGGCCAACGGCTGACCAGAATCCTCGGTGGCTGACGCTGGCCTGGCCCGCTGGACTTCATCCGCGAGTGCCACGTTCTTAAGGTACAGCCCTTGAGCCGCCACCAACCTCTGCTGGGCCGGCAACCAAAGCCCATAGGCACAGAATACAACCAGCAAAAACACCGCCAGCCCGCCACACAGTTGACGATCTCGACGCGACAAGTGCTGCCAGCGCTCACGCAGATGGGGTTTCATATAACGTCCTTCAGGGTGAGTAATGCCTGCACCCGGCTGCCCTGCTGGCTGGCAGTGCCCAAGATGACGGGCAGTGCGTTCTGCACACCCCGCGTACGCAGGTATTCAAGCTCGGCGAAGCTGGCGGCGGTGATAGTGAGTACCCAGCCGACATCCGTGCGCCATTCCATCTGTTGCACTTCAACACTGCTGGCACCTATCACCTGTTCAGTCAGTTGCACCAGCCGCGCCATATGACCACTGTGCGGGGCAGCCGCTTGTTGTTGCAGTGCCCTGAGTTGCGCGGTCAGGTCAACAATACGGGTTTGTTCGGGGTAGAGGGTCTTGAAGCGCTGTTCGCTGAGGGCCTGCAAGCGCGCCGCTTCACCTTCCAGAAAACTGCTTCGCAAATGGGTGAAGCCCAATGCCAGGGCAAATATGATCAAAAACCCGGCACCGACTCGCCGCCACGCTAGCCCCTTCATCTGACGACGAAGCTCGCCTTGCAACAGGTCGATAGCGCCTTCGGGGGGAGCGTTGCAATCGATGTCCCGCTTGATCAGTTGCGTGGGCAAAGCGCTTTTTACAGCCGCCAGCGCCTGCTCTGTCAACGCCAGCCTGGCCTCCAACGCCCCCCCAATAATCCAGCGCCCATCCCACCAGGCCATGCAGGTCTGATCGTGGGGTAACACGTCGGCGTCCGCCTGCACGCTGACGATGTTCAACCCACGCTCATGCAGGTGTGCCAATAACCCTTGCAAGCGTTGTTTATGGGTAATCAGCAATGGATAGCGCTGCTGGGCATCCGCCGGGCCGACGGCGATGTGCAGCTCATCAAGGTCCCCCGCCAGTTGATCTTCCACGGCGAAGGCCAGTGCTTGCACGCTGGGCCGACGCCTGCCGGGCCAAGGTTCCGTCAATAGCC